>JBAUGL010000040.1:0-53902 GCA_049679665.1 Pyrinomonadaceae bacterium | reverse complement strand
TAGCTGATTATCGATGGGTCTTTGTGATCGTTCTGATGACAGCCGTTACAGCGAACGGCATCAATCCATTTATTGAGAGTTTACCGACGAGTCTCATATTTGGTCTTATGACGACGCTGGTCTTCTTTGCCTCTATACTGATCCACGAACTTGCGCACGCTTATGCCGCCCGCCTTGAAGGCGTGCAGGTGCTTGAGATAATGCTGCATCCATTCGGCGGTATGTCACGGCTCGGTAACGAACCCAAGACTCCGCGGGCGGAGTTTCGAATTGCTATCGCCGGACCTGTTGCGAGCTTCGCTTTGGCTCTGATATTTGTCGCAATTATGGCTGTGGCAAATGCCGTAGAGCTCGATATTCTGGTGCTTCTGTTGCTTACGCTTGCACTGGGAAATTTTCTGCTAGCCGTTTTTAATCTCTTTCCCGGCTATCCTCTCGATGGCGGGCGAGTACTTCGAGCATATCTGTGGCAAAGCGGCAAGGACCTGGACGAAGCAACTATATTGACAGGCCGCTGCGGGCAAGTGATCGCGGCGGTGATGATCACTTTCGGGCTTTTCATCGCCTTATTTAGAACGGACCTGTTCACCGGGTTTTGGACGATCCTCGTCGGGCTGTTCCTATACGATGCCGCGAAGGGAATTATCAACGAGGTCCGAGACCTTGAGCAGGTGCGGGTCGGCGAAATAATGCAAATGCCGCGAGCCGTCTCGCCCGAAGTTACCGTATTGCACTTTGTCGATAATATTTTGCCGATGCACCGCAGAACGGTGTTCCCCATCGCGAAGGACCGACAGCTTTACGGAATGCTCCTGCTGGCCGATATGAAAACGATTCGGCGTGAAGATTGGCACAAGATAAAGGTAAGCGAAGCAATGCGTGCCGTGGCGCCGGAGCATTTTGTCGAAACGCGCACGCGGCTACATGAAGCTCGCGAGCTAATGGGCGCAAACGGTATCGGAGCGGTCGGCGTGCTCGACAAGGACGGAAATCTAGTCGGATTTCTGTGCCGTTAGTATGCGTTTCGTTGAAGTTTCGTACGGATCACAAAAACTCTCTCAAATTTCATTATTGGCTTTGCCCCCACGGTAAAAAACGGAACTGAATAGAAATAAGTTTAGCCGGTGATTCATAATTTGCGAAGGTGATTTTGGTTGCCGGTGGCTTTGTCAGATAATCAACTTACAATACAAGTCAAATGGGAGAAGATTTGAATGCTGGCTGTTCTTGGCGCACTAGTCGCAAATGGTCTAATAACGATCTTAAAATTCATCGGTGCGGTTTTGACGGGATCGTCCGGAATGATGGCCGAAACGCTGCATTCTCTTGCCGACACGACCAATCAGGTCTTTCTGCTTCTCGGGCTGCGGTTCTTTCGACGCCCACCTTCAGAGAAGCACCCGTTCGGTCATGGGAAGGAGCGTTTTTTCTGGTCATTTATCGCTGCGATCTTTATTTTCGGCGTAGGAGCAACCTTCGCCCTATACGAAGGCTTCCAAAAACTTGCGCACCCGCATCCGCCGGATAACGTTTATTGGGCGTATTGGATCCTCGGTGTTTCGTTTGTGCTTGAGGCGGGTTCGATAGGATTGGCGCTTTACCAGGAAATAAATGAAGCGCACCACGAAGGCCTGACTTTTAGGCAATACCTCCGGGAATCAAAGGATCCGACCGCGAAAACCGTGATATTTGAAGACTCCGCGGCTTTGGTCGGCATCGTGCTTGCCGCCGCTGGCATCTATCTCTCAGCCAATTATGCCCCATACTGGGATGGCGTCGCTTCAATGGCGATCGGGGTGGTTCTTGCGATCGTCGCGTTCGTCCTTGCACGATCTTCGCGGGGCCTGCTGCTAGGCGAAGCGGCCATACCGAAATCGGTCGATGCCATTCGCGGCGCCATAAACGCTCACCCGAACGTGAATCAAGTGGTTGAACTTCTGACGATGCACATGGCTCCGAAACAGATCCTCGTTAATGCGCACATTAACCTCAACGACGAGCTTTCGAACGCCGAGATCATTAAAACGGTCGCTGAGGTCGAGGACTCGATCAAGAAAGCGGAGTCAAAAGTCGATATGATATTCTTGGAGATAGCAAGCGCTAGCGACGCGACGGTAAAATCAGTTAATCCTGAGCATATGGGATAGGTAAATGAAGCTCGGCGAATATATTCCGCAGATGTTCACATTTCGCAATTTGCTCGACATTGCGTTAGTATTCGTCCTTGTCTACGTGTTGCTCAGACTGCTTAGAGGCACCCGAGCCGTTCCGACGATCGTCGGTATAGTGTTATTAGCGCTACTGTATTGGCTCGCAGTCGCCCAGGACCTCGCTACCCTTGAATTTGTTCTTCGTTGGGCTGTTCTTTATATCGGTATCGCGATAATTGTTCTGTTTCAGTCCGAGATCCGACAGGCACTAATGTTTTTCGCTAACCGGCTTCGGTTTCCTATCCTGCGCAAGCAGCGGGCCCAGTTCGGCGGGAGCGTATACGACGAGATCGTCCTGGCGATGACGACTCTGGCATCAGAAAAGACCGGAGCTCTTATCGTGATCGAACGAAACGTAGGCCTCCGCAATTTCATAGATTCCGGCGTCCAACTCGACGCTAAGCTCAGCTACGATATCCTTGTAACACTATTTAACCCGGCTACGCCGCTGCACGACGGTGCCGTGATCATTCAAGACGAACGGATCGCGGCGGCTTCCGTATTTCTGCCGCTGACCAAGAATCCGAGCATTTCCCGTGATCTCGGCACGCGTCATCGAGCCGCCATTGGCATAACTGAGGGAACAGATGCGATCTCCATCGTCGTTTCGGAGGAAACGGGGTTGATTACCTACGTCGAAAGTGGCGAGGTACGACGAAACCTCGACACCAACCAGCTTAAGAAGGTAGTACTACACGCGATGGATATACCGTTCGTCGAAAGGAAGCGCGACGCCGCGAAAGCGATGAACGACGCGGAGACAGAAGTCACGATCGGATAATGTAAGATGGCGGTGGACTCAAAACATAACCAGGAAAAGCGGCCGCCGGGCCTGTTTTTAAAGCATATAATTCGAAAGATTTTTCTTGAGGATTGGATGATGAAGCTGGTCGCCGTTATCATCACGCTTGCCCTCTGGTTTGGCGTTACGGGGTTGAGCACGCCGACAACGACCAGAATGAGCGGGATCCCGCTGACGCTTCGATTCTCAAGCAGCACGGAGATCACAAATTCACCGATACGGGAAGTCGATATCGTTATTAGCGGAGACAAGCGCCGAATTGGCCAGATCAATAAAAATGACCTCGGCGTTTTTCTGGACCTTACCGATACTCCGCCGGGTGACCGGGTCGTTAACTTGAACCCTGAAACTGTTGCGATCGAACTCCCGACGGGCATAAAACTGGACGGGATCGAGCCGAACAAGATCGCGGTGAGGCTGGAGGCTGTCGAGGAAAAAGAGGTGGACGTCCACGTGGAGACGGAAGGCGAGCTCCCAGAAGGCTATGAGATATACGGCGAATCGGTACAGCCGCAAAGGGTCCGGGTCCGGGGCCCGGCAAGCTTTATTCGACTGCTGACTTCCGTCTCGACCGAAAAGATCAATCTTACCGGTCGAACATCGGATTTTACCTCAAGGCAGACGTCAATTGATGTTTCACACCCGAAAGCGACCGTGTTGGAAACGGTAGTTGATGTGCTCATGCGGATCGGCGAGAAACGGGTCGAGAAGATTTTCCTCGTACCGGTCAAGGACGCTCATCAACGGACTGCGACCGTAGTCGTATATGGCGCGAAGTCACTATTCGAAACCGTTCTCCCAGGAGATTTTGTTGTCGAGGGCGCCAGCGATGTCAATGGCGAGACAACTACCCGTCTTACGCTTCCGGCCGCTCTTGAGGGAAAGGTTGAAATACGATCTTTACGTGTGAAATAGCCGAAGTTTACCGGTCACCAAGAAAATCCCTTATATCCCGTCGCATTTCGTCCGTTATTTCATGTTTTGCCGAATAGTATTTAGATGTGAAATTCGGCAGCCGGTTATAGAGTTTTTGCTCAAATTCCTGAAATTTTTCAAACGGATAGAATTCATCGCAATCCCCGTAGAGATATAGAGCATCGGCAGTGAACGTACCATATTTCTCGTTAGTATCGAGGTCGCCTGGAATTCCGCCGGCAACGCCTATGACCCCTTTCAAAATATCAGGATACGTGAAGGCAAAACGGAAATTGAGCGCACACGATTGTGAGAATCCATAAAGAAATATCCGGTCCGGGTCGATCACGCCGCCATCGGTGAATCTTTCGACTATCTGCAACAGGAAATTGTGGTGAAGTGCAATGGATTCATCTGGTCTGTAGTCGGTCACCCAGCCAAATCCGGGGCGAAGGCCTGTTTCGGTCTTTCGAAAATGCTGATGCGGCGCTTGGACCGATGCGATCACGAAGTCTTCCGGCGCAACCAACCGGGCCTCGCGCATCATATATTGCTTGTGCGCACCATAACCGTGAACCGCAATAATTAAGGGCGCTAATTGACTAGAATCACTGGGAATGAACAGGTCGTAATATAGGTTGATCTCGGCCGGTACACAAAGGTCAGACTGCAGATTTGCGTCGCTCATATGCCGGAAATGAAGGAAATTATTACTGGCTTGCCGCGATTCCGGCCGTCTCCATAAGGTTTGGAACGAACGCGGGCTCGCTATGATCGAACACTGCATCCAACTCTTTCTCAACGCTGCCGTGACCAGCGGGAATTTGTTTGATCATCGGCTCGAAATTAACGAAATCATACAGTTCACGATCGAGCAAATGTGAACCTGTGACATTCGAAAGCGCGGTCAGGATAGAGCTGCGTATAAACGGAACCTCTTTTTCGAGTTGACTTACAAGCTTTTTAACGCGTGCACGCTTCAAGTTTGGCTGAGAACCGCAAAGGTTACAGGGTATGATCGGAAACTGCTTCTCTTCGGCATATGCTGCGATATCTTTTTCCTGACAATATGCGAGCGGCCGTATGATCGTATTGTTCCCGGCATCGGATCGAAGGATCGGCGGCATCGCCTTCAGCTGCCCGACGTAAAATAAATTCAATAGAAATGTCGCGATAATATCGTCCGCATGGTGACCGAGTGCGATCTTGGTACAGCGTTCCTTGAGTGCCGTTGTGTAAAGGATTCCGCGGCGAAGCCTTGAACAGAGCGAACAAAATGTTTTGCCTTCCGGAACGTGCTCCTTGACTACCGAATAGGTGTCTTCTTCGACGACGCGGTAACGCACACCTATGTTTTGGAGATATTCAGGCAAGACATTCTCGGGAAAATCAGGCTGTTTTTGATCGAGATTAACCGCAAGTATCTCAAAATCGATGGGAGCGCGGCGACGAACATCGAGGAGTAGATCGAGCATCGTGTAGCTATCCTTCCCACCTGAAAGACACACCATTATTTTATCGCCGTCTTCGATCATACCGAAGTCGGAGACGGCATTTCCCATTTTCTTTAACAGGCGCGTTTTTGTCTTGCTCTCTACAAACAATGTATCCAATACCTCCGGAACTGAGCATTCTGACACGATGTCTTGAATTTTACAAACTCAAAAAAAGCTGGACAGCTACCGATAACTCGTCTAGTATTGAGAAACAGTTGATTCGAAATCAGGCTTTCCGAAACCGGTCCCAGGCCAAAATAACAGCGTTACCACGATCTTGGGTCTGGTTTTTTCGCAGGACATTTTCGCGCAAAATTAAACGTCAATGAGTAGGAGTAGATATGATTAGAATGGGTAGAAACTCCGATTCTGGAGAAACAGACAGGACAGGTTATCAGGACCAAAGAGCAAATCCCGAAACGCTTTATCAGTATTCGGCTGAATCGTCGCCTTCGTCACGACCGGTGACGGACAGCGATTCGATGGCCAGGGACATCAAGGAAGGTCGCCTAAGCGGCTATGTCGGACACGGAACTGTACTTACCGGCGAAACACAATTTCAGGCGATGCTTCGTGTCGATGGACATTTGCACGGAACCGTATCATCAGACGCCGGTGCCCTGATCGTGGGGACGAACGGGCAGGTGGACGCAAATGTTTCGGTCGCATCGGCCCAAATAAACGGCACCGTGAACGGCGATATTCACGCAACCGATAAAGTACATCTCGGACGAACCGCAAAAGTGGTCGGGAATGTTGAAACTCCGAAGCTGATCCTTGAAGAAGGCGCAATCCTTGAAGGCGGATGCAGCATGCTCAAGGCGCGCGAGACGCAGGAAACGCATGAGGTGTCAGCCAAGTCGTCGTACAGCTCCAGTGTTTCGTCATACTCGACAGCAGTGCCCGACGATATTGACGCATCGGAACTCGATACTGATGAGGACGAAGAGTCAGCCGAAGCGGTCGCCGCCTGATCGTCCGCGATCAGCGCTTTTTCTCCGTCCGCAAGTTTAGTGTTTCCCTAAAACATTTCTTGTAAACTCGGCTTGTCCGGAAGACGGCCGAGGTTTACCATTAAAGAATCTCAAACTCAACCAACCTTTAGGGAGAACATAAATAATATGTGGAATGACTTTAAGGCCTTTATTGGTCGCGGAAATATCCTTGATCTTGCCATAGCGGTGATCATGGGTGCCGCATTCGGTAAGATAATTACAACCTTTACCGAAGGCATCGTTATGCCGTTTGTCGGAATGGCGACCGGCGGGACGGATTTCAAAACGAAATTCTGGGATCTAAGCGGAAAGCTTCAACCGGGAGCGACTGCAGAACAAATTGAAGCCGCCGTTAAGACGGGCGCTCCGCTTGTTCGCTATGGGCAGCTTATAAGCGACATTATCACCTTCCTCATCGTGGCATTTGTAATGTTTTTGGTTGCTAAATGGGCAATGGGCTACTTCGCCAAGCTTGCTGCCGCAACGCCGCCACCACCCGAGGAAGCATTGCTTACGGAAATTAGAGATCTTCTGAAAACCAAGTAGGTAAGTATTTAGAGCACAGGAGGCGGGAATTTAGAGATATTCCCGACCTCCTGTGTGAATTTTTCTATCCGAATATCCGTTCGGGCGTCACACAAAGGTTGAGTTTCATGTCATGCTCGCCGGCGTCCTCGATTCGCTCCACGGGCTGGAAATAACTAAGGCCTATCTTTAAACAATCCGGTCGGCACCTGATCAAGAAGCGATCGTAGAATCCCTTACCATATCCGACGCGATGCCCGTCCGAATCGAAACACAATAAAGGCACTAGAACCAGATCAATTTTATCGCTGGCTACAGGTTCAGTGATGTCAGGTTCGCGGATGCCCCATTTATTCTCAACCAGATCAGTTTTTGAGGAAAATCGAACGTTTTCCATCGATCCGGTGTCGAACTGTATGCACGGCACAACCGTTTGAATTAGCGGAAAGTCCTTCCAAATTCGGTGGAAGATCAATAGAGTATCGACCTCGTTGAATCTGTCGATCGGAATAAAGCAATGCAACAGTTTGATCGCATCTAAGTCGATCGTCTCGAAAAAGCGATCGGCGATCGCCTGACTCTTCGAAAAACGCTCAGCAGCAGAGAGGGATCTCTGTTTGGCTAGAACGACGTTTCGGAGATCGGATTTTGTCATCGAGGTCGAGATCGGCACAGGTAGGTCCCAAATTTGATCAGCCGCGCTTCTTATCGGGACGCGGTTTTATCGCTTCGCTCGTTTTTGTGGCACTATCACCAGGTCTGAATTCGCCTCCCAAATTCGTTACCTTGACCGCTTTTACGGCAAGCAATTTCGAGTTTTCGACGATCTTCTTCGACGCCTTTGCTGCCCTACTCGGGCGTTTCTTAGGTTTTGACATACGATTATTGTTCGATCCACCCACCGCCGACAACTTCATCGCCGTTATAGAAAATGGTTGCCTGGCCGGGAGTAATGGCTCGCTGCGGCTCATCGAATACGACACGAGCGCGTGCATTCGGCAAAGCGTAGATCGAAGCTGGCGCCGGTTCATGGCGATACCGAACTTTTACATCGGCGCGGACCGGTTCGGCGGGTACATCAAAAGCTACCCAGTTAACGCCCTTTGCGGTGAATTCCAAGGATTCGAGCTCATGACCCTCGCCGACGACAATCTGATTCTTCGCTCGCTCGATCTGAATTACATATAGCGGCTTTTCGTGGGCGATACCGAGGCCCCGGCGTTGGCCGATCGTGTATCGATGAATTCCGCCGTGCTCACCTAGTGTTTCGCCAGCCGAATTTATTATCTCACCGCGATCGGGCATTTCATCAGCGCGGCCTTCGTGGTCGAGATACCGGTCAATAAACTCGGCGTATTTACCGTCGGGAACAAAGCATATCTCCTGCGATTCCTGCTTCTCGGCGGTGTACAGGTTAGCTTCGCGAGCAATTTCGCGAACCTCGCTCTTGAGCATTTCGCCTAACGGGAAATATGCACGAGAAAGCTGATCTTGCGTGAGTTCCCAAAGGAAATAGCTCTGATCCTTCCAATGATTCTTCCCTCGAAACAGGCGGTAGCGATCGGCTGGCTCATCATATTCAACCCGCGCGAAATGTCCCGTCGCGACCTTGTCACAGTTAAGCGATACGGCCATCCGATCGAGCGAGGCGAATTTCAAACGTGAGTTACATGCAACGCACGGGATCGGCGTTTCACCAGAAAGGTAGCCATCGACGAACGGCTCGACAACGTCGCGGTCGAAATCCTTCTCGAGGTTTAACACGTAAAACGGAAACCCGAGACTTTCGGCAACCCGTCGTGCATCGTAAACATCGTCGAGCGAGCAGCAGCGGCTCGGAAGCGGATCGCCGTTTTCATCCACGCTAATGCCGCGCCGCTGATTCCACAACTGCATCGTGAAGCCAACGAGTTCGTGCCCCTGTTCCTTTAACAGCGCCGCCGCCGATGATGAGTCGACGCCGCCGCTCATTGCTACCGCGATCTTCATACCAATAGCAAGAGTATAACGATTTGGGAAAGGGTTGGAAACTTTCGCGGTACTACTGAGCGAAAACGACGCCACGTTTTGCGCCGCTTTTTCGGTAGATTGTAGATGAGTGCCCCGACACTCAGATTTATTCAATATGCTGCCTCGGCTATCTCAACGTGTGACGTCCCGAGGTGATGTCAATCTTCGAAGGCGCAGCATTACTAATATAGCGGCACATCCGGCGGCGGAAAGAATATGTTTGATCGTGTGACCGCTTATCCATCTTCCAGACGCTTCGAATATTTCAAGATCGTAGAGTTCTGTGACTTTTGCGAGTGCATATAATCCGAGCGCCAAAAGCAGCAGCCACTGGTGTGTATACCTCGACCGATAAAGCAGGAATAGCACCGGGATCGTTATGAGCGGAACCGCCTGGACCCAAATATATACTCGTAGGTCTCCACTCCAATGCCAGTAAGTGACACTGACCATACCGAACAACACCAACGGGATCAATAGGATACGCCCGAGTTGTTCACTGACATATTCGCCGATCAACGCCGCGAAAAGGCCCATGAATCCAACGGTCATCGGTAGGCGGTCCCATACTAGGGACTCATTATTCGGTTCCCAATGATAATAGGCTGATCCGACACTAACCAGGGTTACGCCCGCAAACAGGAAGAACCAGGCGTATTTTAGGTTGCCCGGGCGTGTCTTAAAGCAGTGGTTGAGACCAAGAAGTCCGACAATAAGGAAGGTAAAATTGGATACGACATCAAAGAAATTTGGAACGGAGAAGAATGAGCGGTTGTCTGCGAATGCATGATAGCTCAATACTTGCTCCCGCGGAGCGAACAAGATGATGAGCGCCAGAGAACCTAAGAGAACCGCAAGTATAACAACTCGACGCCAATCAAACTCGGACGTCGTTTTTTCGATCATATGTTTTATTGGCCGAACCCATTTCTAAACACTTAGGATATTCCATTTCGAGTAATACGTGTCAATTTATGGATCGAAAATTTCACGGCACACACGTCTAAACTTAAATTTTCAACAGTGTGCCGTGAACTATTATGACGCCAAGCCTAAACTACGGAGCTACAACGAGATTGTAGGTAATATACGATGAAAAGTTTCGCGTGGCTCCGCCAAACGTGATCGTATGCGGCCCTGCTGGCAGCGGTTCGATCATCAGATAGTAGCCGTCCGTGACAGCCTCGGATGTAACCCCGCCGCCGAACAAGTTGTCAGTGACAGAGAAGAAGCCGTTCGGTGAACGCGTCCGCAGCGGCGTGCTGTGCGGATCTAGACTCAAGGCAACCTGTTCACCGTCGATGGTCACCTGAAGGTCCTTTGTCGATCTGATAAAGCTGTTACAGTAATTCCTCAGGCTATGTTCCGTATGTCCATTGTCGCGATCGCGGGTGAGCAATACGGCCAGCAGCGGGATAAAAAGGATCTTTCCCGCCGGAACGACGCATTCGTTTCGCGCTCCGACGCCTCCCAGATTACTCGAAAGATAGAACACTGGGCCGCCTTGTGCGTAGTTACAATTGGCTCCGGTCTCGTCGAAAAAGGGGCTGTTTTCCTGTGGGATCGCAACTGCATATTGCCACCAAGCAACGGACCATTCTCCGTATGTCTTTCCGGTAAGCGCCAGTGCGTCGTCCGGCGGAATGATGGTGAAGGCGGCGGATGCGAATGTCGACATTGCTGCCATCAATACGAAGGTCGCGACGGAGCCTGCAAGTAAAGTTTTCAAGTTGGTCGAGGGGATTTTCATTTTTTTTCTCCTTTAAGTCGGTTTTTGAGACAAACGTTCCCTGAAGCGAGGTTCAAGACATCACTCTTTAGAGATGAGAATCTCTTTTACTTCTAACTCTAGTTCAGAATCTCAGGGGCGGCGGCTACGGTTTCTTTGAGGCCGCGTAAGACGTAAATAAGGGCCGCAGCTCCCGGCTGATCGCCTTTGCGTACGCGTGTGAGCCTTCGACATTTGGGTGGCCGATCGCCGCCAGTTCACACATGCGCACGGACATTTTGCCGTAATGGTGGTGCTTCAGCTCGGCAAATACTTTCGGACAGATCTCTTTTCGAACTCGATATTTTTCGTCAGCTGGGTAATTGTCCTTGTCGGTCCCCCATAGATGGGAACCGCGAGTGCCGAAGCTTGATTCTTCGGTGATCGGCGACTCAACATACAGGACCCTCGGGGCGTCAAGTTTGGCGTTGATCCGCGCAATAGCGTCCCGTGTTTCTCGGTTTGATTCGGCGACCCACAGACGCGAACGCAGCGTCATCTTTTTTCGCAGGATCTTCAAAAACTGACGACTTACCACATTCGTGAGGATCGGCTGCAGCACATGAGGAAACTTAACGGCTTTGAATAGATATCGTGTGATCGCCTTTATATCACTTTTCGTCGAAATTATCGGGAAATAACCGACGACAACCACGTTCGCGTTCGGAAACGTGCTCATAACGTGCTCCAGTAGATCAAACATCGCCTGATTGCAGTATCGGTGGATCAATTCCCGAAGTTTAGATTCTTTCAGAAATGGATTGATCGTGTTAGCAACGAGGATATCCGTGATGCCGCCGGATAACATTACGAGGTCTACCGCCATCGGATCGGCATACTCTTTTCGTGCAAAATCGATCTGCGCTGTTATGCTGGGCTGCGACAAAGTCGCCTCGATGTGATGGAATTTGTAGATATCGTCGCCGGCTTTTTGCAACTTTTTGAGCTCGTCGGCATGAATTTCTATCCGTGCGCCCGAGTGGGCCTTGACTTTAAGATTGACCGTACGCTCCGCAGCGAAAACGTCATTCTGGATCCATTCCTTTACCAGGTAGTAAAACTTGTTCTTTTCGCTTAACCCCTGCCCGGAGATGTGCGAATCGCCGACCACAAGCATATCAAACGACTCGGACGACGTAGAAACTTGTGGTTGGGCGAAATAAAACGGCGCAGGAACGAAGAAAACGAAGACAATTCCGAATTGTGTTAAGAGTTTTCGCCGACTTGAGGATGCGAAAATGAGCTTCGTTGAGTTAAATGCACGGTTTATCAACGTGGGGCGTGAGGTAATTTTCATTGATTCCATCCAAATCCTGGCCCATTTCCAGCTCAATCGTGATATAAAAGGGTGAACTTTATCTACGATTCGAAAGATCAGGATCGTTATGTTCACCGTAGCGTCAAATCGGGAGAGAAGTCTTGAATTGGGGGCTTAATTATTGGTGAATTACTTGTGAACTGACCTATGACCCCTGCAAATTCAGTAGTTTACGAATTTGATAAATTTCGGCTCGATACCGGCGAGCGGATGCTATTTCGAGATAATGTGCCGCTCAATCTGCAGCCAAAGACTTACGAACTACTGTATCATCTGGTAAAGCATAACAACCAATTACTTACTCGAGACGATCTGATCGAGGAGCTATGGGCGGATACATATGTCGGAGAAAATAACCTCTCGCAGCATGTCCGCCGGTTGCGCGGCTTGATCGGTGATGAAGAGAACCGCATGATCGAAACGGTGCCGCGCCGAGGGTATCGATTCAATGTCGAGGTAAGATCGTTAGCGCCGAATGGGCACGCTGTTAGGCAAGTCCCTAGCTATGAGTCGGTTACCGAGCCCGCTGACACACCCGTCCGGCGGGGGAAACGGAAACGAGTGATAGCGGCGGTGGCGATCGTTGTTTCCGTCCTGCTCGTGTCAGGTGTTGGGTTCTATCTATGGCGTGAACGAGGTGTGACGGAAGTAAACCTTTTCGCAGGCGCAAATTATCAGACGATTGCCGGCGCTATTTCGGGGGCGATCTCGCCTGACGGCAAGCATGTCACGTATGTTACTCAGACAGGAAATAATTATCAGTTATGGCTTAAACGAGTCGCATCCGAACAAGCGATCCCGATCAGTAAAGCAACGGAAAAGCAATACAACTGGATCAGCTTTTCTCACGACGGCGAACAGATCTTCTATACCCAGCCTACAACGTCCAATACCTATCGACTCTCCCGGAT
Organism: Pyrinomonadaceae bacterium; assembly: GCA_049679665.1. Classification (GTDB taxonomy): domain Bacteria; phylum Acidobacteriota; class Blastocatellia; order Pyrinomonadales; family Pyrinomonadaceae; genus OLB17. Next base: position 40,952 of record JBAUGL010000040.1, on the reverse strand, counting down.
CCCGATTTTCGGCGGCTCACCCGTTGCGGTACTCGAACGGCTTTCAGGAATGTTTAGCCTTTCGAAGGATGATAGCCACGCCGTTTTTGGCCGGACTGAAGACGACCAGAGATCCTGCTCATTGGTTTTGGCGGAACTTGAAAGTAAGGTCGAGCGAACTCTGGCCACTCGGGACATCACCCATTGCTACGAAGAAATGGCCTGGTCACCGGAGGGCGACACGATCGCGGTTTCAGTTGGTAACTCCGATTCCGGCCGCTCGAACAACGAGCTCGTTGAAATTGCGGTTGCCGATGGTACTGAAAAGCTCCTGACAAATGAAAAATGGCAAAATATTTCGGATATTGTTTGGATCCCGAAATACAACGGCCTGCTGGTTACTGGTCGAAAAGATCGTCCTGCGGAGCCGTTGCAGATCTGGTTCGTTAACCGCGTAACCGGCAAGGTAGATCGCCTTACCGACGACGCGACGAACTATAAAGGATTAACGGCCTCGGCTGACGGCCGCCAAATCGTTTCCAAAAAGGTCGACCTGGATTCGCATTTGAGCGTTGCTCTAATAACCTCGCCGAACGACTCTTCGCCGTTGATACCAGCCGCCGGACGTATTGCGTGGCTAACAAACGATAAGATAGTCCACATCAAATACAAGGGTCGGTCGACTTGGGTCATCAATTCTGACGGGTCAGAGCCGGTACAACTTGCAACCGAAGAGGACATTCACGTCACGGCCTCGCCCGATTTTCGATATATACTCTCCGCAACTGCAATGTCTGATGCCTTTCACATTTTCCGAATGAATGCGGACGGATCGGATCGGATCCAGCTTACCGATGGCGCCGGCGAGCAGTACCCAACCGTTTCGGCCGACGGTCGCTGGGTTTACTATGAATCGGTCGCCAATTCGCGTTCAAGTGTTTGGAAGGTTTCGATCGACGGCGGCGATCCGGTCGTGGTTGTTCCTGATAATGCCGTGCGACCTTCGGGCTCGCCGGACGGAAAGTTTCTGGCGTATCACTATCTGGCTGAGGGCGACGCAATCGACACGACTATCGCTATAATGTCGCTCGAGACTGGCGATGTAGTATATCGAATTCATCCGTCCATTGACGCCTTCGGAGCGGGTCGGATCGCGTGGGCCGCAGATAGCAGTTCGATTTACTATGCTGCCGTTTCAACAGAACGAGCCGATAACATCTGGCGCCACCCTATAACTTCCGGAGCGCCCGAAAGAATAACAAATTTCACCACCGATAAGATCTTCGACTTTGAGCTGTCGCCTGCCGGGACACACCTCGCAATGGTTCGCGGGAACTGGCTGTCCGGACTTGTCCTTATCACGCTGCCGGAAAACACTCAAACTCCGGCAGATAGCTTGTAGATCAAGTTTCGGCCTGAATTAGTCACCCGACGCCATTAGCGCTTCCTCGTTAATTCTAAGGGCTTCGAGAATGCGCCTTTGGTCTTCAAATTTTCAACCAGAAAGTTCTGTATCTCTTTCGGGCCCGATGTAATAAGGGTTTCGTCTGCTATTTTCACATGGCGGATCGCCCCAGAGTCAGAGGCAACGGTTTTGTTCAGCCAGCCCGATTCGATCAACGAAACATACACGGTTGGTCCCATTACCTTGATGTGGGCAAATGTATGTGTCGCCACTAGATTGTCCTTATAGAAATCGCTTTGGATAAATCCCGTTTTTATCGGCACAATGTCGAGAAACATCTCACCCTTCACGTTAACAAGCCGAGCGCTAAATTCGCCTTTCCGGCCGTTTTCATCGGTTTGTACTAGTTTGTATTCCAGTTTGCTCGACTTCGAAAAATCCCACGTTTCGAGTGTGTCCGTTTCGCCCCAAACTCCAATAAGTTTGTCGTCGAAGGTAAGATCCTGCTCGGTGTAAAGCGGATTCAGCGATTGCACACAGGATGCCTGCAAAAAGAATAGGACCGATATCGCCGCGATCGTGATGTGTTTCATACAAGTTATCTCCTTTTGGTATCTTTAGTAAAAGCATGTGCTACGCTATTCGAATTCGGCACGAGAAGTCTTGAATTGGCTATGAATAAGCTGTGAAATGTGCGTGAATTAGTAAGAATGAACGGCAAAGAACAGGAGATATATCTATTTGATACGTTCCAATTGGACGTCGGAAAAGGCGTCCTTTTTCGTGATGAACTGCCAGTTTCGCTTCAGTGGAAGGCGTTTGAAGTCCTATGCGTCCTCGTCCGATCAAAAGGCAGGCTAATAACTCGCGACGAGATCATAGAAGAAGTGTGGCCCGACTCGTTTGTCGAGGAAAATAATCTATCACAACACATTCGGTCGATCCGAAAGGCACTCGGCGATGGCGAAAACGGCAACAAATTCATCGAGACCGTGCCGCGACGCGGATTCCGGTTCTTGCCCGAAGTAACGAAGCTCTCCGCCCAAAGCCCGGAAAATATAGACGCCATTGCGGCAGAGCGTACCCACGCCGAACCGATCGGTGCAGCGGATGATAAAAGAGTCGAAGGTTTCCCGCCGAAGGTCGTTCAGCCTCGTCCGCGTAAATGGATGGCTCTGGTTACGCTTTTCGCGTTCGGCGCAGTTGCTTTAATTGCTGTCTATTTTTGGGTCAACCGTGAGTCACCAACCGAAAGGCGCGTTCGATATGCGAATCAGATACGGCTGGCGGCCAGTGCTCTTGAGACATCGAATCTGACGCTTTTAAAGCAGCTTTTAGACGACACTACGCCGAAGAACGGCGACGAAGACCTCCGCGGTTTCGAATGGCGTTATCTTTCAACGATGTATGCCGAAGGTATGGTCTCTCAGCCGCTAACCCTTGAACACGAAGGAGCGGTCGACAGCGTAGCGTTCTCGCCCGATGGAAAGTCGCTGGCTTCGGCCGGAACGGACAAAAAGGCACGTTTGTGGAAAGTGTCGACCGGACAGCAGACCGCGGAGTTTGCCGGTCACACTGGCTGGGTGGTTTCGGTAGCTTTTTCGCCGGACGGAAAGACGTTAGCGACGGGAAGTTTCGACAAAACGGCAAAGATGTGGGACATCTCAACCGGTCGGGAATTGTTTACCATCGCGGGTGAAAACATCGCGATCGGGGAACTTACATTTATTGATGGCGGAAAGATACTCGTTGGGGACGATGGCGGAAAGATAAAATTCTGGAACGCAGCCACGGGTGAAGAGGTGCGAAATAACATAAGCTCTAAAGACACTCGTCAGCCATTCGCCTTTTCCTCAGACGGAAAGTTTTTCGCAGCACATGAAAATCTGGCCCCGGTGGTACGCGAGATCTCGAACGGCGATTCGACGATGTTTGTCGGACACACCGGCTTGCTCACCGATTTGAAATTTTCGCCTGATTCGAGCAAGCTTCTGACCGGCAGTATTGATGGCACAGCGAAACTGTGGGACATAAAAAGCGGACGTGACTTGCGAACTTTTACTGGACATACCGGCGAAACCCTTGCCGTGGCATATTCACCGGATGGTAAGATCGTCGCCACCGGCAACAGAGACGACGCGACCAAGGTTTGGGACGCGGAAACGGGCCGTGAGATCACAACATTCAAGGGCTATACCAGTGAGGACATTCGCGCTATTGATTTCTCGCGGGATGGGCGAAAGCTGGCCTCCGGCAGCGGCGACGGTAAAGTGCGGATTTGGAAAGTGCCGACAAGCGAACCTCGGGGGCTGCTCCGCGGGCATTCGAGCGGCGTCGGGTCAATAACTTTTTCTCATGATGGGAAGACAATTGTATCGGGAAGTGACGATACGACCGTGAAGCTTTGGGACGTCGAAACCGAGCGGGAACGGCTTACGATCAGCGGCCACACCGATAAGGTTTATGCGACAGCGTTCTCTACCGATGGTTCAACATTCGCGACGACGGGCGACGACAGAAAAATAAAAGTCTGGGACGCTGTTACCGGAAGAGAGCGCCTGTCGATCGATCTCCAAAAGCCGGCCACTGTCCTGACGTTTTCACCGAACGGCGAACTGATAGCCGCCGGCCATTGGTGGCACGACCCGGAAGTTCGAATATGGGAGACGTCTGACGGGAAGTTGGTTTGCTCCGCTGATACACGGAACAGTGGTGGATGGGACGTAGATTTTGCCGCGAATGGAAAACAGTTTATTACGTCTGCGCCGGACGATCGGACCATTCGGATTTGGGACACCGCCTTGTGTCGCGAAGTTTCCGCATATCAAAGCGAACCCGGAACGGCGTATGCCCTTCCGCACTTTGGTCCGAACGGAAAGCTGCTCGCATTTCAGATAATAAATAACGGCTGGAGCCTGAAATTGATAGACCTCGAAACGGCGAACGAACTAGCAGCGTTCAGCGGCCACGGTGCCGAGATCAGGGACGGCGATCTCTCGCCCAATGGAAGCAGGCTGGTGACCATCGGCCGCGAGGGGCTGGTTAAGATATGGGACACTGCAACCGGACAGGAGTTACTGTCGCTAAAGGCAAATGTCGGAGAAACAAGCACGACGGCGTTCTCTCCGGACGGAAATACGCTTGCCGCCGCCGGAAGTGATGGTAGTATTCGACTTTGGCGCGGCGCCCCATGAATCGTTCGCAAAACCTTGTTCGTGTGCTAGAGTCTTAAAATTATGCGTCTCGAACTTGTCTGACCTACCGCAACCTTACTGCTCGCGATTTCGTTTCAAATACGAATGCGGCGAGAATTCATTTGCACCTTCTCGCGTGCGCCCGATCTCATTTTTGTTAGGTAAATAGCTTATGTCTTTTGATTCTGCAAATCCGTCCGCGGAAACGCATGATAATTCGTTTTGGCCGGTGATTCGAGAAGCTTTTGCTGGATCGCAGCGTGATTTTACGAAAGGTCCGATCGGTCTTGCGATTTTCCTTCTCGCGGTACCGATGATTCTGGAAATGCTTGGCGAAAGCCTTTTTGCGATCGTTGATATTTTTTTCGTAGCAAAACTCGGGGCTGGAGCCGTAGCGATCGTCGGGCTGACCGAATCGGTAATGGCGCTGATCTATGCGGTTGCCTTCGGTCTCGCGATCGGCGCAACGGCCACTGTTTCGCGCCGAATCGGAGAGAAAGACGAACAAGGCGCTGCGAAAACGGCCGCCCACGTCATCTACCTTGGCGTAGCGATCACTCTGGCTATTAGCGTTCTTGGGATCATATTCGCGCCGAAAATACTAACGCTATTGGGCGCCGAACCTGATGTTATCGTCGAAGGCACGCTATTCATGCGCATTATGCTCGGCGCAAACGGCGTGGTCGTGTTTATATTTTTGCTGAACGCGATATTTCGCGGCGCCGGCGATGCTGCGATAGCAATGCGGGTTCTTCTGCTGGCAAACGGCTTGAATATCGTACTTTCGCCCTGCTTTATTTTCGGCGTCGGGCCATTTCCCGAACTCGGCGTGGTTGGTGCCGCGGTCGGGACGTCGATCGGCCGTGGAATCGGTGTACTTTACGCTGCGTGGCGGCTGTTTCGGCCCGGCGGGCGCATTCGTGTACATCGTGAAAGCTGGCGGCTTGACCCGTCGCTGCTTTGGAAACTTACGCTGCTTTCGTCGACCGGCGTCGTGCAGCTCCTGATCGCGACGGCGAGTTGGACCGCTTTGATGCCGATCGTCGCGGGCTTCGGCAAGGAAGCCATTGCCGGCTATGTTATCGCCTTGCGTGTTGTTATGTTCGCATTGCTGCCGGCACTCGGCCTGAGCAATGCAGCAGCAACAATGGTTGGACAGAATCTGGGAGCTAAAAAGCCGGAGCGCTCCGAATCCGCGGTCTGGAAGGCTGCCGGTTTTAACGCCGCGTTCTACTTTGGCGTCGGGCTGATCTTTTACTTTTTCTCCGATCCGATAATCGGCTTTTTTACAACCGAACCGGGTGTTCTCGCTTACGGGCGAAGCGCTTTCCACATCATTGCCGTCGGTTTTGCGTTCTACGGCCTCGGGATGGTGCTTGAAACGGCGTTTAACGGGGCCGGCGACACTTGGACGCCTACATACCTCAATTTTTTCATTTTCTGGGTGTTCGAAATTCCGATGGCTTATCTGCTCGCATATTATTACGGCTGGGGGCCGGACGGCGTTTTTTGGGCGATAACTATCGCATTCTCGCTGCTCGCCGTCGCCAGCGCGTTACTGTTCAAACGTGGAAAATGGAAATTGAAGGAAGTTTGAAGAATTTCACCACAGAGACGCAGAGTCACTGAGAAGAAAAACCTAGAGACGAACCTTCGCTATTTCCACTGGATTTCGCTCAAAATCTCTGTGTCTCTGTGTCTCTGTGGTAAATTTCACCTGTGACCACAGTAGAGTTTTCAAATCCGCAGACCCACGATTTCCCCGAATGGGTCCTCGTTGGCGAATATTACTATTACGCGAAAGACATCGTTAGTTTTGGTAACGAGCTAACTGTCGCGAATCTGGGTGGTGCATATCGTGTCGGCATTTTTCCGTGGCATATGGACGGAATGCCCTTGCCGTGGTTTTGTCCGGAAAGGCGCGCCGTCCTGAATTTTGCAGAACTTAAGATTCCGCGAAGCCTGGCGAAAGACCGTCGAAAGCAGCAATTCACCTTTTCAATCGATAAAAACTTTCGCGAGGTTATCCAGGCCTGTGCAAAAATGAAGCGTCCCGATCAGGCCGGGACATGGATCACCCCGGAATTTGTTGAAGCATATTATGATCTCCATGTCGCGGGGATGGCCCACAGCGTAGAGGCGTGGGACGCAAGCGGCGATCTAGTCGGCGGGCTTTACGGTGTTGACGCCGGCGGCGTCTTTTGCGGCGAGAGCATGTTTTATATAGCGCCAAATGCCTCCAAACTCTCGTTGCTGTTTTTGATAGATCACATGCGGGAAAACGGTGCGACATGGCTCGACGCGCAAGTAATGACGCCGCATATGGAAACTCTCGGTGCAAGAGAGATTGACCGCAAGGATTTTTTGGATAGACTCAAGGAAACGCAAAATCTTCGGCTTGAGATCTTTTAAAGCAGTTAGAGGATCTTACGGGAAAACTGGAAAGTCATAATCCTATGCCGCATCGAGAACGCAAGAATATCCGTCAGGGGATGCAGGTTGCGATCGTTCTGAAACAAGACCAGCAAACCGGCAAGCAGACGGTAGGTACAGTTAAGGACCTGCTGACAAATTCGCCCCGTCACCCGCACGGGATCAAGGTCCGATTGACTGATGGGCAGGTTGGTCGCGTTCAAAAACTGATCGATGGCCAACCAAAGTAGAGGTTTCGTCAATGCTATTGGCCGTTAAGAAATTAGAGAAATTCGTATTTCCTGCACTGCTCGACCGGTGAGATAATTGCTCGGATCAACTTATGGCAAACAACCTTTTGATATACGGAGCCAACGGCTACACAGGCGAATTGATCACGCGGTTTGCGGTCAAGCGCGGGATGAAGCCGATACTCGCTGGGCGGAATGCCGCGGCGGTTGGGGAATTGGCGGCGAAGCATGGGCTTGAGTATCGCGTGTTTTCGCTTGATGAGGCGGCGATGGTGGACGCGGCGCTGCAGGAGGTCGATATGGTGCTGCATTGCGCGGGGCCGTTCTCGATCACGTCGCGGCCGATGGTCGAAGCTTGCCTGCGTAACAAAAAGCACTACACCGACATTACCGGAGAGATAGCAGTATTTGAGGCGTGTGCTGCAAAGGATAAAAAGGCGCAGGAAGCGGGAATAATGATAATGCCGGGCGTCGGATTTGATGTCGTGCCGTCAGATTGTCTGGCTATGCATTTGAAGAACCGTCTGCCGACCGCAACGCATCTTTCGCTTGCGTTCTACGGCATGGGCCGCATTTCGCACGGTACGCAGGCGACGATGACGATGAACGTCGGCAAGGGCGGTGCGATCCGCAAGGATGGCAAGATCACGCCCGTTCCGGCCGCATGGAAATCCCTCGAGATCGACTTCGGCGAAGGTGTCAGTAGCCCGCACGTAAGTAAGGGCTCCATCGTAAAGACGGGCACGACGATCCCGTGGGGCGACATCGCGACGGCGTTCTATTCGACAGGGGTCCCCAATATCGAGGTTTATACCGTGATCCCGCCAAAGAATCTAAAAATGCTTAAAATGGCCCGCTATCTCGGCTGGCTGCTCGCGACCGGACCGTTTCAGAAATATTTGCAAGGCAAGATACCGCCCGGCGGCCCTTCTGACGAGGAACGCGCGAAGGGAAAAACATTGCTTTGGGGAAAGGCGACGGATGCAGATGGCAACTCCGTCGAATCGCGAATGCAGACACCGGAGGGTTACACCATCACCGCGATCGCCGCGCTCAATATCGCGCAAAAGATCCTCGACGGAAACTTCACTCCCGGTTTTCAAACTCCGGCAAAAGCCTATGGCGCAGATCTAGTGCTCGAAAATGAGGGAACTGAGTTGAACGACGTGGTGATTTGACCTGCCATGTTCAGGTAAATCACTACGGCAGTCCAAGGCGGCGCACCAGGTCATGAAATCGTGGATCCGAGCGCAGCGGATCAAAAAATGGTTCGACATTCAGCAGCAATAGTAATGGGTCACTTTCGGCAACCGCCCGATCAAGCATGGCGAACGCCTCGTCCTTTTCCCCGAGCGCTATGTGGATGAACGCAAAAACAGTTGGGGCAATGTACTGTTTGCTAGAGCGCGTTCTGAGTTCATCCAGGATCTTTCGGGCCTCTTTGGTATTCCCCGAATAGGCATACGCGACTGCGAGCATCGCGGGTTCGTCCGGGCTCGGCCCAGACAGCAGGATGGATTTTTGGTATTCTTCGATTGCCTCTGTGTACATACCTTTCTGAGCGAGTACAAGGCCGAGAGCCCAGTGTGCATATCCAGAATTAGGGTCAAGACTGAGGGCCTTTCGAAATTGCTCGGTGGCACGGTCATAGTCACGCTGAAAGTAATAAATATCACCGCCGAGTTTATCGATCGACAGCGGATCTAGTTCGTGTGCCTGCCGCATTTCTGCGTGCGCTTCATCAAAACGACGCATCGACACTAGGTACATTGCGTAATATTTATGAGCGTCGGCAGAGTTCAGATTAAGGATGATCGCTCGTTTGAATTCGCTCTCGGCTGACTGCCAGTTCCGGTGATATAAAAGTTGTACGATGCCGAACACGGCGTGTCCCTCGGCAAGCGAATCGTCGAGCTCGATCGCCGTCCGCGCGGCCATATCCGCCTTTGGCATACCGTCATTTGCAGAAATTGCATTCCAGCCGCTCAGTGTTTGGTACGCGTCCGCCAGGCCGGCGTAAGCCAACGCGTACCCCGGGTCCTTATCGATCGCCTGCTGAAAATAGTCGCGTGCCTTAAAAAAACCATCGTCCGTGAGTTGATTGATGTGAAAACGCCCGTTGAGATATAGCCGGTACGCCTCGGGATTCGACGTCTGGCTCTTCGCTAGTCTCGCTTCGTCAACACCGGAGAGTTTGGATCTTAGTTTCTGCGACACATCCAGAGCGATGTCGTTTTGCATCGCAACCAGGTCGGTCTGTTTGCCGTCATACCGTTCGCTCCATATTTGATCACCGGAAGCTGCGTCGACCAATTCCAAAAAAAGCGTAAGCTGGTCGTTTCTGTTCACCACGCGTCCGTTCAAAATAGCCTGGACACCCAGTTCGGCGCCGATCGTTTTTGGGTCAACGTTTTTTCCTTTGTAATGGAAAACTGAAGCACGAGCTTTTACGGTCATGTTCGGCAGCTGTGCAAGTTTGCCGATCAGTGTCTCAGTCATTCCATCCGAAAGGTATTCGACGTCAACACCTTCGCTTTGATTCATAAAAGGCATTACTGCGAGTGTCTTTATCGAAACCGGCCGGTTGAGATAGTACCCCGTTCCTATCCCGAAAGCGATAAACAATATCGTCGCGGAAATTCCTGCGCGGAGTTTATTTTCGCCGACAATTGAACGGAACCTCGTCGACGTAGTCGGCCTGGAAGCATCGCCGGTCCGAACAGTCGCAGCCGTATTCGAAGCGCCGTTCACCTCTCGAAGGTCCGCTAGCATGCTTCTCATCGTCTGATATCTCGCGTCCTTATCCTTCCGAAGGGCCTTGCGGATAACGTGTTCTATCTCTAAATTACCCAGGCTTTTGTCGGCGATCGCTGGCTCACTTTTTAGTATTGCCGCCATTACATCGCTATCCGTGGCGCCTTGGAACGGGTGTTTTCCAGTAAACATCTCATAGAGAACGACGCCGAAGCTCCAGATGTCTGTGCGTTCATCCGTTGGCAATCCGCGGGCCTGTTCGGGCGACATATAAGAGACGGTGCCCAGTATCATTCCCGGCTTTGTCTCGGTCGCATGCAGCGTCGTCGATTCCGGATCCGACGAAATATTTACGCCCCGCGTTCTCTTCGCCAGGCCGAAATCTAGGACCTTAACAAGGCCGTCGTCACGAATCATGATGTTATCTGGCTTGATGTCGCGATGGACAATTCCGTTTCGGTGCGCGGTATCGAGTGCTGATGCGATCTGAATGACGATATCTACGGATTCGGCCAAATCCATCTTCCAGTTCTTAGCTTTGAGACTTACACCCTCGACGAATTCGGACACCATAAAAGGCGCGCCATCCGTCTCTCCTATTTCGTAGATCGTCAGAATGTTCGGGTGATTGAGTGCGGATGCCGCGATCGCTTCGCGTTCGAATCGGTGTAGAGCGGTCTTGTCTGAATAGAACGAATCGCGCAGTACCTTTACGGCGACCTTTCGGTGGAGTTTCAGATCGTCAGCGAGATAAACCGCCCCCATCCCGCCTTCGCCAAGTTTTTCAACAATCTGATAATGACTTAGGCGGTCGCCGATCTGCATGCCGAATGTTAGCAGGAACGGGCATTTGTTAGCAAGAATATGCCCAACACAATGTCAAGTCAACGGATTTCTGGTCGTCCGACTCACCTAGAATAACGTCCGTCGACCTGGGTTTGCGGGGATCGAAGACTATATCCTGCTACTGACCGCGCTTGCGGTTCTGAAGATTGCGCAAAAGGTCCTCGACGGAAACTTTACGGCCGGCTATCAGACACCCGCAAAAGCATACGGCGCAGATCTGGTTCTCGAGGTCGAAGGCGTAACGCGGCAGGATGTCGAGTAAGCTTTGTTATTCGCCGGTCTTCGCAGCTCCCATGCGGGCGGCAACTTCCTGAAACCGAGGATCATTCCGGAGATCGTTCCAGATCGGGTCAACCTTTATTCTGACCGTCTTCGGATCGTGCATTTCCAGGCTTTTTTTCAGCCATACGAAGGCCTGTTCATCGTCGCCCATCCCGCCGAACATCATTGCGATATGATAAGGGGGGACATAACGCGTCTTTGAAAGTTCGACGAAATGCTGTGTCCTATCTAGCGCGCCGGCCCGGTCACCCGATCGTGCCAGAGCGGCCACCTCATATGCTGCCGACCAGGTTTGCTCGGGCGATAATTCCGTTGCCCGTCGGGTCTCGGCTATCGCTTCCTTATACATTCCTTTCGCCAGATAGGCCTCGCCTGCGGAATGATAGGCGAGCCAGTAAGTGCGGTCCATCTCGGCGAGCTTTTTCGAACGGGCCAGGGCATCATCATACTTTCCCGCATTGTGAAGAAAAATTGTTTCGAGCGATCGAACCGGCAGATCCAAAGGCTCGCTTTCCTTAAGCTGCGCGATCATTGCGAGCGATTCATCATGCCGACCGGAGTAGGACAGCAGGAACGAATACCCATATTTTGCTTCGTAATTGTTCGGGTCCAGTTCCAGAGCTCTTATAAACTTGCTCTCCGCCGCCGGCCAGTCCCACTCATAGTAGAACTGGATAAGGCCAAGAATCGCGTATGCTCCGGCATTCTCCGGATCTATCTCAACCGCTTTTTCTCCGGCTGCTTTCGCTTTTGGGAAATGCTCGTCCGGCACGCCTTCGCCTAACACGCCGATAAGCCGGTAGGCGTTTGCCAGGCCGACATAGGCATCAGCGTATGAAGGATCAGCCTCGATAGCCTGCTGATAATAGGTCATGCCCAGTTGGATCCCATGGCGCGCGAGTTTTGCGGTGTGGTAACGAGCGTTTAGATACAGCTCGAAGGCTTTTGGATCTGGCTGGCGTTTCTTTGCTAGCTGGTCGCCGGATATGGCCGGGCGCAGCTTTCTTGAAATGTCGCGCGTGATCTCAACCTGAAGGGAAACGAGATCATTTTTGTTGCGATCGTAACGGTTTCGCCAAACTATGTTCTCTGTCTGCGTGTCAACAAGTTCCAGATCGAGCGTCAGCTTGTCTCCGCGAAGCGACATCTGTCCGTTCAAAATAGCCTCTACATTCAGCTTTTGGCCTATCTCGTTTGGTGAAAGGTCCGTACCTTTTAGCCGCCCGGCCGAGCTCCTCGCCTTTACTTGCAAATTCGGAATGCCGGAGAGGCTTGTCATCAAAGTTTCTGACAGGCCGTCGGAAAGAAATTCGATCTCGGTATCGCCGCTGCTTGCGAACGGCATAACAGCGACCGAATTGATCGGCCCTCGGCCGGTCCCCGCCAGGTATAGATAGGCGAGAGATCCCGCAGCCACGAGTATCAGGACAGAAAGGGCGGCGGCGATCAGCCACCCACGCCTTGTTAGGCTCTTAAGACGTCGAGGCGCCACGCTTTCAAAGCCGCTCAGGAACCTCGCGGTTTCGCTCGTATCGCTTTCAGGCAGATCGGTGAGCACCTCCATCAGGTCATCGCGCATTTCGGCGATGCGTTGGTATCGATCCTTCGGCGCCTTCGCCAGGGCTTTAAGAATTATCGGTTCCAGACCCTCGGGCAAAGGCTGGCCGCGCTTGACCTCCATCGATATCGGGTCGTCGTGAAGCACGGCATGCCGCACGTCGACGGAGGTCTTGCCTTGAAACGGCCACGTTCCCGCCAACATTTCAAAGAGCAGAACGCCGGTGGAAAAAATATCAGCCCGGTGATCGACCTTGTCACCGGTCGACTGCTCGGGTGCGGCATAGGTCGGCGTGCCGTAAGCCACACCGGCAACTGTCAACTCGGTACTATCCGGCGCGCGGTCTCCGATTATTTTTGCAAGGCCAAAATCCAGGACCTTTGCCTTTCCTGTTTCAGTGATGATAACGTTCTGCGCCTTAATATCCCGATGAATTATGCCTTTACCATGCGCAGCGGCAAGCGCATCACAAACCTGAATGCCGATCTTTACCGCGGTTCTTATCTCAAGCGGCTCGCCGTCAACCAGTTTGCGAATGTTCATGCCTTCGACGAATTGCATGACGATAAGGTGCTTGCCATCAACTTCGAGCAGGTCATGGATCGTACATATATTCGGATGGTCGAGCGACGATGCGAGCTCCGCCTCTCGCTGAAACCTTCGAACATTCGTCTCGTTTGCCATCAATTCGTGAGGCAGGAATTTGAGCGCGAGCGTGCGGTTGAGTTTTGTGTCCAGGACCTTGTAAACCGTGCCTTGGCCGCCTTTTCCGATCGTGGAAATAACTTGAAAATGGCCGATCATTTGGCCCTTGCGGATCCGCGAATCCGAAACGGGGCCGGCCGCCGGACTCAATCCCGCGGTTGTCCGGTTTATATTCCCAAGTTCGAATATTCGAATCAGATCGTCAGCCCGCGGACCAAATTCCACATCGTCGTCGCCGGCGGCCTCTATGAATAACTTTTGCTCTTCCGGATTCGGCTTTATTGGGTCATTCTTGAACAGGGTGGCCGTGTTGGTTTCGCAGTCAGCTGGGCTCTCGTTCGCTAATTTTTCCTGCTCGAACAAGTCAATGAGTGCATCGACCGCTCGGCGAAGTTCTACATCGCCGCTGGACGCGGCCTCAACAAACAGCGCTCTCTCGACTGGATCGCGCTTTATAGCGTCATCAAAGAGGCTCTTGGCTTTTTCGTGGATCGCGTGGTCCATTAGTTACTATTCGTTCAAGCTTCGCGCTTTGGTACAAGTCCGTCAATAACCTAAGTCAAACCCATTACGGAAAGCAAGTCGCAACGTCGAACAAGGCCGCAACTGATCAGGAAATCTGGTTTCGCGCTTCATCGACGAGCCGAACGTACTCGCGAGCTGTTTCAGTGATCGCCCCTGAATTGCCTTTGCGGAGCGCTTTCAGGTCGACAAGGTCGGCCCCGACGCCAACCGCCTCGGCACCGGCGCGGATCAGATCTTTGACGGTCGCGAGCGAAACTCCGCCGGTCGGGATCATTCTGATTTGCGGGAGTGGGGCCTTTAGGGAGCTCAAATAAGCAGCCCCGCCCATTGACCCGGCCGGAAATACTTTCACGAAGTCGGCACCCGCGTCCCATGCATTTACGATCTCGGTCGGCGTAAGAGCGCCGGGCATCACAATTGTTTCAGCCTCAGCGCAATATGCGATCGTGTCGAAATTTGTAGATGGGGAAACTATAAATCGCGCTCCGGCGGCAATGCATTCGCGGGCCGTTTCGGGCTCCAGAACGGTTCCGGCACCTATCAACAGGCCCTCGATCGTGGACAGTTCAGCAATTAGGCCAATGGCGCCGGGAACAGTCATCGTTACCTCGAAAGTGCTTATTCCGCCGGCAAAAATAGCATCGATCGCCCCACGTGCTTCTGACACAGACGCTGCCCTAATGACCGGTAAAACTCCGGTCTCAATTATTCTGCGAAGAACTTCCGCTTTGTCCATAAGTCATGGTCCCTGCCCTTATATTCGAACATATCAAAAGAGAACGCGATCGGCACGTTTCAAAGGCCGTGTGGCCGTTTTCAAACGCCTTCCGATTTGGGCAGATCGAACCGTTTCGTTGTAAGATAAGATTCATTTGATTATGGGCCATCGCGCATCCGTTCAAACTCAATTTTTCGGTTCAAATGCTACGACTCAAGTCTTGAGGCTGATATTCGCCACGGGCGCTGTCAGCGGTTCTGAGATCTCCGCACGGCTCGGAATAGAAAAATCAACCGTCACAGATCTAACCAAGCCCCTGATCAAGGCCGGAAAGATTCACGAGAATGTTGTAGGTGGAGATAGTGGGCGAAAACGCCGCGCTTTCTCCTTAGCCGACAATGACGGATATTTCGTCGGCATTAATCTGGGCGTTCGGCAATCGCAGATCGGGGTGACGACGTTCGACGGCGAGATTGTTGACGAAGACGATTTTGAAACCTCGGCCGATGTTGGTACGGCTCTTCAGATTTTACGCGAACGAATTGACGGGATAATCGCCCAAAATAGCGATCGAACACTGAACCTGATCGGTGTAAGTGTTCCCGGAATGGTCGACGCGGAACGGCTCAATCTTATCAGCGCACCGAATCTGGGCTGGAAAAATGTGAAGATCGCCGAGCATTTGAGCGTGCCCGGTGTGCCGATCGTAGTTGAGAACGATTCGACGGCGGCCGCAATGTATGAAGCTCGGGTGAAAATTGGGGTGGCCAAGGAGATTTCAGCCGTCGACTTTTTACTGGTGCGATCTGGAACCGGAATTGGGGTCGGGCTGGTCAGCGGCGGCGAAGTGTATCGCGGCAGCGGGCCGACAGGCACCCTCATTGGCGAGTTTGGACATATGACGATCGTCGCCGGCGGAAAGTCTTGCGTTTGCGGCAATCGCGGATGCTGGGAAAAGTACGCTTCTGCTGCATCGGCGGCTTCGTTATATCTCGGTGATCGGCCGCCGGCCCGGGGTGAAAGTCTTCCGCGTTTTGTTGAAATAGTCTCCAAAGCTGAGAACGGCGATAACCGTTCGAGACGGACGCTGGAAAAGATCGGTGATTATTTAGGGATCGGGATCGCGAATGTGATAATGGGCGTCGGAATGCCGCGCGTGATCGTGAGCGGACGTCTCGTTCTCGGATGGAAGTTTATTAAGGAGCCGCTATATGAGGCGGTTGAAAAGAGCATCGTTGGGCGATTCGGAGGCTGGTCAGTTGAGCCGGGTGAGCCAACCGGTTCGGCGATCGGGGGAGCCTTGGAAGTCGCCATCGACGAATATCTGCGAACGAGCGCTCATCAGTAAATAAGTGAACAGTGTTGAACATTAAGCAGAAATCGAAGTGCCGATGGGACCTCGTCTCGCTTGGCGAGATTTTGCTGCGGCTCGACCCCGGCGAAAATCGAATTCACGATTCGCGTACATTCACGATTTGGGACGGCGGGGCAGAATATAACGTTGCCGCTAACTTGAGTCGAGTTTTTGCGGCGAGAACGGCGATCGCCACGGCTCTAACCGATAACCCGATCGGCCGGTTGGCTGACGGCTTCGCACGTCAGGCCGCCGTTGATACGGCCGAGATCGTGTGGCGTGACGAAGGCCGAAACGGACTCTATTTTATCGAACGCGGGTTCGGACTGCGTGCACCGGCTTCGGCGTTCGACCGTGAGTTTACGGCCGTTTCAAAACTAACGACGGGCTCGATCGATTGGCAGCGGATTTTTCGCGAAGAAGGAACGCGGTGGTTTCATACGGGTGGTGTGTTTACTGGGCTTTCGGATTCAACCCCGCTCGCGGCCGCGGAAGCGATGAAGGCCGCCCAAGATTGCGGATCGGTCGTTTCGTATGATCTTAATTACCGCGAATCGCTTTGGGGACGGCGCGGCGGACGCGATGCCGCAAATGCGGCCAATGCTGAGCTTCTTCCGTACGCGGACGTTGTCTTTGGAACTTTCGGATTTGATTCCCAGCTGTCAAACTTCGATCCGGACGCCTTTATTAGAAGTTCCGAAGCTATGCGGTCGCGCTTTCCTGATCTACGGATCATCGTTTCAACGCTGCGCGACACACATAGCGCAGGAAAACATTCGTTTAGCGCAGTTTGTTCGGTTGGTGGCGGGGTCTTTCGGGCAAAAGACTACCTGGAAGTCGAGGTTCTCGACCGCGTCGGGAGCGGCGACGCCTTTGCAGCAGGATTCGTCCATGGGCTGCTCGAAGACAAGGGACCGCAGTTCGCACTTGATTGCGGGACCGCTCACGGGGTACTGACGATGACGACACCGGGCGATGTTTCGATGTGCACCGCGGATGAGGTATTCGGACTGATGCAAACCGGCGGCAGCATCGCTAAAAGATAGAGCGCGACTAAACATCCAGATTCTTCACATCCAGAGCATTATCTTCGATAAACTTACGTCGCGGCTCGACCTGGTCGCTTCTAGATAATGCCTCATCCACCGGAATTTGATAATAATTACCTTGAAGTTATTATGCGTTCACTCGTTCGCTTGTCATTTGGGGGAAACATTTCATCACGAAGCGAAACAATTAATTGCCATATTGTGTCCACGTTGTGATACTGAGACTGTAGAGCATCCACCAATTCGCGTTCCGTGTTTTGCAGTTCATTCATTGACGTGTTCATTTGCACAAACTGTGTATATTTGCTCGTCGTGTCCTGCGCTTGAGTGTCTAAGTTCGGGCCTGTCTTATGAAACAACCGACGCAACCCCGGTTCAAGCTCGAGAGCTCGATTAAGGTGGCCGCGCGCCGATGGTAGATCGCTTTTGACTTGTTTGCTGAGACAGAAGGCCAGCAGGAGATGAGACAGGAAGAGGCGATCATCGATTCTAATCGCCGACTCGAACTTGATTCGCGCTAGCTCAAAGTTGTTTGCCTCAATTGACCGCAACCCCTCACTGATATGCAACAAACTCAAATTTAATTTGCTCGATCGAACCATTTTCTCCCCTGTTTTCCACTCTTCAGGTGTCAAAATTAGTGAGAGGCGTATGTTGTCGCAAAAAAGTACATTCTGAATCGATTCAGGCGCACGCAAAGTGGGTTGGAGGGGCTGGATCCATCCCATTAAACATCCAGATTCTTCACATCCAGAGCGTTGTCCTCGATAAACTTACGTCGCGGCTCGACCTGGTCGCCCATCAAAACGGTAAAGATCTGATCGGTTTCGACGGCGTCTTCGATCTGGACCTGGAGCATCGTCCGTTTTTCCGGGTCCATTGTAGTTTCCCAAAGCTGTTCGGGATTCATTTCGCCCAAGCCTTTATATCGTTGAATTGCAAGATCTTTCTTTGCCATACCGGTAACCCTTTCAAGCAGCTCGGCCCGCGAAAGTATGGTCTCGCTTTTCCCGTTTTCACCGAGTATGAACGGCGCTGGAAATGAATCTCCAAGAATTCGCATCAGGTCGACCGATTTTTGGAATTCGATATAGCTTGCAAGGTTCCAATCGATCTTAGCCGTTTGGCCGTTCGGATAGGTTACATCGATCTCCCAAAGGCCGTGCTCCTCGTCGTTCGTCAGCTCCGTATTGAAGCCAGCGGCCGCCAGTTTGCCCTCGATCTCGGCCATCAAGTCTTCTCGGTCAAAGATCTTCCTCAACTTTAAGCTGTTTTTTCCGATCACACCGTCTTCACCGGCAAATGCCTCCAGAAGAACTTCAACCAGGCGCGAATCATTAAAAACTCGGCGCGCTAGCCGTGCAGAATAATTCTTATACTCGGTCGTTTGCTCAAGCGCTTTGGTAAGCTCTCGTCCTTCGATCGAACGTCCGTCGGCCGATACATCAACGTCATCAGTTCCCATCCTCATCAGGTATCGGAACATCGACTTTTCGTCCTTGATATACTCTTCCTTCTTCCCCCGCTTTACCTTGTACAACGGCGGCTGCGCGATGTAAACGTATCCTTGCTCGATCAGTTCGGGCATCTGCCGATAGAAAAACGTAAGTAGCAAGGTGCGGATATGGCTGCCGTCAACATCGGCGTCCGTCATCAGGCAGATCTTGTGATATCGCAGCTTGCCGATGTCGAAATCTTCCTTTCCAATGCCCGTGCCGAGCGCCGTGATCAGCGCCTTGATCTCGCCGTGGCCAAGCATTTTGTCGAATCGGGCTTTTTCGACGTTCAGGATCTTGCCCTTTAGTGGCAGAACGGCTTGATTCTTGCGGTCGCGTCCCTGTTTTGCTGATCCGCCGGCCGAATCACCCTCAACGATATAAATTTCTGAAAGCGCCGGATCCTTTTCCTGGCAATCGGCGAGCTTCCCGGGCAGCGTGGATGATCCCAATGCGCTCTTGCGAACGATCTCACGTGCCTTGCGGGCCGCTTCACGGGCACGAGCCGCATCGACCGCCTTTCCTACGATCTTTTTCGCGACCGCCGGATTCTGCTCAAAAAACTCGCTTAGTTTTTCATTCAGGAACGATTCCACCGGGCCTTTTACGGGCGAGTTCAACTTGCCCTTTGTCTGCCCTTCGAATTGCGGCTGTGGGATCTTTACACTTATGATCGCGACAAGGCCTTCGCGGACGTCGTCGCCTGAAAGCGTGACCTTGGCGTTCTTGGTCATCCCTGAAGTCTCGGCGTAATTATTGATCGTACGTGTGATCGCCCCGCGAAATCCCGAAAGGTGCGTTCCGCCATCAACCGTGTTGATGTTATTTGCAAACGAAAAGATCTTCTCGTCGTAGCTGTCGTTGTACTGCTTTGAGATCTCGATCGAAAGATCGTCATCGATCACTTCAAAATATAGCGGATCATCATGCAGCGGGCTTTTGTTCTTGTTCAAATGCTTGACGAACTCGGCGATGCCGCCTTTGTAATAGAATTCGTGTGACTTTTCTTCTTCTTCGCGCTCATCCTTGATAAAGATGCGGATCCCCTTATTCAAAAAGGCCTTTTCGCGAAGGCGCTCCGACAATTTGTCAAAGCTGTAAACGGTCGTTTCGAAAATGCTCGAGTCGGGCCGGAATGTGATCTTTGTTCCGCGTTTGTTGGTCGTTCCGGTCTGCTTGAGCGGCGCGACCGGAATTCCGGCCTCGTATTCCTGTTCGTGCGTTTTTCCGTCGCGCCAAATTTCGAGTCGTAAATACTCGCTCAAAAAGTTCACACAGCTGACGCCGACGCCATGAAGACCACCCGAAACCTTGTACGAATTCGAGTCAAATTTACCGCCGGCGTGAAGTATTGTCATCACGACCTCGGCCGCGGATCGCTTCTCCTGTTTGTGTATGTCCGTCGGAATGCCGCGGCCGTTATCAACAACCGTGATCGAATTATCCATGTGAATGGAGACTTCGATCGTGTCGCAATAACCCGCTAGTGCCTCGTCCACGGAATTGTCGACAACTTCGTAAACCAAATGGTGAAGCCCGATCTCGCTCGTCGAACCGATATACATCGCTGGGCGTTTGCGAACGGCATCGCGTCCTTCAAGGACGGTGATCGCGTCGGCGCCGTATTCTGTTTTTGCTTTAGCCAATTTTGAAAACCCCTGTCACTTTCCGAATCCGTCTCGCCGCACAAACCCGTCTAAAAACGGCCAATTCCGCCCTTCAAACAGATTTGTGGTCATTTAATTTAAGGTGGGAGGTCCGGATGCGGGAAATCCCCATAAATACACTACTTATAATAACATTTTTCGCTCAATTAAGACAGCCGTCCGGGGCCGGTATTGAGTCTTAATCTACAGGTTTTGCGGCGCCGTTTTCGATCACAAACACGCGGGCTCCAGCATCAAATCTGTCAGTAAAACTCTCCTTTGACGTGGTAACGAATGTTTGGGTCTTATCGCTCAGATAATCCAGTAGCTGCCCGATGCGGCGAAAATCGAGTTCGGCATCGATATCGTCCAGCAAAAACAGAGGATATTCCCCGCGCGTTGCATAATAAACCGATATGTTTGCGATCTGAAGAACAAGCAGCGCGCTTCGCTGCTGACCGGACGACCCATATTTGCGGATGTCGTGTCCATCGAACAATATCTCAAGGTCGTCGCGGTGTACGCCGATGAGTGCATGGCCAGCAGCCAACTCGGCCTGCACCCGTATTTTTAGCCTTTCGGCGATAAGTTCTTCGTAATTCGACAAGTCTCCTCTTCCCTCGAGCGACGACGAATAGCGGATCGAGACGGTTTCGCGGCCGAATAGACGTTTTTCGAGAATGTCGTTCAATCGCTCAATAAACCGAGTTCGGGCCCTATGGATACGGGCCGCGAGCGCCGCCAGCTGTTCGTGCCAGGGTTCGAGGAGTTCTGATGTCTTTTCCACGGAGTATCTCTGTTCGCGGGCTGTACGCAGCAAAGCATTTTTTTGTCGTACGACCCGGTTGTACTCCGTAAATGTCTGGTCAAAAGGTGGGTGCAGCGAAACGATCCCGCCATCGAGAAAGCGGCGCCGCGCATCGGGAATACCGCGGACGATGTCGAGTTCATCCGAATTGAATACCACGGAATGAAGTTCACCGAGGTAGTTCTGAACGGTCTCACGTTTTCCGTTTACCGATACGGACTTTGTCGGCCCTTGAACGGCGACCTGAAGATCGCGACAGATCTCTTTCGATTGGCGAACCGATCCGCGAATTATCGCCAGATCCTCTCCGAAGAGTATTGTTTCCTGCAGTTTAGACGTCTTAAATGACTTAGTTGTCGCTAGAACGTGGATGGCTTCGATCCAATTCGTCTTTCCGTGACCGTTCTCGCCGAAAAAAATATTGAGGCCCTTATCACACCCGAGCCCTCCCGTTAGGTTCCGGAAAGATCGAGCCTCGAGCGATTCAAGCAGCATTTAAAAATCTTAACACGAAAGAGCCCATTGCTTATTTTCTGGCCGTCAATGTATAATCGTCGGGCACCCGATTTCCGGATGCGATTTTATCTTAATCAATTTTTCGAACATATAGGCGCCGGGGTTTCACTCATATCACAATTTAACGTGTCTCGATCGCTGTAATTTGATCATGCGGATCTTATCTGTACTTATCACACTTGTCTGTCTTGCTGTATGCGTTTTCGGTCAGCAAAATCTGCGGATCGGTTCGCCGGCGCCGGTCTTCGCGACACAAGACCTGGACGGAAACTCGGTCGACTTGAGCACTTTGCGCGGAAGGGTTGTGGTCGTTTCGTTTTGGTCCACGCGCTGCGGCGTCTGCGACGATGAGATCCCAAAACTCAATCGGCTCGCACACCGGTTCAAGGACAAAGATGTGGTTTTCCTGGGACTTACAATGGAAAACAGGACCCGCGTTGAATCGTATCTGAGCCGACAGCCATTCAATTTTAATATCCTGACCGACAGCTTCGGCATCGTGCTCCGCTATGCTGACCGTGATCATCGCGGTTATGTGAATATCTCGTTCCCGGCCCATTATATTGTCGACCAAGCAGGGAATATTGCGATGCGCACAAGTGGTTACGCCAGGATGTCGTCGATCGAGTCAAATCTGTCACGCCTTCTCTCGAAGCAGCCTTCAGCCGCGTCCATGGCGGTTGGATCAACTCGCTAGAATTTGTACATCCACTAATTCTGGGTTATATTTTCAGTTCTCGCTTTTAACGGAGAGGTAGCCTAATTGGTAAGGCAGTAGTCTTGAAAACTACCGCGCGTAAGCGCTTGCAGGTTCGAGTCCTGTCCTCTCCGCCACACCATTTGATCCCGATTCAATTCCTGACATCTCGGAGAATATCAAGAAATGTTCTTTTGTACGCTGGCAGTGCGGCCCTCTTGCGAAATCTGTAATTTCCAGCTAAGCTTCGATGAATGAACAATCATTCATTTTACGCTTTATGAAGCCGATCAGTGAAGTTAAAAGACGCTCGAACGGGCCGGCGGGAGACAAGCGCCTAGCCATTCTAGGTGCTGCAACAAAGATTTTTGCCCGTAAGGGCTATTTCAATTCCAAGGTTTCTGACATCGCCGGCGAGGCGGGAATTGCTGATGGAACTGTTTATCTTTATTTCAAAAGCAAGGACGAGATACTTCATTCGATCTTCGACAGGGCGATGGGGGAATTCATCAGCGAGGGCAAGCGAGAGCTTGCGCAAATTGTCGGACCCGAAAATCGGCTGCGCAGGATTGCTGAACTGCATTTGGAAAAACTCGGTTCGGACCGCGACATGGCGATCGTATTTCAGATCGAGCTGCGCGGTTCAACCAAGTTCATGCAGGAATTTTCAGCCGCCGGTTTTGCCGAGTACCTGGATATTATTCGGAAAACAATAGAGGACGGCCAGATTTCCGGCGTGTTTCGGAGTGATATCAAATCCATCGTTGGAGCAAAAATACTGTACGGGGCGCTCGATGAAATGGTTACGAACTGGATCCTTTCCAAAAAATCTTATCCGCTGGCGCCGATGGCGAATGAAGTTCTTAAGATCTTTTTCGGGGGTGTCATCATCGAATGAATGAGAACCTTCGGCCTCTGCACGCGCCTCGTTCCAGCGGTGGACGGGCTGAGCCGCCGCTTAGCGATGAGCCCAAAACGCTGCCCGAATTATTTCTAAGATCGGCCGCGCGATTTAACCTCGCCAGCGCCCTAAACTACAAGAAAAACGGCGAATGGAAGAAGATCTCGTCCGAAGATATGATCCGCCGATCTGAAGCGATCGCGCTTGGGCTCCATTCGCTCGGGCTGAAACGGGGTGACCGGGCCGCTATACTTGCCGCAAACTCACCGGAATGGACACTTGCTGACGCGGGCTGTCAGTTTGCCGGCGTAATCGATGTTCCTATATATACAACGCTCGCCGGCAATGCTGTTAGGTATATTCTTGACGATGCAGAAGCTCGGTTGCTTTTTGTGCAGGATAAGGAAACCTATGAGCGGATCAGCGATCAATTATGTGATTCCGCCACGATCGAAACGCTGGTTTTCTTCGATATTTCCGGTGTGAGTGCGAAAAACGCGATCTCTCTGGACGGCCTGATCGCGGCCGGCTCCGACCTTCGACTCAGCGACCCTGACCTAGCTGCTCGGCTTCGATCTGATATAGACCCGGATGACATAGCGACCCTTATATACACGAGCGGTACCACCGGCGAATCAAAGGGCGTGATGCTCAGCCATGCAAACCTAATTTCGAATATTATCGACGCTGGCTCGAACTACGAGTTCAACCGTGACGACGTTTCGTTGTCCGTGCTGCCTCTATCGCACGTATTCGAACGCACAGGAATGTATCTTTACATTTTCAACGGGATGTCGGTTCATTACGCCGAATCTATTGAAAAGGTGCCGGACAACTTGCAAGAGGTACATCCAACGTTATTCATCGGCGTACCGCGGATCTTTGAAAAAGTCTACTCGAGGGCAAAGCTAAAAGCGGGGCAATCAAGCCCTAGGAAAGAGCGTGTGTTCGATTGGGCGATCGACGTTGCGATTCAGTTCGCACTCGAAAAAGAAGCGGGCCACAGAATTTCTCCGCTGCTATCGATAAAGCATATGATCGCGGACAGACTCGTTTATTCGAAATTGCGTCAGTTTTTTGGTGGTAAGTTGAGGTTTTGCATAACCGGCGGTGCCGCACTTTCTGACGACATCTACCTGATTTTCACCGGCGCTGGCATTTCGATAATGCAGGGGTACGGCTTGACCGAAACTTCACCTGTCGTGTCATCCAATACTCCGACTGCGTTTCGCGTCGGTACTGTCGGAAAGCCGATAAGAAATGTTCTGGTCCGCATCGCGGCCGATGGCGAGATCGAAATATCAGGCCCGGGTGTGATGCTTGGATATTTCCGTAAGGAAACGGCTACGCGCGACACGTTCACGTCCGACGGATGGTTCAAGACTGGCGACATCGGGGAGATCGATCCGGACGGATATCTGAAGATCACGGATCGGAAAAAGGAGCTTTTTAAGACCTCAGGCGGAAAATACATCGCGCCTACTCCGATCGAGCAAATGATCAAAACATCGCGTTTTGTGAACCAGGTTGTCCTTATTGGGAACGAGCGAAACTTTCCTGCGGCCCTGATAGTACCGAATTTCGAGCAGCTCGAGTCTTACGCGAAGATCAAGGGGCTCAGAATCAAAACAGCGGAAGAATATTGCCACCACCCAAGCATCATTAGCCTTCTCGAAAGACAGGTCGCGGATGCCACTGCGACGCTTTCAAATTTCGAACGGGTCAAAAAGATCGCTCTCCTGGAGCACGAGTTTACCGTCGAGAGCGGCGAGTTGACGCCGACGCTAAAGGTAAAGCGGCGAGCCATCGATGAAAAATATCGATCCATTATCGATCGGATCTATGTTGACAAATAGGCTGTCTCAATGAAAAAAGGCGGGTTCGACCCGCCTTATCGTAGTGCTTCGAATGATCAACTAATAGAGTATCTGCGTCGGCAACATTCCAAAGCTGGTCGCTGCAGATTTTCCGGCCCCGATCGCGATCTCCAAAATTGTTTGTGTGATACTCTTTCGGGCCTTGTCTACTTCTATTATATCGTAAGGCTCAAGCATCAGATCCTTTTGCTCACCTTTCCGGATAAGATCGTAATTTGCACTGATTATCTCACGGTCCTTTGAATTCGACTTTAAACGGTAGATCTTAATGTCCTTGGTCTTTGCTTCGCGGCGTACCCCGCCGATCTTGGCGATCGCCTCGGCTAGCGAAAGTCCGCCTTCCTTTAAATAGATGCCCTGCGGTGTGTTCACTTCGCCCGTAATGTAGACGGGTGATGCCTTTTGGACGACGATTACATCGCCCGGATGGATGATCGGGTTTGCCTCCTCCTTGCCGAGACGAAGGCTGCTCAAGCTGTACAATCGCGATGGGACGTCAAGGCCATCTGATCCCGCCTGCCAGTTCTCGTCATCAGCGCCCACCGTGCAAATTGGCGGATGTGTGCGAAAAACCTGAATCATCCCACCCGCTTCCTCATTCACGCCGCCGGAAAACGACAAGAGCTCAAGCAATGTTGCGCGCCTGGTGAGGATGACTTGCTGTGGAGTCTTGACCTCGCCATAGATCGTCGCCGGCGGCCGGCTGTTGCGCTGCGTAACACGAACGCTCACTTGTGGGCTCCTCAGATATTTCGAAAGCAATTTTGAAACGTCAGTTCTCAGCTCACGTTCCGTTCGGCATTTCGCGATTATCGGCTGATTAAAGAATGGTACCTCTATCTTTCCATCCTGGTCGACAGTTGCGACAAAATCGAAATCGGTTTCGCCGAGCACTTTCGCGGTTATCTCGTCCCCGGGGCCGACCAGATAACCCTTTTGCTCCTCGGCAGTAACCGGAGGCTGCTGGCCGATCGCAGCGCCAACGTTGAGCAATACAACAACAAACAAATACAAAACCTTAAAATTCATTAATTATGACCCTCGAACTATTCGTTCCGGATAAGAGTATCGTACGAAAGGCTTTGATTCAACCTTTTAACCGCTCGGTTGCCTTTAATTGCCGGTGGGAATTCCTGTTTGGGGCGGGTGATGCTCGGCATTGACATTAACTCGCGTGCCAATGTAACTTCGAGTAATAAAATGGCTTATTTGATAAGGGATTGATTGAGTTAATGTCGACGATGCGCGAAAATTTCTGGTTTCTACGCAGGCCGGTTCAGTTCCTGGCAGACGTAGCCGTTTTGTCGATCGCCTTCCTCATAGCTTATTTCCCGGCGGTCAATATCCAGCTCGGTGAATTCTACGGGGGAATCGCCCTAATACAACTTCCTTTCGTCGTTCTGGTACAACTCGTGTCGTTGTTCCTTGTCGGGGCTTACTCAATTATTTGGCGATACATTAGCCTCGCAGACATCAAACCCTTCATTGTCGCCGCGATCATCTCATGCACGATCCTCATCACCTTTAGATTCGTCATTACATTCTCGCACTTCGACGTATGGCGGATCCCGGTTTCCGTTATCCTGATCGATACCCTGCTCGCATTCATTGGCCTGCTTTCCCTCCGTGTGGCTCGGCGGTTTCTGTACGAGATCGAGGATAAGAGCCGTTCATTCATCGGAAAACGAAGACTCAAGCCGGAGGCTGCGCTGCTCGTCGGGGCAGGACGAATGGGAGCCACGCTAGCAAAGGAAATGCGCGGCCGTGCGGACGCCGAATTGGAGATCCGCGGCTTGGTCGATGATGATCCGCATAAGAAGGGAGGCCGTATTTCCGGCCTGAAGGTACTGGGCACAACGCATGACTTGCCGCGGCTCGTTGACGATATGAGCATTGAACGCGTTGTGATATCGATCGATCATGCGCAGGGTAAAGAGATACGCCGGATAATGAGCATATGCAGCGACTTGGCGGTCAAGACTCAAATCGTTCCGGGACTCAACGAGATCGCACACGGCCACGTTTCGGTCAGCCGTATTCGCGACGTGCAGATCGAAGACCTTCTCGGGCGTGAAACCGTGAAACTTGACGACGACAACCTTCATGAATTTCTTGACGGAAAGACTGTGATGATTTCCGGCGCCGGCGGTTCGATCGGATCGGAGCTCATCCGGCAGATCATCGATTATAGCCCCGGTCGTTTGGCATTGGTCGAACGATCCGAATTTCTACTTTTTCAGATCGGGGAAGAATTAAAGAATGATTTCCCGGACATAAAATTCTTCCCGCTAATTGCCGATATTAATGACGTGCCGCGCATGCGCGAGATCTTCGAAAAATATCGGCCGGAAGTATTGTTTCACGCCGCTGCACATAAACACGTGGCGCTGATGGAATCGAATGTTATCGAGGCCATCAAGAATAACGTGATCGGCACTAATACTCTTGCGACGCTCGCGGGCGAATGCGGAACGCGAGATTTCGTCATGATCTCGTCGGATAAGGCTGTGAACCCGACGTCCGTCATGGGAGCGTCAAAACGAATGGCCGAGATCGTTGTCCAGGGCCTCGATCAAAAGTACGCAACGAATTATATCGCGGTCAGGTTCGGGAACGTTTTGGGTTCAGCAGGTTCGGTCGTACCCATATTTCGCGAACAGATCCGTCGCGGAAAGCCGATAACCGTGACCGACAAAGAAATGACCCGATATTTTATGACGATCCCGGAGGCGTCGCAGCTTGTCCTGCAAGCCGGAGCGATCGGCGCTGGGGGTGAGATATTCATTCTTGATATGGGTGAGCCGGTCAAGATCCTTGATCTCGCCGAGGATATGATCAGACTCTCCGGACTAGTGCCGTACGAGGACATCGATATCGTTTTCACCGGGATCAAAAAAGGTGAAAAATTGTTCGAAGAGTTGGAGATAACCGGTGAGGACCTCGTAAAAACGCGACATCCGAAGATCTTTATCGGCAAGATCGCTAAATATGGGCCCAACGAGGTCGCTGGTATTCTGAATGGGCTAAAAGAAGCTGTACAGGACAACTCGGATCAACGCGTGCGGCAGCTGCTTAATCAGTTCCTTCCCGAGGCTGCGATTTCCGAAGCTGAATCTGAGATCGGCCGCGTGCTGCCGGCGGGAGACACGATCTTCACAAGCACCGCGAAAATGGGAATGGCCGAAAAGTAGGCGGGGCGTTTATTTTTTATTATGGCAATCCTGGTTACAGGCGGCGCGGGATATATCGGCAGCGTCGCCGTCGAAGATCTTTGTGCGCGAGGCGAATCGGTGGTTGTTATCGACAATCTCGTATACGGACATCGAGAAGCTGTCGACCCACAGGCGGTTTTCTACCGAGGCGAGATTGGCGACGCCGGGCTGGTAAACAACATCCTCAGTTCGCATGACATTGGGGCGTGTATGCACTTCTCAGCCTATGCATACGTCGGCGAATCGGTTGAGGATCCGAAGAAGTATTTCGCGAACAACGTCGCTCAAACCTTCAGCCTTCTTGACGTGCTTCTGGATCACAGTGTGGATAAATTCGTCTTCTCTTCAACGTGCGCCACATACGGTGAACCCGAATACGTCCCGATCGATGAATTGCACCCGCAGAAGCCTGCAAATCCGTACGGCTGGTCCAAATTTATGATCGAACGGACACTCGAGGCTTACGACGCGGCTTACGGCTTAAAGTACGTTGGGCTTCGTTACTTCAACGCGTCCGGGGCAAGCCCGAATCACGGCGAAGATCATAAACCTGAAACACACTTGATCCCTTTGGTCCTGTTCGCCGCCCAAGGGAAGATTCCGCATATCTCTATTTTCGGTGACGATTATCCGACCGCTGACGGAACAGCGGTGCGCGATTATATACACATTTCCGATCTGAGCCAGGCCCACATACTTGCGCTTGAGCATCTGCGCCGCGGCGGCTCGTCTGAATTTTTAAATCTTGGAAATGGCAACGGTTATTCGGTTGCGGAAGTTATCGAATCGGCTCGACGTGTCACCGGCTTGAACATTGAAGCCAGAGTTGCTCCGCGTCGCGCCGGAGATCCGTCGAAACTGGTTGCCAATTCCGCAAAGGCGCGCGAGTTGCTTGGGTGGGATCCAAAGCAGACCGAGCTTGAGACGATCATTGAAAGCGCGTGGAATTGGCTCGTTGCAAATCCGAACGGGTATGAAGGATCGGGTTTGGCATCGACCGATTGAAGTAGTCCATCAAACGCCATTCGTGGTTAGATATTGTTATGTCGCAAATCGGCAATTCAAAAAATCGAGTTTCCAGAAAAGCCGCTTCATTCACCGAATCGGTGATCCGCGAGATGACACGCGAGGCGATGAAATATGGCGCCGTAAATCTTGGTCAGGGCTTCCCGGATTTCGCCGCTCCCGAGGACATCAAGCAAAAAGCGATGGAGGCGATCGCGGCAGATCATAATCAGTATGCAATAACCTGGGGCGTCAAGAGCTTTCGTGATGCTATTGCTGCGAAGACGTCATGGTTTCTGGGTATGGATGTTGACCCTGAGACTGAGATTACCGTTACGTGCGGCTCGACTGAAGGAATGATCGCGGCGATGATGGCAACCGTGGACGACGGCGAAGAGGTTGTCGTATTTGAACCGTTCTACGAAAATTATGCTCCTGACGCGATACTTTCCGATGCTAGGCCGCGTCATGTACCGATCCGCCATACCGACGGTGAATGGAACTTTGACCGTGGCGAACTCAGGGCCGCCTTCAACGAACGGACCAAAGCGATCATAATCTGCAATCCCAATAACCCGACCGGAAAGGTTTTCTCACTAGAAGAACTCGAGTTCATTGCCGGCCTTTGCAAGGAATTTGATGCGCTCGCCTTCACCGACGAGATCTATGAGCACATCCTCTACGACTCTGTTTTGGAAACGAAGCGGCCTCAGCATATATGCATCGCGAACATCGATGGAATGCGCGAGCGAACGGTCGTTGTAAATTCACTTTCTAAGACCTATTCGGTTACAGGATGGCGTGTCGGTTACTGCATCGCGCCGCCAGATGTTTCATCCGCGATCCGCAAAGTTCACGATTTTCTTACGGTCGGCGCCGCTAACCCGCTGCAGCATGCCGGAGCATACGCTTTAGGCTTACCGGCCAGCTATTACACCGATCTGCAAAGCGTTTATCAAAAGAAGCGCGATCTCATTGTCCCCGTCCTGAAAGATGCCGGGTTCAAATGTGACTATCCGGAAGGCGCGTATTACGTAATGGCCGACATTTCCGGTTTCGGCTTCGCCAACGACATCGAATTTGCCCGGCATTTAATACGCGAGATCGGCGTTGCAGTTGTCCCAGGCTCGTCGTTTTATCACGACCCGAAACTGGGATCACAGATGGTTCGCTTCTGCTTCTGCAAGAAAAACGAAACGCTCGAGGCGGCCGCTGAAAAGCTCTCCAGACTTCAGAGAGGTTGATTACCACATTTCAATGCCAAAGCAACCTTTTTAGCTCCTTTTGGCAACCAAAATACTAACCAAGGCGTAAAAGGCTAAACCAGTTTAATATTCTTAGATGGAGGTTTTATGTTTCGCAAGTCATTTGTATTTGTATCTATATTAGCGGTCGCGTGTGTCGCTTCGATTGCCCAAGTGCCCGAACCCAAGAATGAAGAGAGGATCGAGAGGAAAGTGTTCTCGATGTCTTTAGATAGCAATGGGAGCTACCTCGGAATTCAGACCCAGGACGTAACCAAGGAGAATTTCGCAAGTCATGGCCTGCGTGACGTAAAAGGCGTCGTGATCGAGGAAGTCTCGGATGGGTCGCCGGCACAGACGGCCGGACTACAAAAAGGTGACGTGATCGTTAGTTTCAATGGTGAAGATGTAACAAGCGTCCGCAAACTCAGTCGACTCGTAGGTGAGGTCGCTCCTGACCATAAGGCTGTTTTAACGATAATTCGCGGCGGCAGCGAAAGTCAGATAACGGCCACGATCGGAAAACGAAAGATGGGGCCAATGTTTGAAAATGCTGTCGGAAAGGCGTTCGAATATCCCCGATTTCCAGCGCCCGAAATGCCGCTGGCTTTGCCCGGCGAACCCGGCTTACATATGTGGACCACAGGCGCAAACCGACAGATCGGTATCAGCGTGATCGAGATCGATAAACAGCTCGCCGAATTTTTTGGGGCCACGGAAGGCCGTGGCCTGCTCGTCAACAGCGTCCGCGAGGGATCGCCCGCTTCGAAGGCCGGCTTCACGGCTGGTGACGTCATCGTCGACGCTGACGGAAAGGCCGTTAAGAATGATTTTGACCTGATTCGTGCAATTAACGAAAAAAGGGAAGGGCCCATCACCGTAACGATCATCCGCGGCCGCAGCCGTCAAACAATGGCTGTAACCCCGGAAACCGTTAAGCGTGACCTCGCTCCGCGTCTTGACGAATTAAAGACAGACGCACCGGACGGACCCGTGATCAAATCTTATCGGATGCTCGCACCCCAACCCTTAATGCGGATGAGACGGATCTTGTAACTATTGTTCCCTTTCTTTAGTGATCACGTCTTTTCGCAATTCATTGGCCCGCGTGCTGTATTCGCGGGCCTCTTCCATGATCGTTCGATAGTTCTCGCTTCGCTGCTTGAACTCCTCTTTGACTTTATCGCGCAACTGGGTGTTCTTCGGATCGTAATTGGCCCGGAGCGATTCCGCGGCTAACTTGTAGTTGGCGAAGGCATCGAACTGCCGCTTTAATGCCTCTTCCTTTAGTTTCAAATAGTCGCGGTAATCCTCGTTTATCTCCATATCCTGGGCCTGCCGGATCTTTCTGGCCGCGTTCTCCCCATAGCCCGTTCCCTCATCGATCAGGTCAATGACTTCATTCGAGATCCGCTTGACCGCCGCGGCGTCATCCGTTTCAAGTGCCTTCTTGAGTTCTTCTCGCTTGCCTTCATTGTTTTTATAAAGCATTTTGATCTCCATCAGATCTTTATTTGCTTCTTTTATCACTTCACCCGCCGCCCCGGTTTCATCCGTGGGCCCGAGAACGTCAAACCCATCAGATGGATTCGATCGTTGGCACGAACCGGTAAAAACAACGGTCAAGAACACTGACCACAAGAAAATCGGTCCGAAATTTCTTCGCATATTGACCATTTTATCATCGACGCGTCCGCCTGCGGTGTAAAGGCCACACTTCCTACCGTTCGCGTTTCGGGCTTGAGATCTCACTCGCAGCGCGGAGACCGTGAAAGAATGCCTCTTCAAATAATGCGATGCCGCTCAGATCCGTGTGGGCGAAATGGATGTTCCGAAATGGCTGCACAACCTTTTCGCGGATGCCGCTCCAGATAAAGTTCGGACGAGGGCTGATCATCGCGTGACCCCATCGCATTATATCGATTCTCTGGGTCAGGCCATAGATTTCCGGGTGCGCACGTGCGATGTCCGTCAAGCAAACGTCGGCCAGGTCCTTCCATTCGTATTCGAAAAGTTTGGTCCGGCCATCCTGCTCGTGACACATCGGATAGTAATACGTCCACACTGTGGGACCGTGATCAATACCCTTTTGATGCGTCGCGTTCACGTAGCCGAGCGACGGGCTTTCGTACAAGACGTTGTCCCAGGCAAGCGGAAAATCGCGTGCAAAACGTGACTTTGGCCGGTCCTTGAGAAACAGGTTCGCAACAAACCAGGCGTTGTGCTGAAATTCACTGGCCGCGAATGGAGCTTTTTCGGAAAAGCTTTGGATCAGATACGGTGCAGTAAACATCGGCGATGCAAAGATCACGTTTTCGCAATGAAATCCGCGCAACTCATTGCCATTCAGTGAAATAACATCGACCACTTTTTCACCCGGGATGATCGAAACCACTGCGTGATCCTTGCGAACACGGTCTTTTACCTTTTCGAAAAGATGATTGATAAAACATCCGTTTCCTTCAGGAAAAGTTATGAATTGCTGTGATTCGTCACCGCTTTTGCGCACCCGCGAGCAAAAATAGAAAAGCCCCGCCCACGCCGATGTCTGGTCAAGTTTTAAACCGTAATCGTCGCGGCATGCGAAATCGCAATACCATAGCAAACGCTCGGATGTGTAACTATTCTGGCGAAGCCACTCGCTGAAAGGGATCCTATCGAGTGCGGTCACCTCCACATCTTTCGAGCAATTTGCTGTGGGTAAAACAAAAGCCCTCCGCTCGAGTGCATCACGCCAGTTTACCCAATAGTCGATCTGCTTTTGAAATTCTGCGTATTGGCGTTTGTCTTCGTCGCTTTCGCCTGCGTGCAGGTATAGCCCGTCGTACCAACGCCCTTTGTAAAAAACTCGCTCGACCGGATCGCGACATAAAAACTGCTCCTTTACGATCACCTCGCCATTCTCGCGGCGTCCGTCGGTCAGATCCATCTCATCAAGAAGTGAGATCAGATCCGGGTTTTCCTGAAATGGAACCGGTAAGTAGTGTGCTCCCCACGGATAGTTGACCGGGTTACCCGACCCGCCCCGAGACGTGCCGCCGACCTCCTTTTCCAGCTCAAGCAAAACAAAATCCCGGAAATTGTCATTCGATAGTTTCCACGCAGCCGACAAACCCGCGACACCTCCGCCGACGATCGCGACTTTTACGCTTTCCCAATTATCAGCGGGAACTTCGAAGCGCCGGTTTTCCCTCAAAATATGTCCGAGCGACACGCTCTGTCCGATGATCTCGCCTTGTGGAAATAGAGGCGTAGAATTATTCCGGCACGCCGCCATCGCAAAAGGCGCACCCAAAAATGTCCCAAGGAGTTCTCTGCGTGAAAGTTTCACTCTTCGAAATGACTAAAAACGACGAATGGGTAACTGTCATTCAAATCTGCGCCATTCGGATTCGTAATATCTAACTAATGCTTGATTATCCAATCGATTTATCTCGATCTCCTCATCTGGTAACGAAGTGTCCGTCGAAAAATTGAACATCGAAGCGAACGACTGGTCATTTAGGAATTTGAGTTCGACGCCAGCTGGAGGTTTTTCGGGCGCATCGAACGGCTTCTGCTTCGCCAAGGCGTATCCCCAGACGCCGAAACTTGGTACGGTGGCTTGAAATGGAACTACTGAGAAACCGACCGCCTCGACTGTCTTGATGATCGACCAGAAGGATCTGCGGGCGACTAGCGGCGATGTGCATTGGATGACCACCGACGCATCCGGCGTAAGTTTACTTTTAAGAAGATTGTAAAACCGCGTCGAATAAAGTTTCCCTAATGCAAAGTTATTCGGATCTGGGAAATCGACGATCGCGATGTCGAAAGGGTGGGTCGTGACGCTGTCGAGCCACACAAATGCGTCAGCATTTATGATCGTAACGCGAGGATCATCAAAGGCATTCTCGTTAAGTTCAGCCAGAGCACTCAGATTCTTTGAAAGCCCAGTCATCATCGGATCAAGGTCGACGAGTGTGACACTCTCAACGGAATCGTGCTTTAAGACCTCACGCACCGCGAGCCCGTCGCCGCCGCCGAGAACAAGTATCCGCTTAGCCTTGCGGTCATACGCAGCAAATCCCGGATGTACAAGCGCCTCGTGATATCTATACTCATCAAACGAATTGAACTGAAGGTTACCGTTCAGAAACAACGAGTATCCGGTCTTGCCCTTGGTTACGACTATGCGCTGGTAGGGCGAACTCTTCGCGTAAATAATGTTGTCTGTGAAAAGTCCGTCTTCGGCAAGCGTTGTCAGAGTGTCGGCCTTGATAAACGCGATCATCAACAGCACGATTATTACAAATCCCTTGACTCGCAGGATCGTTATATTATTTTTGATCAGCGGTTCAAGAAGCCACGTGGCCCAGATAGCGACGCCCGCATTGAGCATCCCGAAAAGCAGCGATGTTCGGTTAAGTCCAAGCACCGGCACAAGAAACAGTGGAAACAGCAGCGACGCGACCAGAGCGCCAATGTAATCCAGCGCGAGAACGCGTGAAACAAGGTCTTTGAAATCCAATTCGTCTTTCAAGATCCGCATCAGCAGCGGTATCTCAAGGCCAACCAGTGTCCCGATCAAAAAGACCGTCGTGTAAAGTACCAGGCCGAAATACGAAATATTGGCAAATGTGAGGAACAGCAGCGGGGCCGAGAATCCGCCGAGTACGGCAACGGCGAGTTCGATATCTATGAATCTTTCCGCGATCCGGCGATCGATGTACCTAGAAAGCCACGATCCGACGCCCATCGCGAAGAGATAGATCCCGATGACCAATGAAAATTGTGTTACCGAATCGCCTAATACATAACTGGAAAGTGTGCCCGCAAGCAGTTCATAGATCAGCCCGCAAGTGGCGATCACGATCACATTCAAAAACAATAGTGGCGTGCGCTTCATAAATACGGGGCAATCAGGAAAACTTCTCGATCAACTGCCTTGCACCGCCGAGGAAATTATCATAGCGATTCCCAGGATCATCGCCCCAATGATTATTGCGAGTGCTGTGTTATGGTCCTCTTCGATCTCTTTCTTTACCGAAAACGGCGCGACGAGAACTACAATAAAAAACGCAGCGACAAATACCGCGAGACCTATAAAGACAAAGATCAGCGTCGTTATCAAAACGGGCAGGAGCTTGTCGAACTCAACGACGAACGCAAGCGTTGGAGCTCCGAAAAGTAGGTTCAGCATTTATTTTCCTCCACGATAACCTGTATAAATGAATGGCACCCCGAGCCGAGAACGAGAGCCCGCATTTGCGGCCTCCCAACCAAACCAGGAAGCCGCTGAATACGTAAGAATTACGACCATACCAAATACAAGATAAAGTTTCTTAAACATAGATCATTCATCATCCCCCGAATCGCCCGACGAACCGAACATGCTTTCGCTCCACCGCCTCGACTCGAAAGTGAATTTCCTAAAGACATTTATGATCGGAACTATGGCCAGCACAAGCAGGGCAATGAAAAAATTGACTCCGCGGTTCACGCTTTGATCCACGGTTATTGTAATTGGCAGTGGCGCCTGGGTACCCTCGACTGTCGCCTCCGCCCTGAGCGTGTATTGGCCGCCCGGGAGCGAAGACAGAGTTCTATCGGTTGTCCGGTCGCCCTCGGTCCAAGTCTCACCGCCTTCCACACCCTCATAGTATGAAACTGGAATTACAACCGACTCAACCTCATCGTTCTGATCATTTACAAGATCAACATCCAGATCGGCCGCCGAGTTGCTTACCGGCGCCGAAGCCGTGATCCGCACATTTCGCCGAGCGCCCAGCTCAAACGGTTTGCTGAAAACTACTTGCGGCGCTGCGTCAGTCGCGGTCGGCGGGATCGTGATCGTATCCGTGTAGACGGTCCTCTTCAGTCCCGTAAATGGCAGCAAAAGAATGCCGAACCCGAACAGCGCCATAATCGGCAACAGTCCCCAAGTGTAATAGAACGAGCCGCCAAAAGGTTGATTTGGCGCAACTGACGAAGGCCGGGGCAAAGACTTAAGACCGAAAGCATTTTCGATCACCGCGTGGGATTGATAAACGCCGACCGACCAATTAATTTCGGACGGGGAGGTCTCCTGCGACAGCATCAGCGGTGCCGCGATATAGTCGACTGCCCTGACGGTCTCACCCTGTTCGACGCGCCAATAAAACTCGCCTTTCACATATTCGACGATAGCTGACGCATCCTGAAAGATACGAAACTTTCGCCCGTTGTATCTTGCGGATTTCGCTCCTAAAATGTTCTCCGAGGCCAGTACGTCTGCCGCGTTGATCGGTTCGACGAAGTTCCAGTGATCGTCCGAATGAACCAGCCAGCGAAAGCCGATCGAGGGCTCATATAACAAGTATTCGTGCCAAAAATATTTCGTACCTTCGATCGTGACGCTGCGAACCATGGCCCCGATGACCTTGAACCTCGTGCCGTCTTTGAACGTACCCTCTGATCCGATAGTTATCGCAAAGTTTGGTTCGTCCGCTGGCGGTGCTAGAGTCCGTAAATACTTGAGGTTTCCTCGGTTTACTTCGAGCAGCGAATCACAGTTCGGGCAAGTCACCCTTTCCGTTCTATCAGGAACGGCCAGGGTAAGTGGCCCGGCGCAATTTGGGCAGCTCATCACACCGGCAGTAGTCCGCCGGGATTCTCGCGTCGCGGGTTCAGCGCTCTTGAGCCCAATTTCTGCCAACGTGACTTGTTGCCCTACAAACACCCACGGTGGATCGGTGCTGTAATCGATTGTTCCGAATGCGTTGTTCGCTCCAGAAAGATCGGCGTATTTGCTTTGCTCGTTCGGCGACAGCCGATACGGTATTTCTCCGTCGGCTGCGACCGGCGTCGCCGTTCCTTTTTCGATTACAATGAGCGGCGTCTCATTGGGAATCTCGCTTACAACGCTCCCGAGTTCGAGACGATCGAACGCGGGCACTGTCGCGCCGTCCGGCATCGGCTGGTAAAACGTCAGATAAAACTTTCCCTGTGCCTCTGCTAGCCATCCGACCCATCCGTTTGAGAACGTCGCGTACCATTCGTCCCAAAACCCGCCCATATCGTGACGCAGCTGGGCGCGGCCTGTGAGCTCAAACCTATTGCCTTTGAAGTTTCCCTTCAAACCCAAGCGAAGCGGAGATCGCGAATCCGCAACCTCCGAAACCTTCCCCAGATCTTCGTATCCCCGGTCGGTCCTGGCCACGGCCGAACGACAGAACGGGCAGACGACGACAACGGTTGCTCCGGCCGTAAACTCGATCGGGCCTGCGCACGAAGGGCAATTTGCTTTAAGCAAGGTCAACCTCTGCCTCCGGCCCGCGTCGACTTTGACTCCGAGGTCTTGCCGCCTCGCTCTATCTTTGTTATTTGCACCGCTCGTGCCTTGAGAATAGATTCTAACTTCGCTGGCCAATCCCATTCGGGACGGGTTTTACAGCAGTATAGGTTGAATGTCGCCACTCCGTGCTCCGGATAAGTGTGACAAGCCAGATGCGATTCTGTTAGCGCAACAATTCCGGTAACGCCGCCTTCGCTCTCGAACTTATGCCAGACGGATCCCAACACCTTCAGTTCAAGATCGTCAATTATCCGCGCAATTAGTTGCCGCAAGGCAGGTTCGTCGCGGAGCATATCCTCAGCACAGCCGTGAGCTTCAACTAGCCATTCCGTTCCTACGATCATGGTTTAATTATCATCGATACGTTCCGCCATATCGTAAAGTTCTGAAACCTAGCGAGATCGGTGCGTTATAATCAGTAATCGGCGGTATATGAACAGAACTATAGCTAAATTTAGACTCGTTGTCATATTTGGGGTATTTGCGGTACTTTTCGGCACGGCCTGCGACCCTGCGTCGCATAGCCAGGGTGGTCGCTTGACGACAAACGCAGAACGCTCCGCCGAATACGGACCCCCGATCGTGGTCGGCACAATAGGATCGTCCGATATCAAGGAGAGTAGCGGCCTGGCAGCATCACAATGCCAGGCGGATGTTTTTTGGACGCATAACGATTCCGGCGGCGGTCCTTTCATTTATGCCCTTAATGCGACCGGCAATCGGGTTGGTACGTGGAAGATGGCAGAAACAAACGGAGGTGATTGGGAAGGCGCCGCGGTGTACAAGAGCCGAACCGGAGAGTGCTTCGTTTACATTGGAAGCATCGGGAATAACGAGCTCAAGCGATCCGAACATACGATCTACCGGTTCAAAGAGCCGGCCGTTCCCGAATCAACCGTCGGCTCGGATAAAGAATCCGTAGCTGATACTGGACAGGTCGAAAAGCTGCAGTATTCGTATCCTGACGGCAGACACAACGCCGAAACCCTAATGGTTCATCCTGAAACGGAAGATATCTACGTTTTGTCGAAGAACCTCGACAGTCCGTCGCGAGTCTATAAGATCAAGCCGCGGTTCGAAACGGGTTCGACGCTTGAGGCTGAAATGATCGCTGAGATCACTGTACCGTCCGTACCCAATGGATTCTTGACCGGCGGTGATATTTCGCCCGATGGGACTCGGGTTGTAGTTTGCGATTATTTGGCTGCCTACGAATTCAAACTGCCCACGGGAGCCCGATCGTTCGATGATGTTTGGAAGTCAAAACCGGCGGTAATTCAATTGGGCGAGCGTGAGCAGGGCGAAGCGATAGGCTTCAGCGCTGACGGCCGCTCGATAATCGCGACGAGCGAAAAGAAAAATTCGCCGATGATCGTCGTAAAGCGGCTCTAAAATGCAAAAAAAATCGCCTCCGGAGGTCAAACCGGAGGCATGATCAAAGACGAATACACTGGAAGAACTGAAAAAATCTGCTACTGCGTGATCGTAAATTTACCTTTATTCTCAACAACTTGGCCGCCAACACGGTCTTTCGTAACCACCTTGATCTCATAATCGCCGGTTGGCATCGATTCCGTCGGAAGCAGCCGCGCAAGTGTCAGCCTTTGGCCCGAATCACTCAATCCGCTCCAATCTTCTGTCTGCCTCATCACCTCTTTACCGCCCTTTGACAGAATGTATTCGACATCGACAGCCGGCCGAAGTGTTGTTTGATCGATCCCAGCATTGTAAACCTGTAGGTAGAGGCCGACCTCTTGTCCTTTTCTATAATTACCTGCCAGATTCGGAATGACCTTCGCATTCCCGATAACGAACATTGAGCCGATATCACGTTCATTGGTTGACCTAAGCTTTGAAGCAAGGATCAGCGAAGACGTCGAGAGTTTCTTTTCATCGTAACGCGGGACCGTGAAACCCATATTTACAATGCCGCGATTACCCGTTCCGACATCGCGAACAACGACATCAACCTTGTAGGTTCCCGGTGTTAGCGCGATCGCCTTCTGATAAACCGATTTCCGGTCGCGCATTTCCGCAAGCTCCTCGGTCGTTGCGTTTGTTGTAACCGAATCTTCGAAAATACCCGACCGCTTTCCGGAAACCGCGGTTATGCGTCCAAAAATGTTGATGCGCGCTGTCTCAAGTCCGCCGAGTTTCTCAAATTGCAGTTCCTTGTTATTGGTCTGCACCGTAAACGCTGCGATAACGCGGTCGTCAGACTGCCGGAAAAAGTCAATCCGAAGGTCGAAGGCGAGCGGGTTATTGTCGATGACCGGCGAATCCGTCAGTGACGCCTGAAGATCGCTGAATTTTACTTGCGGTGGGCGCGAGAGGTTCTGGATTATCTCCATCCTCCGGAACGGCGAATCCTGTTCACGCATATACCGGTTGTCACCTGAGCCGTAGCCGCTGATGCGGTCGCCTTTATCCGACATCCCGAGCTGCTCTGCCGTCGTCAGTCCCGCTCCGGGTACCATCAGCAGTGCGTCCTTCTCATTAGCGTTGCGGGCGATCCGGTATTCGCCAGTGCCCGTCGGGTCAACAAATTCGATCTCCAGCCCGTCACCGACGCCGTCAAGATGCCGGTAGAACCAGATCTCGAACGGGTAAGTTGATGTTGAGCCGCCGCCTTCCCAGCTCGGCCGGTCATACGACCCGCCCGCCGGGTGTGATTCTATCGAATCCGGCTTGCCCCACGCTATATACGTTCGACCGCGGTCGGTCTTCCATCCCGGTATGCCGCTTGTAAAATGCTCGTTCGAATAAGCGATCCGCTCGTAATACTCCTCACGGTATTCGTTCTCTTCCGTGTCCGGGTTAGGATCACGTCGGCGCCAGAAGTTTTCGATGAAGTTCTCGCGCTCTTCGTCAGTAACGAGCGCGTTGAACGCCCGTTTTTCTTCCTTACTTATGATGTACGCTACGTCCGTGCTCAGCCACTTTTTATAAACTTCCTTCACCTCAGGCCGAACATTCCGGACCTTGTCGCTTACATCCTGACTCGGCGCTTCCTTAGGGTTCTGCCCATAAACCATGATCGAACCGATCGATAATATGAATGCGGTCAGCGTAAAATTTCGGATCAATTTCACTTTTGGCATAATAAAAAAACTCCTATCGGGAACATGCTGCCCCGCACTAGCGCGTGCGCCATCAACTTGTTCGATTCTAAGTACTCGGTTTCCGTACAACAAAGCCTAGTA
>JBAUGL010000039.1:0-1599 GCA_049679665.1 Pyrinomonadaceae bacterium | reverse complement strand
CTCCTATCGCCGGGCCGTGGCCGACCCTCGTCGTTCTGTTAGAGCGCGCGCCAGTAGGTGCTGGTTAGGTGGGGTGGGGGCTCCATCGGTTGGCCCACTTCACGAGCTTGATGGTGAGGATGAGGGCGACGGCGAGGTCGATCTGGGCCAAGCGTTGGTGGATGAACTGGTCGGTGTTGCGGCGGAGTTGCCCGAAGTTCGTGAACCAGGAGTTGGTGCGCTCGACGGGCCATCGCAGGCCGAGGGTGTGTGAACCGTTCTTGGCCGGTGTGGCGGCGGTCTTGGGTTCGCCGGGCTTGCGGCGCTTGGCGCAGACGAGATCATCGATGCCCGCTTTAGCGGCGAGGGCGACGGTGACGCTGTTGTCGTAGCCCTTGTCGAGATGGAGGGTCTCGATCTCGCCGAGGATGCCGGCGGCCTCAAGACTGGTGAGCGTGGGTTCGAGCAATGTCATGTCGTTGCGGTTGGCACCGTCGATCGCCCAGGCCAGGGGGATGCCCACGCGGTCGGTGGCCAGGGACCACTTCCAGCCGCTCTTGCCTCGGTCGGTGGGGTTGGGGCCGGTGCCTTCGCCACCGAAGGGCGCCTTGTGTTGGGACCCGTCGATGGCGACCTCGGACAGGTCGAGCCCGATGATGCGGTCATAACCAGCGGTGGCCTCTGTGCGGAACTGCTCGAACACCCCGGCCGCGGTCCACTCGTCGCGTCGACGTCGAAGCGTGGTCTCGCCAGCGCCGCTGAGGCGGCCGGCCACGTCCCAGGAGCAGCCGGTGACGAGGCGGCACAGGATCCCCTCGAAGCACACCCGGTCCGCGATGCGGGGCCGGTGACAGCCCAGCGGGTGCGGCTCGGGCCGGTGGATCGGGATCAGCCGTTCCACTGCTGCCCACACAACATCGACCACCCTCGGATGAAGCGCGAGCATGATGAGGACCTCCACACGGTCGTTCGGGGGTTGGATCGCACCCGACATCAAAATCGGGCCACCCCGACGACCGGTGGATGGTCAAGCACCTACTGGCGCGCGCTCTAACAGAACGACAATGCCGTTAGTTCCGCAGTGCACGGTCGAGTGCGTAGTCGATCAGCCTGAAGGCTTCGGTCGTGGTGATCTGGCCGTCGAGGACGCCCTGTGACAGGCCGGTCACGACGGTGAGCAGGATGAGGGCCTCCTGATCGGGCTCCACTCCCGGTCGCAGCTTGGCTCGCCGCAGTTGCTGGGCGAACACGTGCTGCATCGAGGCCGGAACGTCGTGGGCCTCCTTGCGCTTGAGGACGGGGTCGAGCAGCGATGCGGTGAACAGCGCGATGTACATGAGCATCGCGTCGCGGCTCTCGTCGTCGACGGGTACGAAGGACCGCATGATCGTGCGGAGGACGTGGCGCGGCCCGTCGTTCGTCTCGGCCAGGAGCCGGCGGATGCGGGCGACGGAGCGCTCGGCGACGTGCCGCTGGGTCGCGAGCAACAGCTGGTCCTTCGTGCCGAAGTAGTACTGCACGAGTCGGACCGACACGCCGGCTTCGGCGGCGACTTCGCGGAACGTCGCGGATGCCAGGCCGCCCTTCACGGTGATGCGGACGACGGCATCGGTGATCTGG
>JBAUGL010000038.1:0-44521 GCA_049679665.1 Pyrinomonadaceae bacterium | reverse complement strand
ACCTACACGACCCCACCTTCCCCCGTTGAAATCCATGAGTCACCGGTAAGGACTATAATTCATGAACTCAAGGCGCAATCAGGCGCGGAGAATGGAGCCCGGCCGGATCCGGTCGATTTCGTCAGTGAGGACGATGTCCGAAAGGCAGTCGAGAAGGGCGTCCTGATCTACATAACGTCAAAAACGATCGTTACACCTGCCGCGCGTGATCTCGGCGACGAAAAGGAAATATTCGCGAGCATTTAAACGGCGAAGCGAAATTTGTATATTGATGACACCTACGACCGCAACCGAAGATCTAGTGTGTTCCGCATGTGGAGCCGAAATTCGGACTGACGCCGATTATTGTTATAATTGCGGGGGTTTCGTCGGCGATGAGCCAGCGCCGAACTCAAAACCGAGGAACGAGAACGGGCTGCATTTACCTGAAAAGTTAGAGGGTCACGGAAGAGCTTCTGTCTCGTCGGCAGCATCGCTTCCGAAACTAAGATCCGCCGCCGCCTTGCGCCGGCAATCCAAAATTATCGAGAAAAAGCCAGTCGAAGTCGTTTGGGAAGCCAAGGAAGATACACTCGATTTCAAGCTACTCGCCGTGACAGGCATAATACTATTATTTGCAATACTTGTTGTGGCGATGAGGAATTATTTGAATTGATATAAAAGGCGATGATATCAGTGATTGGGATATTTTTTCTTGCGGTATTTTTGGGGATGGCAGTCCTTGGGATCGCTATTTATTTTATGTGGCGTAAACGCCGCGATCGGCGCTGAAAACAACGATTATGCAAGCACTCGGAATGGTCGAATGTATGGGATTGGTGGCGATGATCGAGGCCGCGGACGCTATGGTCAAGGCCGCCAACGTGGAACTGGTCGGGTACGAAAAGATCGACGCCGGGCTGGTGACCGCAATAGTGCGAGGCGAAGTTGGCGCCGTACGCGCCGCGGTCGATGCTGGTGCAGCGGCCGCGAGGCGAATCGGCACGGTTACCGCAGTTCATATAATTCCAAGGCCTCACGATGTCGTTGACGAAGGTATTCCCGTGCTTTCTACCGGCGAAACCACGCGAAAAAAGATTTCTGGCTCGGTCCCGGAGAAATAGTTTCCACTTCAAATACGAAGACGGCGACCCGACGAATAGCGCCTAGCCGCCGTCATTAAGCTATCACTAAGTTCGATCTAAATCGGGCAATGCGGGAAACCATGGTCACGTGGATACACCCATTTTATTTTGTGACCCAATGCCATCGCGGCAGCATTACAGCAAGCGCTAATGCCGCCCCCGGAAGATACAGTTATCGTACAGCTATCAGGCACCTTCAAGGCTGTGCCACATCCCCATTGCCACCTGTAAAGGGCATCCAATGAGTCGTCCGGGGCTGTTGGAAATCTTAGTGAATTTGATGATTCGGGTTTGATCGAATACCAGTAAGGATAGTTTGCTGGATTGCTCATACCCCATTTCACCTTCCCCGGTCCCCAGAAACTCCTGATACAAAGGCCAAACTCCGTGGTTTCATTCTGTTTATTGCCCTTGATATCAAACTCATCCGTCACGGATTCTTTTGAAACATCTACGGCCTTATTCTCGTCGATCACTGCGAAATCTTCCCCGAAGGAGATCATCGCCGGGGTCCCGGGTTGAAAGTATCGCAAAAGATTGGCGATGCCCCCTTTGGGAAGAGTCGCGACTCGGATGTCACGAATGGCAGGCCTCCCACTAACCGAAACACGAAGCAAACTCTCATCATCTGCAATACCGGACTTGATGGCTGGCAGGTAGATCAACCCATCCGCCGCGACCGTGGACGATGTGCCATAAGTCGTCTCTACGAATTGAGCTGTCCCC
Source organism: Pyrinomonadaceae bacterium (assembly GCA_049679665.1). GTDB lineage: Bacteria > Acidobacteriota > Blastocatellia > Pyrinomonadales > Pyrinomonadaceae > OLB17. Next base: position 42,671 of record JBAUGL010000038.1, on the reverse strand, counting down.
GATATGAGGCTGAAAGTGATGTTGGTTTGCGAAATACCGTTATCCGTGTCCGTCATATGAATAGGCGAATCGACAATACGCCTATCGGGCAACGAAGCGTTCCCGAACGAGTCAGTGACAGTCAGAAACTGGGACGGAATGACCGCACCCTCTTCGATCAGAAGGGAAATCGGTCGAATTGGTATTTTCAGATCGAGAAAATCGGTTCCAGGTGAACGATTTTCACCTCTTGCGCGGTTTAACGATTGCGCATTCGCATCGCCGCCGGAAAATATATCAATTAAGGTTAACACGCAGATCAACGACAGAATGGCGACACCGGTAGCGCGAAGGCGGTGCCTTAGTGTTATTTGCTTCATTGTTACTCCTGGTATCTCGGCCCTTGTTCGCCGGAGGACTAGTGTTGTTGGGAAACCGCTAGGGAGCGGACGGCTTGCCCGTGAAACCGTTTTGCGCGACGCGCAACGTCACGCGATCAGGTCTTACGGGCTATCGGTCTAAAAAAACCATATCTAATAATCTACTAGCAGAGAAGGCGAGTTGCCAGCAGGACGGATGAAATCTCAGCAACCTAGCGGTTGGTTTTCGTGCGGGGTTTGACTAGGGACGGCGCATCGCGTTCCTGATCCGCTGTCCGTCCGGTTCTCGAAATTGCAATGCGTTTCTGCTTACTGGGTCCGTCGCTTACAACTACCTTAATATTTCGATAAGATCCGTCCTTTCGTTCGTTCGACGGTATATATCCGATCGAATACTGTGTCCTCAATTCAGTGGCGATCTCGCCGGCAATTCGAGGAAGGTCACTTACGGCGTCCGGGAAATACGGTTTTCCTCCGGTTTCAACAGCTAGCCGTTCAAGAAATGCTTTTGCCTTTCCTTGTGGACTCTTGCCAATGAAACCCCCTTCTTTGCTCAAATCGCCCACAAATCCGACGACATAGATCTGAACATCGGTCTCCCGCAGCAATTGGAAAAGCTGCGTCTCGTTGTAAAAACTGTCGCGGTCCTCTCCATCCGAGACAAGGACCAAAGCCCGCCGTCGCCGATCTTCCGCATCTCTTCGTTTCTCGTGTTCATTAACCGCATCGGCGGCAAGATAAACGGCATCGATAATTGCAGTTTGTCCTCCCTCAATATATAGGTTATCAAGCGCGTCTAGAAGGTCTGTTTTATTAGATGTGAAGGGTTGTTCAACTGTTATCTTATCGCGGCTGACAAACCTGATCAGACTAGTCTGATCGTCTGGCCTGTTCGTATTAACAAGTATTTTTCCTGCGTCGATAACTTTTTCCAGCTGTTGACGAAGGGAACCGGAGTTGTCAACAACTATCGTGTAGTTGGTCGGGACCTCAGACCGCGAGAAAAAGTCGATCTGCTGAAGCACATTATCCTCATAGATCTTGAATTCATCCTGCTGTACATTGTTGATCGGCCGACTGTTCCGATCAACGACGCGTACGTTAAGGTTTACAAGCTCAGTGTCCACCTTTACGATCTCGTCTTCTTCAGCCTGCTTGCCCGGAACTGGTGTGACAGTTGGCAAAGGTACCGGAATCACGGTCGATACCGGTGCTGGTTCATTTTGCGCGAGGACTACGCCATTCGGGCACGTAAAAGCAACGCCAACGATGGTAAACAGCGTTGTGACGGTCAATAGTTGTATTCGTTTCATTGTTTGATAAATATAGTTTATCGATAAGTCGTTCGTGGAGTCGCATAATATCCGTCGCGTGCCCGAACGTTTAGACGCGGCAAACCTCGGGGCGGGTTGACCTTAACCTTTACCTTTCGCCATTTGCCGTCAGGGTCAAAATCCTTTGGTGTATATCCGACCGAGTATTGATGCCGAAGTTCCAGAGCAATTCGCTCGAAGATCTCGTCCATTTCAAGATCACTTTGGGGATAGAATGACTTTCCGCCCGTTACAGATGTTAATTCATCGAGAAATGCCTGGCCTTGCATTCCGAGAATGCTTGAAGCGTCGTGACCACCCATTATACCAACCGCATACGTCACCACATCTGATTCCTTCATCAGCCGCCGCACCTCGCCGAAATTATACCTCGATGCATTATCCTGCCCGTCGCTAATAATGAGAAGCGCTTTCTTCTGATGTGCTCCACGTGAAACCTTGTCGATCCCGAGGTAAACGGCGTCGTACAGTGCCGTGTTCAGCTTGGGTTCAACGAGTGTCAACTTTCGCAGCACCGCTTCGCCGTCTCGGGTTCGATCCATAAGCAGTTGGGCACGACTATTGAACGCGATCAGGAAGTATTCGTCTGATGGATGGCTAGTGCCGATGAATCGTTCAAGTGCATGCCGCGCTTTGCTGACCTTATCGCCGCCCATCGAACCTGAGACATCGAACAGTATTCCGATCGAAACAGGTGCGTCGCTGTCGCTGAAGAACGTCAATGCTTGCTCTTCGCCATTATCGAATACCGTGAAGGCTTTTTTCGTCAGACCCGAAACATAACGTCCGTAAATATCAGTTACCGTTAGGGTTAGTGACACAAGATCGGTCTTGACCTTCACCGGTCCGGTCGTGTCGTCGTCGTCCGGCGGCGTCGGTTCCGGCGTTTGCCCGCGGAACGACATGGCGGAAAGTCCCAGTATGAGCAGGCAAAGGCCAATCTTTACCATAGGGCCAAACCGATCTAATTTTACAAAGCTAAAACTGGTCATAACGCTCATGCTGACAATCTAATATTATAGAATCAAACGGACTTCATGCAAGATAATAAATTTTGATGTGACCACACGTCGAATAGTTGTTTCCACTTCCTCGAAATTGGTTCGATTCTTCATGCGCAGGAACAAATGAATCGATCGTGCGTGATATAATCGGAGACGGAGCAATATGCGTTGATTGGTGCGTAATTAGTTAATCGTATTGAACGCTGCTCCGTTCAACGACCTCAGAAATTGCAATGAACGAATTTGTCTGTCGCCTTGGTACGCCGTCCGGCGAGGTTATTACTAGAACTGTTGTTGCGGCCGGTTCGGGCGAAGCTCGACTGCAGCTCGAACGCGAAGGGTTTCGTGTGTTTGCGGTGTCGTCAGCGGATGGGGGGATCGGGTCTCTCCTTCCGTTCGGCTCTTCAAAACGACGAACGCGTGTAAAGCAGGCCGATTTTCTCTTGTTCAACCAGCAGCTCTCGGCACTTCTGCGTGCCGGTATTCCGATCCTTCAATCGATCAATCTGTTACGAAATCGATCGTCATCGTCCAGTCTCCGAGATATCCTTGCGGATGTAGAAGAGAAGATCAAGAGCGGAGTACCGCTTTCGGAAGCGTTCGAATCACAGGGCATTTTCCCAAAGATCTATACCGCGTCTATTTATTCCGGAGAAAAGAGCGGTGCCTTAGATGATGTCCTGGCGCGATTCGTGGAGTACCTGAAGCGTAGTGTCGGCGTTTCGCGCAAACTCCGCGGGGCCCTAGCGTATCCGGCGTTCTTGCTTATTGCGGCGTCATTTATGGTCGCGTTTTTAACGCTTTATATCGTCCCGCGAATGTCTGACCTTTTTAAGGGTTTGAGTGCTAATCGGGGACTGCCGACGATCACGATAATTGTTCTTGCGATCTCGAACGGCATTGCTAGTAACGTCTGGTGGCTCCTGCCCCTAGTAATTATTCTCGGTTTCGTAATAGTGCTTTGGCTTAGAACTCCGGGCGGGAAGCTAATATTACATCGTTTTCTTCTAAAATTGCCCATCGCCGGTTTGCTCATTAGACAAATGGCTACGGCCCAGCTTGCCAGGTCACTCTCTACGCTCCTCTCGGGCGGCATCACAGTTCCCGACTCATGGGATATTGCATCACAGGCGATAAACAATCTGGAACTTCGTCGCCGCAGCCAGGATGTGCTTACGATGATCCGCGAGGGCCGAGGATTTACCGATGCGTTAGAACAGGCCGGCTGGATACCGGAATTAGCACTCGATATGATCGGCATTGGTGAAAAATCGGGCAGCCTGCGTGAAATGCTTGATGAAGTCGCTGTTTTTTACGATGCAGAAGCCGAGGTCCGTCTGGAACAACTTACAACTCTGCTCGAACCGCTGATCCTGATCGTAATGGCTGGGGTCGTGGTCGCAATTCTGCTTGCCATCTATCTTCCGATCATTCAGACGATATCGTCCGGGCCCTTCGGCGGGCGAAAGTAGTTTATTAGTTATGGAAATCAACGTATCCCCAAAGATCGAACTCTCTGACTTTCTTGAAAACGAGCCGCCGGAGGTCATTGAGGCAAAACAGCTCGCCCAAAGGTATCGGCTTCCGTATATCGACCTTTTGCCACCCGATCAACCCTCGCCGATCGATTACGAAGAGCTCGCGAAAATCCCTGTGGATATGATGCTGCGGAGTCATTTTGTTCCATTGAAACGTGAAGGCCGCGACCTTCACGCGGCTATGGCCGATCCTACAAATCTTCATCGCCTGGATGAGCTCGAAAACGCCCTGAACGTACGAATCGTTCCCTATGTCGCAACTCAGGGCGCGATCGATGTCGTCTTAAAGAAAGGGGACGCGACGCAGCGCGTTCTTCAGGAAGCCGCCTCAACTTTCAAGATATCTCTTGTCAAAGAAACCGATCAGGGCGAGGAAGTATTGGATCTGGACCGGCTTGCGTCAGATTCAGACATGTCGCCGATCATCAAACTCGTTGATACTATTATTTACAACGCCATGGAATCGCGAGCGTCCGACATCCATATTGAGACTCGTGAACGCGATGTCCAGGTCAAATTTCGCATCGATGGAGCACTGTACGCAAAGGTCGACCCGATCGATATTGCTTATCATCAAACGCTGATTTCCCGGATCAAGGTAATGTCTGAACTAGATATCGCTGAACGCCGTATCCCGCAGGACGGCAGATTCCGTGTTCGGTACAAAGGCCGAACCGTTGATTTTCGTGTTTCGATCATGCCAACGGTTTTCGGTGAAGACGCGGTCATTCGTATTCTCGACAAGGAACAGATCAGCGAAGAGTTCAAGAACCTTAGTTTGGAGGTGGTGGGCTTTGACGAGGAAGATCTCAAACGTTTTCGAATTTACATCAAAGAGCCGTACGGAATGGTTTTGGTAACCGGCCCAACGGGTTCCGGTAAGACGACAACACTTTACGGGGCGCTCAATGAGATCAGAAATGACGAAGATAAGATCATCACGATAGAAGACCCGGTTGAATACCAACTTCACGGCATCGTACAGATACCTGTTAACGAGAAGAAAGGGCTGACGTTCGCACGCGGGCTGCGGTCAATACTCCGTCACGACCCTGACAAGATAATGGTTGGTGAGATTCGCGACGAAGAGACTGCGCAGATCGCGATCCAATCGGCACTTACGGGACACCTCGTGTTCACGACCGTTCACGCCAACAACGTGATCGACGTAATTGGCCGGTTTCTGAATATGGGCGTCGAACCGTACAACTTTGTTTCGTCTCTGAACTGTGTTCTCGCTCAGCGTCTGGTCCGCTTACTTTGCCCGACGTGTAAGCGTCCTTATATACCGACGGCCGAGGAGCTTTTCGAGTCTGGATTAAGGCAAGAAGATGTCGGTGATCGCCCTTTCTTTAGGAATGTTGGATGCGATGCCTGCAATCACACAGGATACCGGGGACGAACTGCGATCCACGAACTTCTCGATACCTCTGACGCAATTCGCGAAATGATCATCGAACGTCGGCCGGGATCAGAAATACGAAGGCAGGCTGAAAAAGAAGGACTCTCAAGTCTTCGTGAATCTGCGGTCAAGAAGGTTTTTGCCGGATTGACAACGCTTTATGAGATCAATCGCGTTACGTTTGTCGAAGAGATTAGATAGACCCGGTCAACCTCCCCGCCTTTGACGTCCTGGACGCAAAATTGTCCTAACGGTGATGCGATGCGAGTCAAAAGGGGCAATCTGCGTTCCAAAGATCTTGAGAGAAGGCGTTCGCCGCCATCTGCACACAAACGCCCTCGAAGAATTTCTCGATCAGTCTCCGAAAACGACGGCAAAACGTGTCAGGCCACTCGCATTGTTTCCGGTATTTGAGAGTTTCACCTGCACTGACACTCCGGGCAGGTCATACGTTCGACAAACGGTGCTAGGCGTGCTGATAATGAACGCATCGTATGTGATGAATGCGGACAGACCATCGAAGGCGTCCGTGATGAGCGAGAAAACATTCACTTGAATCGCGTTCGGGGCGGCATGCGCAATGCAGACCTTCATTTTCGAGAATCGGTCCGTAGAGTTCGTGGTCATTGCATCGTCGGGTTGGCCGGTCCAGGTCGTGGTTTGAAGACGCTGGACACTTTCTCGACGTTCAACCTTAACGGTATTCCCGGTGGTATCAAGTTTCACCGTGGGTGTCCCGGAAATCCCTACGTTCCAGATGCCGCTCTGCTTGGCATCCACAGCCGGCAGCGTCCCGATGTTGACCTGTCCAGTCACGGGAACAGGATTTGCCGATGTATTGTTCACGATAACGGGTGTGTCGGGGCGCGGCGGTTGAGACCACGTAATGTGGATCCCGGCGGAAAGAAGAAAAACGGCAGATGCCAGAAGCGATTTGAAATAACCTGGTTTCATACATTCCTCCACTCGATCTTGTTTATTATCGGAATATTAAAATGGCGAGATCTCGCGCAGTTTTCGCGAATTCCCGTTTCATTTTAAACTTCCGATCTATTGACGTACATGAACGACAGTTTTGCCGGAGAGGCACATTCATGAATTGAGGATCAGGGAGGAATAGACGCCCGTGTCAACGTTGCCGCCGCTAACGATTATGCATACGCGTTTTCCGCGGAACCGTGCGTGATCTTTCAACAACGCGCCGAGCGTTAAAGCGCCGGTCGGTTCGCACTTTAGATTTGCAATCTCGAAGTAAATGCGGAGAGCCTGAGCGATGTTTTCTTCCGAAACTTCAAGAAAATCTTTCACGCCGTTTTGAATAATCGGCCAGTTCAGATTGCCCAGCGAGATGGTTCGGACGCCGTCAGCGATAGTCATCGGTTCGGTCTCGTTCGCAATCAATGTACCCGTTCGAAACGAGCGTGTCGCATCGTTGGCAAGCAGTGGTTCCGCACCATATACTTCTGCCGCGCTTCCACTGCGTCGCAAACCGGTCGTCACACCCGATATCAGTCCGCCGCCGCCGACCGGGACGATCACTGCGTCAAAGTTTTGTTTCGCAAGCTCGTCGCCGAGTGTTGCGTTGCCGTCGATGACCAGTCGATCGTCGTATGCGCTTGCGAAATAAGCGCCCGGCATCTGCTCCGCAAGCTGTGCTACGCGTACGTTTCGCCCGATCTTCGTCGTGTCGATCAGATCGACAGTGGCGCCGAAATCTCGCACCGCTTTTATCTTTACTTGTGCAGAAGTAACCGGCATAACAACGGTGCATTTCTTGCCGACGAGCTTGCAAGCGTACGCTAAGGCCTGACCAAAGTTCCCGGATGACGCCGTAAGGATCTGATCGTTCGGTACATTCACTGCGAGGTTGTAGGCCGCCCGAAATTTAAAGCTGCCGGTGTGTTGAAACGTCTCAGAAGCCACCGTGACATCGAGCCCCAGTCGATCGCGCAGCTTCAACGGTTCAATTAGGGTTGTTCGTCGAACACTTTCAATAAGAGTCTTCATTGGTGAAGATTTCAACATAAAGCCGATAGTAATTCAATATCTGATTGGGTCGGTTTATCTGTGTGTATATAGTGTTATTTCATCGCTTATGGTAAAACCGTTACCTATGGCAAAAGCACAATTTGGAATGATCGGCCTCGGAACAATGGGCAGAAACTTCCTCCTAAATATTGCGGAGAAGGGAATATCCGGGATTGGTTACAACCGGGACAACGACAAACTTGAGCTCTTGATCAAGGATGGGGAGGGGTTTCCGGTGACTGGCGTAAGCGCCATCGAAGATTTGGTTAGTGGACTCGAAAGTCCTCGCAGAATTATGCTGCTCGTACCTGCCGGCGCAGCCGTCGATTCAGTGATCAATGACCTCCTTCCGTATTTGGAGCCGGGCGACCTCTTGATCGATGGAGGCAATTCGCATTTTCCTGATACCGAACGGCGTCAAGCCATGCTTCTGGAAAAAGGGATCGCGTTTCTTGGTGTTGGGGTTTCGGGCGGAGAAGAAGGTGCTAGGCACGGCGCGAGCATCATGGTCGGCGGATCGGCGAGTGTTTACGATCACGTCCGCCCGATATTCGAAGCCGCATCGGCTAAAGTTAATGGCGAGCCTTGTGCGGCGTTGGTTGGTAACGGCTCAGCTGGCCATTTTGTCAAAATGGTCCATAACGGCATCGAATACGGCATGATGCAGTTATTGGCTGAAACATATGATTTTATGCACCGTGTCCTCAATTTGGACTACCGCCAAATGAGCGATACGTTTGCCGAATGGAATGAAGGCGAATTAAATTCGTTTCTTGTGGAGATCACTGCGACTGTTCTGAGGAAGATCGAACCTGGATCTAACAAACACCTCGTAGAAATAATACTAGATACCGCAGGTCAAAAAGGAACTGGCAAGTGGACGTCCCAAGCGGCGATGGATCTCGGCATCGCGATTCCAACGATTGATTCGGCCGTATCGATGAGACAAATATCTGCCCTGAAAAAGCTTCGTTCCGAGATTTCTACAATTTATCCGCCTAGCACGGCCGACGGCTCGCCCCCGGAAACTCTTCATAAGCTAAAGAATGCGCTTTATGCCGCGTTCATTGTGACCTATGCACAAGGTCTCGCGCTCCTACAGTCCGCGTCGACCGAGAAAGAATATGGGTTGAATCTCGCCGAGGTCGCAAAGATTTGGCGAGGAGGCTGCATAATTCGATCAGCGCTGTTGGAAAAAATGCGACAGGCCTTTTCGGATTCGCCGGACTTGCCAAACCTCGTCCTAGATCATGATTTCGCAAAGATATTGACCGCAAACTTGTCAGATTGGCAGTCAGTGATCGGCGAATACAATTCGGCCTCGATTCCGTCACTTTGTTTCTCATCCACGCTGAACTATTTCAATTCCATTCGATCGGAACGCCTTCCGGCAAACGTTATTCAAGCACAGCGAGATTTTTTCGGCGCTCACACATATCAGAGATTGGACAGGGACGGATCGTTTCACACACCGGACTGGGAAATGGCAGAGAATTAAACGGCTTCGAGGAGGTGCTTTTTGCATTAACGAGGCCAATTGGATCGAAGTGGAATGATTAGATTATTTCCCAGCCGTTGCGGGTGTTTAGCAATTTACTCATCAAAGCAGAGTGGACCGCGTGACCGCTTCTTTCAGCGACGATCTTTGCTTGGACGGGCATTCCTAATAGAGCGACGTCTCCGATTATGTCAAGGATCTTGTGCCGAACGAACTCATCTTCAAACCGAAGCGGCTTCTCGTTCAGCATCCCATCTTCGGTCAAAACTATCGCATTTTCTAGCGAACCGCCGATCGCAAGATTCGCTTTACGCATGATCTCGATCTCGTTCGCAAACCCAAACGTTCGAGCCGATGCGATCTCCCGCCCGAACGAACCGTTCTCCATCACAAAATGAAATTCCTGGCGATTGATAAATGGATGGGGGAAATCGATGACGCACTCGATCTCGAATTTCTCGGATGGCTCGATCGACATTTTTCGCCCATCCTCGTCGAATTCGACCCGTTTCAAGACTTTTAAGGTTCGTCGCGGGGCGTTCAATTCTTTAACGCCTGACGTATCGATCACGTCTATCCAGTTTTCGCTGGATCCGTCAAGAATGGGGATCTCGATGTTATCGAGCTCGATGAAGCAGTTGTCGATTCCCGAACCGCGCAGGGCCGAGAGGAGATGCTCGCACGTTGAAAGAACAACGCCCCGCCGCATCAAGGTCGTCGCGTAACTGCAATGCGACACATATTCTACAGATGCCGGAATCTCGAAATTATCGAGATCGACCCGCACGAAGATATATCCGGTGTTTTCGGGCGCAGGTTTGAGTTCTAGATTTACTTCGACACCGGTGTGAAGGCCAATTCCGGTCACCTTGATAGGCTTTCTGATCGTTGTTTGGTTCACTATAGTTTTCCGAGCACCGTTCGGCGTACTCGAGAAATACTTATTCAAAACGCGTGCCAAACGGCGCTGTTTCGGTAACTTATTGATTCGACAAGTGATATGGATTATATCGAATTCGAGCGGTGCTGCCGACTGTTGCGACTGCACGACCCTTTTGTAGCAGAATTTACTAATCGCGATTTACCTATTACAATTTGTAAAACGTATGGCAATTGAGACTGCGGGACAAAAAGCCGCAAAGATCACTAAGATCCGGATCGAGAATCAGGCAAGCTTTTCGCTCCCGAAAGATTCGGAGGTAAACATTCAAAAGGCACTCGATTTTTTGCCGGTGGAACACCTCCGAGGTCTTGAAAGGATCAGGCTTGTTGATTTTATCAGTGATCCCAGACTAAAGAACATAGATTCCCCAGTAAAAGGCGACCTTCCCGGACTATATCATCCGCGTGCCGGTAATCAGGGGGCGTGGCTCGAGGCTTCCATGGGAGCACTGCTGCAGCCCACGGAAGGCTTTGCAAAGAAATGGATGGCGAAGAGCTCGTTCAAGGGCAACATGGCGGGGCTGATTTTTTCACTGGTCGGGCAACACTATTACCTTACCTTTAAACATTCCGTTAAAAAACAGAATCTGGAACCACAGATCAGACAATACGCAGAAAAGAATCTTCGAGCATGGAGCGAAAAGCAAAATCAAAACAGCTTTCGCGCTAAGCTTTTCAAACCACTTCGCCCCATTCTCGAGCGCTGGGCTAAATGGTTGAACAAAAAGGCGGCACAGGCGCAAAAGTCCAAATAACGCTGATCGGCAACTTATCAAATTCACCGTATGAACTATTGGCTGGTAAAACAAGAACCTGAAGCGTATTCGTTTGACGACCTGATCACAGATAAAACGACCGACTGGACGGGAGTTCGGAATTTTCAGGCCCGTAATAACTTAAAGGCGATGAAGAAAGGCGACAAGGTCCTTTTTTATCATTCGGTATCCGAAAAATCGGTTGTCGGTATCGCCAAGGTCTCACGTGAGCACTTCACTGATCCGACTGACGAAAAATGGCACGCGGTCGAGATAGAGGCTGTCAAAAAGCTAAAAAATCCCGTGACGCTTGAGGCGGTAAAGGCAAATGCCGCATTAGCAAATATCGCATTGGTGAGGCAATCTCGTTTGTCGGTGATACCGCTATCAAAAGACGAATTCGAAGAAATTCTTAGTATGTCTAAATGACCCGAAATTCACTCTATGCTAAAGCAAGCGGTCGCTCATTATCATAAGCTGCTCGAAAATGCCGATTTGGCCGAGCGGTCTAGAAAAGAACTGGATACAGGTCTCGAAAAAGGTAAGCTCATCTTTGGCGGACGCCGGCTTTCTCCATATCTTCGACCGCATTTTGTGACTGCCGCCGACTGGGAACGAGTTCAATTGACGTGTAAAACGATTTTCGGTGCGCTCCAAAAAGTAAAGGATGCAGCGGTTGTGGATGACAAACTGCTGGACGAGCTGGGGATCACAGAGATCGAACGGGAACTAGTCAAGATCGATCCCGGTTACAACCACGTCTCGCCGACTTCGCGTCTTGATTCTTTCTTGACGGACGACACGTACAGTTATGTCGAATTGAACGGCGAAAGCCCGGCCGGAATTGCGTACGCCGATTCTGCGTCGGAGATCTTTAAGACGCTTCCGGTTATGCAGGAATTCAACAAGGCCTATGATCTTCAAAGTCTTGAGGGGAGTTCAAAGCTGCTCGATGTACTGATCAGCTGTTACGATGAGTTCGTTGGGCGCAGGCCCGAAAAGAAGCCGGTGATCGCAATTGTCGATCTCAAGGATCTTCCCACCCTGCAGGAATTTGAACTCTTTCGGGATTACTTTGAACGGGCCGGATACCGGTCGCTTATTTGTTCGCCGGACGAGCTGGAATTTGACGGTGAAAGACTCCGCTGTGACGGAATAGCTATCGACATAGTCTATAAGCGGTTGTTGGTGAATGAATATTTGCCGATCATGGAAAATCAACCGGCGCTTCTCGATGCGTGCCGTGCTCGGGCCGTTTGCATGGTAAATAGTTTTCAAGGGAAATTGGTTCATAAAAAGGCGATATTTGCCGTGCTGACGAATGAACGGTATACCCATTTGTTCGATGATAATGAGTTGGCCGCGATAAAAGCTCACGTCCCGTGGACTCGCAAGTTTCGGGATGAAAAAACGATCAATAAAGGCGAGAATATCGATCTTGTCGAATGGGCCAGGTCAAACTCACAAAAGCTCGTTCTCAAACCCAATGATGACTACGGCGGACACGGCATTTTCATCGGCTGGAGCGGGACAGCGGGCGAATGGGACGATGCGATCGCTACGGCTCTCGCCGACGGCGATTACTTAGTCCAGGAACGCGTTAAGACCGCCAAGGAACCGTTTCCCATGCTTATGGACGATCTGGGTAAATGGGACATGGTCGAACAATTGGTCGACCTCGACCCGCTGCTGTTCAATGGAGTCGTCGGCTCAGCATTCACACGGCTTTCATCGAGCGAACTCGCGAACGTTTCTTCGGGCGGCGGTATGGTTCCGACGTTCATTATCAGCGAAAAATGAAACGATTTTAGGATGAACACACCTGACCCCCAATCCCGCTTGCGGCAATTGACAGCCGACTATCTCAGTCTCGAAAAAAAACTCCTTCTTGGCGGCGGGCCCGAGAAGATCGAAAAGATTCATAAACAGGGCAAGCTCACAGCGAGAGAAAGGATAGAAAAGCTTCTCGATCTCGATACCTTTTCGCTCGAGATCGGGCTGCTCATGGCCTACGATGAATACAACGGAAAGGCACCGGCGGCCGCGGTTGTAACGGTGATCGGAAAGATCGAGGGCAGAGAGTGCGTGGTGGTTGCGAACGACGCTACCATAAAGGCCGGTGCGTGGTACCCGGAAACGATCAAGAAGATCCTGCGAGCGCAGGAGATCGCCATGCGCAATCGCGTACCGATCATTTACCTCGTTGATTCGGCCGGTGTTAATCTGCCGTACCAGGGCGGTGTATTCCCCGGCCAATACGGTGCCGCTCGCATTTTCTATTACAACTCGATAATGCGCCGCTATCTAAAGGTGCCGCAGATATCGGCTGTGATGGGGATGTGCGTCGCGGGCGGTGCATACCTCCCGGCACTCTCGGACGTCATCCTGATGGTCGAAGGCACATCGTTCATGGGACTCGGCGGGGCGAACCTCGTCAAAGGAGCCACCGGCCAGACCATCGACAACGAAACTCTCGGCGGGGCCATGACGCACAATGCCATCTCCGGCGTTGCCCATTTCCGTACAAAGGACGAACAGCATTGCATCAAAAAAATTCGCGAACTCGTCGGCGAATTACCTTCGAAAGAACCGACACGAGTGTCCGTGACCCCGGTCTCCGTTCACGAAGGATCGGTGGCGAGGCCTTCCGCTGACGGGGTGGTTCTCTCGCAAAACGGACACCTGCTCTACGACATTCTTCCCGATGATCATCGAGCGCCCTACGACATGCGGGCCGTTCTAAACACCTTCCTGGACGAAGGCGAGCTTGACGAATTCCAAGCTGATTTTGCAAAAGAGATGATTTGCGGTACTGCGCGGATCGGTGGGATTCTTATCGGAGTTATCGCAAATTCGCGGGGTATGTCCAAAGGCAAACCCGGCACACCGCCGCGTTTCGGAGGCATCGTCTACACCGAATCCGCCGAAAAGACTGCGTATTTTATCGAAAACTGCAACCGTCACTCGACGCCGCTGCTTTTTGTTCAGGATGTGTCGGGATTTATGGTTGGGGCCGAAGCCGAGCATTCGGGCATCATCCGTGCTGGCGCCCGATTCGTTGAAGCCATGGCTACTGCCGCCGTACCAAAAATTGTCGTGACGGTCAATCACGCCTCAGGTGCGGGATATTACGCAATGGCCGGCCAGGGATTTGATCCGGACTTCATCTTCTCGCTGCCTACGGGGCGAATGGGCGTAATGGAAGGCGATTCAGCAGCCCAGGCCGTCTTCGGCACCCAGATCGAAAAACTAAAGAATGAAGGTAAGTTACCTGACGCCGAACTCGAAGCCGAGATGCAAAAAGTTCGCGATACTTATGACAAGGAGCTTGACGCCAAACACGCCGGCGCCCGTGGCCTCGTTGACGCCATCGTCACACCCGAGAATCTCCGTGAGTCGCTGATCCTCGCACTACAAACCTGTCTGAATACCAACACGCCGCACATCGGCGCATTTGTTCTGCCGCCACTGTAGAAAATACAGGTACGACGGAACGCGGAAATCCTCGTGCGGATGATGGCGATGGGTCCAATGGACTCCGGGCCCGATCAAAGGTTCCGCCTTACTGGGCGCCGCGCGTCGAAATAATTCTTGACATGTGACTAATTAGTCACATATAATCCTGCAATGGAGCAGGAATTGACGTTCAAGGCACTGGCTGATGAAAGCAGAAGAAAGCTGCTGGACCTTCTGTTCATTAAGGATGGACGGTCATTATCAGAGCTTGAAGGACACTTGCCGATGACCCGATTCGGCGTCATGAAGCACCTGAAGGTCCTTGAGCGCGCCGGCCTGGTCGCGACTCGGAAGAACGGCCGCGAGACGCTCCATTATCTGAACGCGGTCCCGATCCAGTTGGTTTACGACCGATGGGTCAGCAAGTACGCAAAAGGCTGGGCACGATCATTGACCGAACTTAAATACGATTTGGAGGCAGATGAAATGGCAGAAGCAAAAGCAGTAGAAACGAAAAATCAAATTTTCGAGGTTTATATCCGAACGACCCCGGAAAAACTTTGGCGGGCCCTGACAGACGGCGCGATGACCGAAAAATACTATTACGGAACGCGCGTCGAGTCTGACTGGCAGAATGGATCAGCGTACAGTTACCGCACGCCGGACGGCGGGAACATGCTGGATGGCACCGTGCTGGAAAGCGATCCGCCGCGGCGGCTTGTCATGACCTTCAATCCGCACTGGATGCCGGACGCGGGAGAATTTCCCGAGTCGAAAGTCACCTACGAAATTTCACCTGCGGGCGAAGCGTGCAAGCTGACCTTGATCCACGAAGATCTTGTGGCAGGCAATCCGATGACCGACGGAATCCAACGCGGCTGGTCCGAGATCTTGTCATGCCTGAAAACATTTCTTGAGACCGGAGAGCCGCTGAATGTTCAATCAAACTCGGCTGATCGATGAAAAACTACGACTGGATCGATTTCACAAAAAGGATCAGTGTTTGGGCCCACAGAGATGACATTATCAAGGTGTGGGTGACCCGCGACGGGCTCGAACGCTGGTTTCTGAAACAGGCTGAATTCACGACATCGGACGCTGAGATACGCCCGGCGCCGCATTGATCGAGCCAGGTGACACTTATATCTGGCGGTGGCATGGTTATGCGGACTATGTCGGTGACGGCGAAGTTCTTAAGACGCGTGATGAATAGTTCCTGAGCTTCAGCTTTAGTGGGGGATCGATCGTGCAGGTTGCACTCGCCGAAGACGCCGGTGAAACCGTCTGCGAGCTGCGTCAATTGATGACGCAGGAAACAGAAGAAGAAAAGGTGTATTGCTTCATCGAATGCGGGCTGGGTTGGACGTTTTATCTGACCAATTTGAAGTCATTTCTGGAAGGCGGTATCGATCTGCGAAACAAGAACGACAATTTGCACGGAGTCATAAACGCGTAAGGCAAATGAGGAAGATAAGAGAGTATAAATTTTGGCTAAGGACCGCGAGCGTGCTTCAGTTTGTAACGGCGTTCATCCATTCTCTATCACTGATTTTTCGCCCGCCGCCGGCCAACGATACCGAGAGCGGGCTTTTCGAGTTGATGGAAAGCTATAGATTCGATTTCGGCTTAGGTTTTCATAGGTCGATGGGCGATCTGATGATGACAAGTCTCAGCATTTGATTTTGTCTTGTTTGCCTTTTCGGCGGCGTCGTAAACTACTACTTGCTACGAAAGAACGCGGCGGACGACGTCATGCGCGGGGTTATCAATATCAATCTTGGCGTGTTCGGCGTACTTTTTGTCGGAATGATCGTCTTCGCCTTCTTCCCCCCGATCGTTTTATCAGGAGCGATCTTCTTTACTTTATTGGCGGCGAGATTGCTGGCTAGATCTTCATGATCACTTTTATGGACGCCCGCTTCGCACCGCCGTTTCTCGTTGTCCCGATCCTCGTACTGGTTTGTTTTACGAGCGGAGTCTTCGCGCAAGATAGCCAGTTCAGTAAAAGGCTCCACGCGATATTGGTGGCTGAACTGCCGGCCGTAAATCCCGGCGGTGTCGTCGATTCGAATCGATAATAAAGGCCTCCCAGCAAAAATTCGTTCATTTCTTTCGTGCGAGCCTTCATGGGAGGTGGTGAGAATAGATAATTAATTATAGGGCATCTTGACCGCTTCACGGACTTGCGCGACGGAATGGGTCGAGTTCGACAATTGACAATCGCCCGAAACGACATATATTTGTTCCGTTAGATCCTTTGCATCAGTTCGGCTTTATTCAACTTTTTGACGTAAGAGGAGAATCTTATGAAGATTGGAACTTTAGCTGGGGCATTGGCCGGCGGAATTGTTATGTTTCTGCTCGGCTTTTTGTTCTTTGGTTTGCTTTTTGCGGATTATTTCAAAGGAAACACGGTCGAGTATGCGGGCTTGGTTAAAGACCCGCCGCTGGTCTGGGCGATCTTTCTTTTTAATCTCGCCTGGGCCTGGCTGATAGCGTGGTTTATAGACAGGACTGACCTCAGCGGCTGGGCGGAAGGTGTCAAGGCGGGAGCGATTGTGATGTTTGTGTTGGGCCTCGGGATGAATCTGGAGTTTCACGCCTTTATGAATATACACAAGGCACTCGCACCGCTGCTGGTACATATACTGATCGTGACGGGCATGGGTGCGGTAGCTGGCGCCGTAATCGGTTGGGTACAGGCGTACTTTAAAAAACGTTCCGTTGGGACCTAATCCTACAATATACCTGATGCTCGGCGGCGCTGACCGGTGATCTCGTGGATCACGGGGATGTCTCCGTCCGTTGCGTGAAAATGAGCGGGAACGACCGACGAATCGAGCAGCCGACGGATGAGCAAGCCGATCTCTTCGATCTCCTGAGGCTTGATGAAGTAGTAATCAGCTCCGGCGGCGATCGCGCTTTCGCGGTCGATGTCACGTTCAAGTGCGCTGTAAACCATGATCGGCGCTTTGGACCTAATGCCGCGGATCTGGAGGCAAAGATTCACCGCCGTTACGTCGGGCAAGCAATAGTCAAGAATATATAGATCGAAATACTCTGACCGGATAAGGTCAACGGCCTGTTTCGCGTTCATCGCCACAGTGATTTCGAAGTCGAATTCTTCTTTTAGCCAAAAGGTCATAATCTCGCAGGAAGCGAGGTCGTCGTCGACATAAAGTATGCGTGGCGAAAGTCTCATAATAATCGCGAGGCCGCGTCGGAAAACCGGCGCTGCCTCACCCCCCCCCCCCGAATAAAAGATCACACTACCCTTCGTCCGGTCACAAGTTGAATGACCAGCACGACTGCCGCAATAAGAAGCAGTATGTGTATAAAACCACCAACCGAAGCTCCTCCGAAACTAAAACCCAGTGCCCAAAGTACCAAAAGAATGATGAATATTGTCCAAAGCATATTTTTCCTCCTGTAAATTACCAATTCAAAGCATCAACGCTTCGGTAAACCGCAAAAGATGTGCCACGTCGATTTCTTCGGCGTTCTAATTGCATCTCGGGCTGGGGACTCGAGATTGTGTACTAGAAGGATACGGTGCACATTACAAATTCGAACGGAACAGTATGCCGATAAAGGGCGTCAGATTCGACACAGCAAAGGCGCGGGAAACAATAACGCGCGGCCGGCGCGCAAACTGGTGGCACCGTCGGGGAACGGCCGCGCGCGGTTTCTCGTATTTTGACAAAAAAGGTAGAAAGGTCGTCAGGCGAGACGATCTCGAACGCATCGCCACACTGGCAGTTCCGCCGGCATGGAAGCACGTTCGCATCAACCCGGGCCCCGGCGGGAAGATCCAGGCCGTCGGAATGGACACGACCGGACGCGTTCAGTATCTTTACCACCCGAAACACACCGCGAGACAAAGCAGACGAAAATTCGAAAAGGTCGAGCGATTTGCAAAGCTGCTGCCGAAGCTGCAAAAAATGACCAACCGGGACATCGCGCTTGAAGGCCTGCCGCGCGAAAAGGTTATCGCTGTCACGCTTCGTCTCATCAACTGTTTGTATTTCCGAGTCGGTTCCGAGCATAGCGCAGTACATTACAAAACCTTTGGAATAACCACATTGAGGAAAGACCACTTGTCGATCGGACGGAAAGGGAAGTTGTCGTTCAATTTCGTCGGCAAAAGCCATGTTCAGCATCGAAGAATATTGGTGGACGACGAGCTTTCTGCGATCATGAAGGAACTTGATTCACTTGGGCGCGGCCGAAAGCTGTTTCGCTACTTGGACGATTGCGGGAAGCCGTGCTCGATAACGCCGGCTGATATCAACACCTATCTAAAAGATGCTACCGAACCAGAGTTCTCGTCAAAAGACCTTAGAACGTGGGGCGGAACCCTCCTGGCGGCGATCAGGCTTGCGGAGCTGGGACCAGCGGAAGATACCGCGCAGCAAAAAAAGAACGTGGTAAAGGCAGTTAAGTATGTCGCCGAAGAGCTCGGGAACACGCCCGCGGTCTGCCGTGGTTCGTACATCCATCCATTTGTGATCAACGCCTATTGCAATGGGATAACGATCGAAGAATATCAGCCAAGGCATAGCCGCCGCATCAGGCAGATCCAGCTCGCGGCCGAGCCTGAAGAACACGCCCTTTTGAAACTCTTGCAGGCGTGCCGCGAATCCGCCGGAACCTGAACAGGTGGATTGAATACGTTAGCAATTCGGCGAGGTCAGCAGATCGCGGTAGTCCGAGATCGCGGCACGGATGACCTTGTAGGATTCTTCGCGGCCATAAGAATACGCGATCTCGCAGATGTTTGGATCATCTGGTAAGCTCTTGTATGTCAGGAAGTAATGCTCGAATCGTTCGAGTATTCCCTTAGGTAATTCGGAGATCTCGCGGTACTGTTCGAACACCTTGTCTCCTTTCAGGACCGCAATGATCTTGTCATCGGCCTCGCCGCCGTCAATGAGGCAGAAACCTCCGATCGGGCGGGCTTTAAGGATGATATCTCCGCGCGGTATGTGATGTTCGCTCAATACCAGTATATCGAGCGGATCGGTATCACCTCCGCTGATCTCAATTCCGGTTGAATTGTCGCGGGCGAGTTGGGCGATGCCGGCTGAGCAGTAAGTTTGCGGAATGAAGCCATAGTTTGCCGGAACGACATTTGAATACTGCTGGGGCCGGTCGATCTTCAGGTAGCCGGTCTCTTTATCGACTTCATATTTGACGGTGTCGCGCGGGACGATCTCGACAAAAACGGTGACCTCCTCCGGGGCGTCCTCGCCGATCGGAACGCCATGCCAGGGATGAGCTTTATTTGTTCTGAACATAATTTAATATATCTTAACGACAAGCTAACGGCAGTAGTCCTAACACGAAAATGTACGAAATATCTGATGCGGTAATTGTGGATGACATTGAATCCGTCAGAGTGATTACGTTTAACCGGCCTGAGATCCGCAGCCCGCTCTCGGTAGAAGTCGTGCAGCGGCTTCATTCGATCGTCGATCAGACGCTGGCGGAAACCGAGGTCGATTGCATTATTTTCACTGGCCGCGACGATGTTTTTGCCTCGGGCGCAGATCTGCGTGAGATTGCGAAATTAAGAGCCGAAGACGCTGCGGCCTTTGCGATTCGTGGTCAAGGACTTATGTCGAAGATCGAATCTGGAACGAAGTTGACGATCGCGGCGATCAACGGTTACTGCATTGGCGGGGCGTTGGACCTGGCGCTGGCGTGTAAAAAAAGAATTGCATCTCAGAATTCATTGTTCGCTCATCCGGGGGTGTCGCTCGGCATCATTACAGGCTGGGGTGGTACGCAGCGGCTGCCGAGGCTGATCGGCGAAGCGGTGGCCTTGGAGATGTTTCTAACGGCGAAACGTGTCACCGCGGACGATGCCGTTCGTATTGGGCTTATCGATGAGGTATGCGGCAGGCCGTTGTCAAGGGCAGTTGAACTCGCCGGTTTGTCAGTGGACCTCGGACGATCTGACTTCTACATCAGGGCTTGAGAAATTGGAATACGTAAATGTTACCTGCAGCTCTGGTATAGCCTTCGCGGAGGGTTCTCGTTGTCCGTATTGGGTGTGGGTGATTATTTTCGGCGTAAGTATGCCGAACGAACTTGGTTGATATTCAAACGTGTTCGACGCGAGGACGTCGGGACCCGAAGTTTGATCACGTCGTATCGTCATTTCGCGCAGTTCGCGAATGGTCTGCATTGTCACCGGATCGAGCCAAAGTTTGCCGCGAAGACGGCCGTGTGGATCGCCGGCGGACCCGGTGTCAAGGTCATATCTGACGGTAAGCTTTCCGTCGGGGTTCTTTTTCATATCGCCCACAAGGATATATGGGCTGGGCCTGTTTTGTGTGAATGAGACAATCAGTGCCTCAACATCTCCGATCTTGGTGCGGCCTTCGAGCACAAAGTCAAAGTAGGGGCGCAGGTGCGTCCGAAGGGCAACTGCCTGAAAAACCGTGAGCCCGCTAATAAAAATATCGCCATCGTAGCGTGTGCTCTCGGCTTCGATCCGATCCAACTCGATCGCGGAGGTCTCCGCACTTGACACCCGTTCAAAAAAATCCGCAGCCCTCTGATCGTTCCGCTCGAGCTTTTTCCCATCGACACTGTGGACATTTCGGAATTCTGTGACGCGTGCAGAATCTTTTGGTGATTGATAAACAATGAACGTCGATTGGATCTGTCGAACTCTTTTCAGTTTTCCCTTTTTGTCGTATATTTCAAAGGATTTCGTTTCTTCGGAAAGCAGGTTCTTGAACGTGTCAAGATAATTTTTTGACTGGAGCGCGGCCCGATCCACAATAATGTTAATGTCGGTCGTTCCTTCGGCCGTTTGTCCGCTCAACATATAGGCTTGAGCGAAGCATGTGCTAAGAATTATAATGACCGAAAAGCACAACCCTTTTTTGGTTTGCCTCATTTTGGTTTCTCCCGGTAGCGCAAGCGAAGGGGCCCGCGAAAAAAAGCCGAAGTGTAGAATCTGTCCCATTATATGACACTTCGTACCGATACGTGGAATTATTTCACGTAAGACTTGTCAGGCGAAAAACAATGTTGGATGATATTATTTCGTCCAGCGTCATTAACATCCACACTATGAAAATTGAACTGTTACGACTTGCCCACGCCCGCTCGGGCGACAAGGGCGATACGGCAAACGTCGGACTGATCGCACTGAGAGACGATTATTATCCGATACTAGTCCGTGAAGTAACCGAGGAAGCCGTCAAGGTACATTTTGGCCCTATGGTCAAAGGCAGAGTCGAGCGATTTGAACTACCAAATCTCAAGGCTTTGAATTTCCTTCTCCACGAGAGCCTCGGCGGCGGCGGAACGCTTAGTCTTATGACCGACGCCCAGGGAAAAACGTTTTCAACTGCCCTATTGCGAATGATGATCTCTGTTACCGACGATGAGGCCGCAGCGATCGGCACCGCCTGACGATTTTCTATGGAGCCACTATGAAAAACCTGATCCTTTCTAAGATCACGCTGCTAGCATTAATATCGACGGCTGCCACACAGTCCGTTCCGGTACGGAATGCCTCTATCTACGGTTTCGCAGATCCTTCGGCGCAGTTGGAATTAGAAAAAAGATTCGATTCGAAACTAATGACGTCGAATCTGGATAGCTGGATGAAGCGGCTTTCGGCTCGTCCGCACCATTTGGGATCAGTTTACAACAAGGAAAACGCTGACTTTATTGCATCCCAATTCAGGTCGTGGGGCTACGAGACGAAATTGGAACGGTTCGACGTGCTTTTCCCTACACCAAAGATTCGCCTAGTGGAAATGACGGCGCCGGAACGATTTGTCCTAAAGCTTTCGGAACCTGACCTAATAGAGGACTCAACCTCGGGCCAGAAGGATGAGCAGCTCCCAACCTATAATGCGTACTCGATCGACGGCGACGTTACTGCGCCGCTTGTGTACGTTAATTACGGCATTCCTGCGGATTACGAAGAATTGGCGAAGCGCGGAATAGATGTCAAAGGCAAGATCGTCATTGCCCGATACGGAGGCTCGTGGCGTGGTATCAAACCGAAGGTAGCCGCTGAAAATGGAGCGGTCGGCTGCATCATATATTCCGATCCTCGAAACGACGGATATTATCAAGGCGACGTGTATCCAAAAGGCGCCTGGAAGAACGAGAATGGTGTTCAGCGGGGTTCTGTGATGGATATGCCTGTGCACCCGGGTGACCCGTTGACGAAGGGCGTTGGTGCCACGGCAGACGCAAAGCGAATCGACCGCACGGACGCGGCAACGCTCACGAAGATCCCAGTCCTGCCAATATCGTATTCCGATGCACTTCCTTTGCTGCGAAATCTGGACAACGCCGTAGTGCCGGACTCGTGGCGCGGAGCGTTGCCGATCACCTATCGTTTTGGCGGAAAGACGCCAATAGTTCGCATCAAACTGGAATTCAATTGGGACGTTAAGCCCATCTATAACGTGATCGCTCGGATGAATGGTAACGAGAATCCGGATCAGTGGATAATTCGTGGCAATCACCGCGATGCTTGGGTTAACGGGGCTGATGACCCGGTCAGCGGCCTGGTCGCGATGATGGAAGAGGCTCGCTCGATCGGTGAACTCGCGAAGACTGGTTGGAAACCGAATCGCACGATCATCTACGCAGCTTGGGACGGTGAGGAGCAAGGCCTGCTCGGATCGACTGAGTGGGCGGAGCAGCACGCAGACGAACTTCGCAAAAAGGCGGCCGTTTATATCAACACGGATTCGAACGGTCGCGGATTTTTAGGTATAGGCGGGTCGCACACGCTTGAAAAATTCATCAATGAAGTGGCTAGGGGCGTCCGGGACCCGCAGACGGATATTACGGTTTGGGAGCGAACACGGGCAAATCAAATAATGGATGCCTCAACGGAATCGAGAAAGGAAATCATTCAGCGCGAAGATCTGAGGATATTTCCTCTCGGTTCCGGTTCAGACTATACGCCGTTCCTCCAACATCTCGGGATAGCATCGCTAAATATCGGATTTGGAGGAGAGGACGGAGGCGGCTCGTATCATTCCATTTACGATTCCTATGATCATTACACGCGTTTCGGCGATCCGGGGCATAAATACGGGATCGCGCTAGCAAAGGTTTGCGGACACGCAACCCTGCGTCTTGCCAACGCCGATACACTTCCGATCGAGTTCGGGAACGCCGTAGAGACGATCGGCCGTTATGTCGGCGAAGTAATGAGAATTGCCGACACCATGAGAAGTGAGACCGAACACGACAATCGGATGATAAGTTCCGGCATGTGGACCGCGGTCCAAGATCCCAACGACCGGCTTACTACGCCAAAACCGAAGGAACCTGTTCCGTTTCTGAACTTCACACCTTTGCAGAACGCTTTAGCGATGCTTCAGGCTAGTTCCAAGGCCTATCTCTCAAAGGGCAAAAATGAGATTCCGACGGCAGATAAAAACGCTCTCGACGGAATCCTGCTGACGGCAGAGAGGACTTTAACACGGCGCGACGGACTCCCTCGTAGAGATTGGTACCGTCATCAGATATATGCGCCGGGATTCTATACCGGTTACGGTGTTAAGACCTTGCCGGGCGTTCGCGAGGCTATTGAGCAGCGTAATTGGAAAGAAGCAAACGAACAAATAGTTATCCTCGCTGATGTGCTTGAAGTTTTTTCGAAACATATTGACAAAGCACGGCTTCTTATCAATATCCCGGAATTCCGTGGTCCATGACGAACCTCGAACGAAGTTGAACATGAAAGAACAGGAAAAAGCAAACTAAATGGAATTTCTGCTTCAGCCGTAGTAGTTTTCGGCAGATTTGGCTGCAGGATACTCGCATACGGAGTGTCAGGCGACGTTTCAGTGAGCGGTGACTACGATGGCGACGGACGAGCCGACCCGGCCGTCTCCCACCCGTTCGGCGAAGAAATCTACACCGCGCAAAGAACGCAGGGTCTGGCTTACTCCGCGGACAGTGTAAGGAAGCAATTCACCGGCTACGAACGGGATAATGAAATTGAGATGGACTTTGCGCAGGCCAGGTACTTTGCTTACAATCACGGGCGCTTTACTTCACCTGACCCATTAGCCGCGAGCGCAAACGCGTTTCGACCGCAGAGTTGGAACCGCTACACGTACTCCTATAACAATCCATTGCGCTACACCGATCCGAGCGGAATGATCGCCGGAGATTTCTATAACCAAGATGGCGATTATCTGGGAACGGACGGGATCAATGATGGAAAGCTTTATGTGGTCACGAACAAAGATCAAGCCAAACAAATTCAGAAAACCGATAAGAACAAAGGCACGACTCAAGTTAGTGCCGTAAGTTCCGCGATTGAACTGCCAAGCCTTTTGGTTAGGCAGGCGGTCGGAGCAGCAGTTGACAGAAGCAACAGTCCAACCGCAGATGATAAAAAGGGCGGCTTCCATGAAGAAGGATTCATAGCAGGTCCGGCATTAGCTGGCGGGCAAGAAACTATTCAGGTAGCTGCACCGGGTGCTGTTTCCGATCCGCGAGTTGATACGAAAGCGACCATAGACACAACCAACCCGGCTAATCCTGCGCAGGCCGGCACACTCGCGGACATAACCGTAAAAGCTCACGTCCATCCGGGCGGTGTGCTTACGAGTAGTTCCGGCCCGCCTCCAGGGGTCATAGGCGGCACCGTCACCACGTCAAGGGCTGATTTCGTCCAACCCCCTTCAGCCGTGGATACTCAAAATGCCAGCGCGTTACCCGGCGTTACTCACATAGTCGCGGGAGCAAGGAGCAAGACCGTGTATATCTACGATGGTTCAGGTGTGAGGGCGACGTTCCCTCTGAAGCAGTTCATAACGATAACGCCGAGGAGGAGATGATGAGACTCAGAAAACTAACAATCTTAATAACCGCCTGCTGTATTGCGGTGCTAGCCAATTCAGTAAAGGCGCAGACCAATTGTGTGAAAGTGAAGTTCGAAGTTGACGGTAAAGAGATCAAGCAAAAGTTCAAAGTCTTGCTTTACGTCAACGATAAAGTTATAGAACCGTCAGTGTCCGAAAACGGGTTCACTGTGCCGCCGGAGATAAAAGAGGGCGATGAAGTCAAAGTGCGCTTTCTGTCCGGAGAGTATGATCTTTTCTTTGATTCGCTGCACTCGTCTAAGTTCGGAACGGACTGGGTGGTGGGTGTCGATAACAAGCCATTCGATAAAGAAAATACCGAACCCGATGAGCTTGCTCCAGACGGCAAGGAGTTGTCGCAAATCTACTACATAGTCTTTCTTTCTAAGAAAGGGTTAGATACAAGACTGGTGATGAAGGTGTACAAGTGAAGATGCTCACGCCTTTTGCTGGTTGTTCTCTAAAACCGTGTCGAGGAATTGCAGGATGAAGTCCTGCTTTTTCTTTGGGAGCTTCTTGACCTGCTGGAACTTTCTCTCTAACGGCGAGACGGGGCCACTGGTTAGAAATAGATCATGGCATAACAGAAAGAGACCGTGGCGGTAACATTGTGCGCAATCGGGCTGGCGGAATCAAAGTAAAGGTCAACGAGACAAGCAATGTTATTAGATGGCTAAAACGAAACGTTGGTGGAAAAGGAGTCAACTAATATGTTTAGCGTTCATAAAACGATAGCTGTGGGAATTGTTATAGCATTGAGCCTCGCAGTAGCTGGACAAAAGCCTAGTTCCCGTCACGATGACGACAAACTTTATGATCAGCTCGTATTCATCAAGGGCAACGTTCACATAATGAATCATCCCGAGTTGGGAAAAACGCCGGCAACTTACATGTCTTTGCTTTTTGCACGTGACGGTTGCAAGCGATGTCTTTTTGTTGCGAGAACAGATGCAGACGGAAACTACGAAATCGGCGTGAGCCGAGGGCGATACAGGGTAATTCTTCGTGAAGCTCGGGGCGGCGGTGCGCCCTCATATGACTTGCTTGCGCCAAATCAGCCTAGGTACGTCAATGCAACTTCCGTGCTTCAGCCTAATCGTTTCGATATCAAGGTCCAGCTTCCATTGAAATGATTAATGAGGTGGTCGAATTCAACCGGATACCAAGTCTGGTTAAAATGTAGATTATGTGGAATTGCGATGAAGGGAACACGACCACGATTCCGCCGGGCGGTGCGATGGTCGTCTGCAATCCTCAGATCGACCCGGATCCATTTGGAGGCTATTCAGGCCAGACTTGCTCGACCAGAACCGGCCTCGAATGGACGACGCACACCTTCGACACCGCCGGCCGACCATGGAAAATCACCACACCGGACGGAGCAGTCTCCGAGACGATTTATGGTTTGGCGACGACCGGTGCGCAGATCGGAACGACCGTCACCGTAAAGGATCAGGCATTAAAAGAACGGCGTTCGATCACAAATGCATTTGGACAACTGACGCGGGTCGATGAACCAAACACCTCCGGACAACTGGGCAGCATCAGCGCGCCGATTCAGCCGTCGTACTGCGCGTATGACATTCTGAATAATCTCACGACCGTCAGTCAGGGCGTGCAGACGCGCTCGTTCGTCTCCACCTCCACCGAAGAAGCCGGAGGTATTGGAGGATTGAGCAATCGAGTTTGAAGGGGGCAAGTATGAAAGCGTTTATATTGTTTGGAATCGCAGTTTTATTATTGTCGTGCGTCCTTGCGAGACCGGCTTTGGGACAAGTTGCCAAACCGCCGTTCTCTGACAAAGAGGGTCGCTGCGACTTTTCTAAATACAGAAGGCTAATACAACCACACACCTTATATGAAGTGGCGGTAAAAAAAGTTAACCCGGAGTATCCGGCAACCGCTAGGAGCGTGAGAGCTAGCGGAAAAGTTGTCGTTCGGATATTGGTAAATAAAAAAGGCGATGTTGTCGAGGCTTGTGTCGTTGAAGGTCATCCGCTTTTACGTGCGGCTTCCGTGAAAGCGGCCAAACAATGGAAGTTTAAGAAGAACTTCGGTTCACTTCATTACAAGCTTAAGCAGCGCTTTGCAGAAACGGACTTAACTTTCAACTTCCAACCATGATGACAATGGCAGGATCGGCTTGAGCTTATGGAATAACCGATGCTATTTTACCTCAGCTCGGATTGTGAATATGTATGGAAATTTTCTGTTAACCGGGCGACGAATGCGCGAGTGGGACTGTTTGCGAATTTTAAAGAGAAGGATTATCTATTCGACGTGAACTAAAGGTCGATTTTTAATTTGCGCGCTGCTTGACGAAATGGGTGTCATATCAGGTTAATGGGAGAAAGTGGGCTGCGGAAGTTGGCGCTTAATCACATTGAAGTGGTCTAATAACGTAGGCCCAAATTCAAAAGAATATGTCTGTACTACTAGCTTCGACGGAATCCTCGGTCCGATATTTGACGCTGAATCGTCCTGAAAAACGAAACGCTTTGAATGACGAGCTCATCAATGCACTGAAAGTGGAACTCGCGGCCGCTGATGCGGATGAAAGCCTGAACGCTATCGTCATAAGGGGAGCCGGGAAGGATTTTTGTTCGGGAGCGGATCTTTCGGCATTGCAAAAGATCAGCGTGAGCTCGGTGACCGAAAACCTTGCGGATGCGGAGCAGCTAATGAACCTTTTCGCACAGATCCGGCGAGTAAGGTTACCCGTGATCGCCGCGGTGAGTGGAAGGGCGTTAGCCGGCGGCTGTGGGCTTGCTACCGCCTGTGACATCGTGCTCGCGACGAAGGAGGCACGCTTCGGGTATCCGGAAGTCAAGATCGGATTTGTTCCGGCAATGGTAATGGCCATCCTCCGGCGCAACTTGTCGGAGAAGCGGTCATTTGAAATGTTGACGCAAGGCTTCGAATTCTCGGCGGAAGAAGCTGAGAGAGTCGGCCTTGTGAACCATACATTTGAAGATGACCGAATTGATGATTCGGTTCGGGCCTATGTGGAGGTTTACGGAAAAGTAAGCAGGTCGGCCGTAAGGCTTTCGAAAAAGCTTCTATATCAAATTGACGGATTGTCGTTCGAAGCGGCACTCCTGGCTGGTGCTGAAGTCAATACGATTGCACGAATGACCGAAGATTGCCGAAATGGTATCGCTAAATTCCTCGAGAAGTAATACTTGAATAGTCGGGGCTCCGACATTTCAGGCATTACACTAGCGTTATCGGCTATATGCTGACATCGAAAAAGATACGGCTACGGAACTAGGCTTCGATTATCTCAACCTTTGTTTCGATCAATGATTTTGGCAGCAGTGCCGGGAAATAGGCCATAATCTCTTCGACCTTCGGTCTCCCGCCAGCGAATCCGGTTACAGCGGGTGGCCCGGTGAGTATCAATGGAGCGAGTTCTTTGGTGAAGCGCTCAACGTCCGCTTTACTTTGCCCGCGAACGCCGAATCGCAATTGGACCTCCGGGATATCGGGTCGAGGTTCGCCGGAAAGATGCCCATGGGTTGCATTTACGCCGACAAATTCGGTTAGGATAAGATCAAAATCCAATCCCAATCTCTCCAGTCTCGCCCTCAGGATCCTATCGGCTGCCTGTGCCTTCTGGTACGCTTCCGGGTAGGCATACACGAGTGTCCCGACTGCTTTCCATCCTGCAGAGTACGCGATCGAAACTTTGTAGAATTCGGTATTTGGGTTGCCTTTTATACCAAATACCTTCACACGATCGTCACCAGCAGGTTCAAGGTTGATCGATGAGAAATCCGCGACCACATCGGGAGTTATATATGCCTTCGGGTCGCCCATCTCGTACAATAGCTGCTCTTTTATCGACTGAATGTTGACACGGCCGCCGGTGCCATTGTGTTTGGTCACGATGAATTCGCCATTCGGCGAGGCTTCAACGATCGGAAATCCAACGTTGGCCAGATCAGGAATACTTTGCCAAGCGTACTGACAGTTGCCGCCAGACGCTTGAGCACCGCACTCGATGATGTGTCCGGCGATCGTCCCTGCTGCAATGCGGTCCCAATCGTCGAATTTCCAGCCGAACTCGTGCATTAGCGGCGCTAGAGTCAATCCCGTGTCAGTCAGTCGTCCTCCGACGACGACGCTGGCACCTTTGCCGAGTGCCTCAACAAGCGGAGCCGCTCCCAAGTAAACATTTGCGGCTTGAACCTTGTCACGAACGTCGGAAAGGGGTTCGCCCGATTCCATATTTGAGATCTCGACGCCGCTTTCGGCGAACTCGTCCAATCTATCGAGTATGTCGTCCCCGGTTACAACACCAATTTTGAGCTTACCGCCGAGCCCGAGTTCACGTGCAGCGTCTTTGATGGCCTCGGCGCAGCCCGCAACGTTAACGCCGCCTGCATTCGACAAAACTTTGATGTCTTTCCCTACGCAATCAGGAAGGATCTCACGCATTAGCGACACGAAGTCGCGCGCATAGCCGCTTTTCGGGTCACGCTGGCGCTGCTTTTGGACAATGCTCATTGTGACTTCGGCGAGATAATCGAGCATTAGATAGTCGATCGGACCGTTTCGGACCTGATCGACTGGAGCCGTGAGTAGATCTCCCCAAAAACCCTGTCCGCTGGCGACTTTAACTTTATCTTTCATAAAGTCTTAATTAGAAGACAAAAAAAAGAGGCGGTCAACGAACGATACACATATATCGATCGCTGCCGCCATCGGCAATCACATAATGCAGACTGGACGAAAGAGCTGTTCAGCGTTTATTGGTCGGTCGATTTATCCTTGTACCAAACCCGTTTGGACACCCACTTGGTTCCGTCCCAACTCTTAACGACGAACCACTTGCCGCCTTCGTATGTTTTCGCGGCGACGTTTTCTGTGACGCTAACGGTATGTCGACCGAATGTTTTAGCTCCCGATGCCGCGGATTTCGAAACGTCAACGGTTTTGTCGACCGACGTTTCAAACGCGTCCGTTACCACGACCCTTGTCTTTTTTGTAGTTTCGACCGTTATATCCTTCGTTTTGTCAGCTATATCGACGGTTACATCCTTCGTTTTTCCGGCGGCGTCCTTAACAGCATCGACAACTTGGGCATCAACGCCACTGTACGAAAACAATACAAACATAAACGCTGCCATTATTGCAAATAAGCCCTTTGATCTCATAGGTTAGCTCCTCACAGCTCAATAATTTGTGAATGAATTCACTTCACTCCAGATATCAACCACCCGAAGTGCATATTTCGTGCCAGAGTTTAGTAGACGATCTTCTTGGTACGGCTGACCACCTTGCGTCCTGATCTCCATGTTTTCTTGCCGGTCCATTTGGTTCCAACCCAAACTTTTTTGGAAACCCACTTCGTGCCGTCCCAAGTACGTCTTATTACGTATTTTCCGCCACGATATGTACCGCGTACGATACCCGGTTTACGCCTTTTTACTGTCACCTGCTGAGCCGCGGCGCTAATAGATACCGGTGCATTTGTCGTCGATATCGAACTTTCGATAAACACGAAAGAAAGCAGTAGAGTGAACGCAAGAATTAGTGATCTTAGTATTTTCAAAATAAGATTGCTCCTTTATTTGTAACGAATTTAGAACAAGAACGCTCAGCATCAGAAGAGTCTGAGCGTCGAAAACTAGGCACGCAAATTACGTGCCGATTAATTTACTTTGTTCAGGTGGACCGGACGTGGGCATTAATATACTTCACAATGTCTTCGGTCGATGTGCCAGGGACGAACACCTCGGAAACACCCTTAGATTTAAGATCGATTATGTCGTCCTTGGGCACGATCCCCCCGACGAGGACGAGCGTATCGTCCATTCCGTTTTCATGAAGCAGTTCAACGATCCTTGGGCAAAGCGTTTTGTGCGCACCGCTTAGAATCGAGATTCCAACAGCGTCAACGTCTTCCTGCAAAGCGGCCGCCGCGATCATCTCAGGAGTTTGTCGGAGCCCAGTGTAAATGACTTCCATTCCGGCATCACGCAGTGCCCGCGCAATGACCTTTGCCCCGCGATCGTGACCGTCAAGGCCGGGTTTGGCAACAAGGACCCTTATTTTTCGTTTGTCCATAATCAGCTAGAGTATATTCGTGACGCGGCCGTGCGAGCAAACGGATTTACCGAACACGCGGCTTCAATTTATCTCGTGCACCCGCGGCGGCAGGCTGATCTTCTCCGGAATGCCAATATTAGGTGAACCGATCATGCATTGAATCTTGCCGATCCATGTTGTGCGACTTTTCATTGCCTCAAACATTTCAGCCCAGGCGTGAATGTTTATCCACAACGGATTATAGCTTTTCAAGGGTTTGATGATCCCGTATCGAGGCTCTTCAGATTCGCTTACGAACGAACCGAACAACCGATCCCAAATTATCAAAACACCGGCATAATTTTTATCGAGATAAGATTCGTTGACGCCATGATGTACGCGATGATGCGACGGCGTATTTAGTACATACTCAAGTGCGGGGCCGAGCGTTCTGATAAATTTAGTATGAATCCAGAATTGATATATGAGATTGAGGCCATGCATAAGCGCGAACATCCAGGGCGCAAAGCCGAGCAGCATTAAGGGGGCATAGAAGATCCAGTGGGCAATTCCTCCGAACCAGCTTTGCCTAACAGCCACACTTAGATTGTATTGCTCGCTCGAATGATGTACCACATGGAAATTCCAAAAGAGCCTTGATTCGTGACTTACGCGGTGGAACCAATAATAAGCGAAGTCGTCGAGGATGAAGAGCAGCATCCAGGCCCACCAGGCATCGACGGGAAACTTGTAGGGAGCGAGTTCGTAAAATGCGACGTAAACTGTTCCGGTAAAAATTCCGAACAGCGCTCCCCATGCAATACTTGCGAACCCAACGAAAATATTTGTCAGTGCGTCCTTCTGCTCATAAGCATCGGAACGTTTAAAATAGGAATACAACGCTTCAACGGCTATCAATGCGGAAAAGAAAGGAATTGCGATGATCAGTGGCCTTAACATATCTGCTCATATCCATTCTAATACGCATGAACGGATTAATGAAGGAGGAATTCTGCGTTCGAAGAGGATTCTTTAGGATGGCTCGGGAAAACATTAACCGAAGGCGGTTGTTGTCGCAATCGCGCATCATTGGATAGCAGGTTGATCCGTCGACCATGAATATTTTCTGCAAATCACTATAGAACTGTAATATAATATCCGGAAATTCAGCCTTGGGCGGGCAATGCGAGGAACCGGGTTGCGACAAAGCGGGACCTCTGTACAGCGCATACTTTGTCTTTAAATGACATCCAAATTAGAATATTTGAATGTCGCTATTGACGATCGTCCGGTACCCGGAGCCCGTGCTGCTTCAGGTTGGTCGACCGGTCTCTGAAGATGAATTTAACGAAGACCTACAGAAGACCGTCGAGGAAATGTTTGAAACGATGTATGACGCCGGCGGTGTTGGTCTTGCGGCTCCGCAGGTCGGTATATCGAAACGATTTTTCGTGATGGATGTTCCGGATGACGACGGAAAGTCAAATCGGCTGGCGATCATCAACCCAGAGATCGAGTCCGTCGAGGGCGAGCAGACGGGAGACGAAGGCTGCCTGTCTTTTCCGGGTCTATTCCAATCGGTTCGGCGTGAAATGCGGGTTGTTGTGCGGGCACAGAATGTCAGCGGCGAACGAGTCGAAATTGATCTTAATGATCTTGCGGCCCGGTGCGTTCTACATGAAACTGACCACTGTGACGGGATCGTGTTTCTTGACAGGATGTCGCCGCTAAAGCGCCAAATGGCTAAGCGCAAGATCAAACGACTTCAAAATACCGGGGATTGGTAAGATGATGGCAATAGAAGATACAAAAATGACAACCGAAGTAGGTTCGATCAGGGAGTTGAACTTATATTTACTCTCCGGCTGGAAACTGATCTTAAGTTACACGAAGCATCTGAGTGACACGCAGCAGCCAAGATTCGTGCTTGCTTGGCAGGATGGCGACGAACCTCATCTACCCGAATTGCTTGACGAATGGGAATTGGGCGAAATGGACAGACAACGTTTGAAATAGGATATGACGATGCAAACACAGAGCGTATTGGACGAATTTAGGAACGAACCGTTCACAGACTTTTCGGCGCCGGAAAATGCCGAGGAAATGCGGCAGGCGATCGAAAGCGTCCGGGGGGAGCTTGGCAAAGAATATCCGGTGATAATCAACGGCGAACGGATCACTTTGAACGAGAAGTTTGAAAGCATAAACCCTGCTAACAAGAATCAGGTCGTTGGACGGTTTTCAGAAGTCGACGCGGACACAGGACTCGTGCAGAAAGCGATCGATTCGGCTGCTGCTGCGTTCAAACTATGGAGGAATGTGCCTGCGGTCGAACGCGCGGAGTATTTGTTCAAGATCGCAGAGATCATGCGTAGGCGTAAGCATGAACTATCGGCGTGGATGGTTTTCGAGGTCGCAAAGACGTGGGCCGAGGCAGATGGCGACACCGCTGAAGCGATAGATTTTATGGAGTTTTATGGCCGGGAAATGATTCGTTGGAGCGGCCATCAACCGATTACTAAAGTCGATGGAGAAGACAACCGTCTTGACTATATTCCGCTAGGAGTCGGGGCAGTAATTCCGCCGTGGAATTTTCCTTTGGCGATCATGGCAGGAATGACGATGGCGGCGGTCGTGACTGGGAACACGGTCGTATTGAAGCCATCGTCCGATGCGCCAACGATCGCGGCGAAGTTCATGGAGATAGTTGAAGCCGCTGGTATCCCTCCGGGCGTCGTCAACTTTCTCACGGGAAGTGCCGAGACCGGTGAGGCGATGGTCACTAATCCGTTGACGCGATTCATATCATTTACGGGCTCGAAGCAGGTGGGACTGCACATAAATGAACAAGCGGCTAAGCCGCGCGAAGGACAAATATGGATCAAGCGTGTGGTTGCAGAAATGGGCGGGAAAGACGCGATAATCGTGGCGGACGACGCGGACCTTGATTCGGCTGCGAGCGGCGCCGTTTCAGCGGCTTTCGGGTTTCAGGGCCAGAAGTGTTCAGCATGCTCGCGGTTAATCGTCGATGAAAAGGTGCACAAGGAATTGATGGAAAAGGTCATCGAGCTCACCAATGAATTAAAGATCGGACCTCCGGACGAAGGCGAGGCAAGCGTCGCGGCGGTCATCAACAAAAGATCGTTCGACAAAACGCTCGGCTATATTATGAAAGGTGTCGATGAGGGCGGAAAAGTCGTTGCAGGGGGCAGCGGCGACGACTCGGAAGGGTTCTACGTTATGCCGACCGTTATCGATGATGTGAAGGCTGGTGACACTGTAGAGCAAGAAGAGATTTTTGCGCCCGTACTGGCAGTGATCAAGGCGCGCGATTTTGATCACGCACTTACGATCGCCAACGGAACTGAATTTGGCTTGACGGGTGCCGTTTATTCGACAAGCCAGGCGAATCTGGAAAAGGCCCGTCACGAATTCCACGTTGGGAATCTCTATCTGAACCGTAAATGTACAGGGGCGCTTGTCGGCGTACATCCTTTTGGCGGTTTTAACATGAGCGGGACCGACTCAAAAGCAGGTGGCCGCGAATATCTGCTGCAGTTTATGCAGGGTAAATCTGTTTCGCAAAAGATCTAGCCGTTAAATGAAGATATGAAAAAGCATCTATTTCGAAAAACGCTGTGGCTCACCGCAATGGCGCTTTTATTTTCATCAGCGTCAGTCGCCCAAAAGAACCGGTCTAAACCAAAACCAAAGTCAGCGCCGATGGCCATCATTTTTGCCGTTCTCCGTGACGGTAAGCTGATCGAACCGATCGGTTATGTCGATAAGAAAAAGCTCGCAGCACTTGGCGACACCCACGCTACGAAAGCATTCGGCAATCTGTACTACAAGGCCAAGTCCGCATATCCGATCATTTTTGGAGGTGCGGCAGATGGAAAGGTTGAAGTCGTGACATCGAATATCGGCAAAGAATGCACCGGTAATTCGGCAGATATCATCGCAAAGCCTGTTAACGCAATGCTGAAAGGGCTCGTGATGGCACTTGCAACAAACATTTCGCCGAAAAAGAATTCAGCGGCCTATCGCCGGAGGCCCACACCACAGGAGCGAACCGCGATCGAAGCTCTCGTAGGCGCCGAGTTTATCAAGGCGGGACTAGCGCCGGCTGTATTGAAAGAACTCCGATATCATAATCTGACAGCGCTTGATGTTGACAACGACGGTACGGCGGAATTTGTTGGCTCGTATTGGGTCGCGCCAAAGGTGGATGAGCGAGCGCTGCTGTTTTTTATTGCGGAGCACGACACGGAAGGTAAAATCGTGTTCGCGCACAGCGATTACTCACTGATCAAGCCGGATGATGTGATGAGCGGCGAAGTGAAAGATCTCGACGGCGGTGTCGGACACGAATTGCTGCTTGACGTGCTGGACTACGATGGTGACGGCGTTAAGGAGATCTTTACTTTGGGACAGGCATTTGAAGGAAATAACTATTATTCCTACCGGCGCGACTCGGGGAAGTGGACCAGGTCGTACGAATCATACAATTATCGATGCGCATTCTAGATGCATTGATCGTTACCGACTACTTTTCTATAGGTGTTGAATTCAATACGGTTTGACACCTCATTTTATTATGCAAAAAGTTGTTACGATATTGATGGTCATGAGTTTGGGATTGATGTCATTTGCGCAGTCCGCACCGCGGTCGTTTCCGATTCAGCGTTCGGAGTCGGCAGATACATGGATATCTGACGGCTGGACGGCTATCGACCGTGCAAAACGGACCAAACAGCGCAAGGGCAAGGCACGAAACGTGATCCTTTTTATCGGTGACGGGATGGGCATTTCTACGCTCACTGCCGCAAGGATATTCGAGGGACAAATGCGCGGGGCAAGCGGGGAGGAGAACCGCTTGAGCTTTGAAGAATTCCCATATTCGGCATTGTCAAAAACGTACAGCGCCAATCAACAAACTTCGGACTCGGCTCCTACGGCTGCCGCAATTGTCACTGGTGTAAAAACTGACGAAGGCGTACTGTCAGTTGATCAGAATGTCGTTAGAGGTGACTACAAAACGGTCAAGGGCAATGAAACAAGAACGATCCTGGAACTTGCGGAAATGGCGGGTAAATCTACCGGAATCGTATCCACGGCGCGATTGACGCACGCTACGCCGGGAGCCTGTTATGCACACTCACCCGATCGAGACTGGGAATCGGACAACGATATCCTGATACGTCGGAAAGACGCTCACCAGGCGGGCTTTCCGGACATTGCGCGACAATTGATCGAGTTCAGTTTTGGCGATGGGCTCGAGGTCGCCCTTGGCGGCGGACGGTCGAAATTTTTGCCAAAGGAAATTAGGGATCCCGAGTACGCCAGCCGCACTGGTGAACGGACCGACAAGCGCGACCTTTCAGAGGAGTGGCTCAAAGATCGTCCGAGGTCGTACTACATCTGGAACAAAGCACAGTTTGATGCGTTCGATACGCGAAAAACAAAGCATTTGCTTGGATTATTCGAGCCGTCCCATATGAAATGGGAGAATGACCGTGTCAAGGACCCGGCCGGCGAGCC
The DNA here is from genome assembly GCA_049679665.1 of Pyrinomonadaceae bacterium. Classification (GTDB taxonomy): domain Bacteria; phylum Acidobacteriota; class Blastocatellia; order Pyrinomonadales; family Pyrinomonadaceae; genus OLB17. The sequence continues at coordinate 5,913 of JBAUGL010000038.1, read as the reverse complement.
GTCTCTTGCGGAAATGACCGCGAAAGCGATCGATGTGCTCTCAAACAATAAGAAGGGGTATTTCCTGATGGTCGAGGGCGGACGGATCGATCATGCTCATCACGACGGCAATGCTTACCGTGCACTTCGAGACACGGTCGCGCTATCGGACGCTGTGCGTACGGCGGCGAGCAAAGTTGATCTGGAGGAGACACTAATTATCGTTACGGCGGATCACAGCCACGTGTTCACGATCGCTGGTTACCCGGCCCGCGGCAATAACATTGTCGGGCTAACGCACGAGGTTGACGAGAACGGAATGGTCGAAAAGTTGCCGGCGACGGATCGTGACAAGAGACCATATACCACGTTAGGTTACACAAATGGGACCGGTTATAGGGCTGGCGATCGCCCGGTCCTTACACAGGATGAGGTCACAAACCCCAATTTTAAACAGGAGGCTACCGTCCCGACTACAGCGGAGACCCACGGCGGGGAAGATGTGGCGATCTACGCGATAGGAGTGAACGCACACCTGATTCGCGGCTCAATGGAACAGAACTGGATCTTCCATGTCATGTCCGACGCATTCAGATTCGAACGAAAATGAAAGTTGTCTTCATGGGCACGCCGCAGGCCGCGGTACCGTCGCTGGAGCAACTGCTGACGGACGGACATGACGTAAAGGCGGTTTACACTCAGCCTGACCGGCCGTCGGGTCGCGGGAACAAGATCACGTTTTCAGCGATCAAGGAATACGCGTTGCAAAATAGCCTGGCAGTGTTCCAGCCGGAAAAGATCAAAACTATCGAGGCGCTGGAAACTTTCAAATCGCATGATGCGGACGCGGCGATAGTGGTGGCGTATGGACGTATTTTACCGGAGACGATCTTGAACGCCTTTCCGATGGGTTCGATCAACGTTCATTTTTCGCTGCTTCCGAAATATCGCGGAGCGGCACCCGTTAATTGGGCCATTGTGCGCGGTGAAAAGGTAACTGGGGTGACGACGATGCGTATGGATGCTGGGTTGGACACCGGGGACATTTTGCTTCAGAGTGAAACCGCGATTGGTGATGACGAATCGGCAGTTGAACTTATGAACCGACTTTCGATCGTTGGCTCGGAGCTGCTCGCGGAGACCATCTTAAGGTTGCATGAGATAACTCCACGGCCGCAAAATAACGATGCTGCGACACTTGCACCGTTAATGAAGAAGGAAGATGGCCTTTTAAGCTGGAATTTGAGCGCCACAGAGATCGCCAACCGGGTTCGCGGGTTTCAGCCATTTCCGTCCGCACACCTCTTTGTGAGCGGTAAGAAACTAACACTTTGGAAGGCGAACAAAGAGTATTCGCTGCAGGCCACGGATGCTGAACCTGGACGGATACTGGCCGCGAAAAACGATGATCTTTTGGTAGTTTGCGGCTCGAGCTCGGTGCTTAGGCTTAAGGAACTACAACTTGAAGGCAAACGGAGGATGTCAGTGCGCGACTTTCTTAATGGTGTAAAGCTCCGCGAAGGGGACATGTTGAATTAGGAACCGATGTACAAGATCATTAGCTTTTACAACTTTTTCGAGCTTTCGGACCTTCACGGCATTCGACGGGCTGTACGTGATCTTATGATCGGGTTTGATGTTTTGGGCACAGTGATCCTCGCCACTGAAGGGTTCAATGCCACCGTTTGCGGAAAGCCAGGCGATATTGATAAGTTCGTCATGGCGCTGCAGAGTGTATTGGGAACAGATATCGCCTACAAACAGTCGTTTGACGCCGAATGCCCATTTCAAAAGGTCAAAGTGAAGATCAAACCTGAGATCGTAACTCTAAAACGAAACGTCGATATGTCTTTGGGAACGGGAACCTACGTGGAACCAGAGAATTGGAACGAGATCATTGGAAACGGTGATGTTTTCGTTTTGGATGCGCGGAATTCATATGAATTTCGGACCGGCGCGTTCAAAGGAGCCGTCAACCCCGGGACCTCGAAATTTAGCGATCTTCCGGAATTTGTTACCGCAGAACTGGATCCGAAAAAGCACCGGAACGTGGCAATGTATTGTACCGGAGGCATTCGATGCGAGAAATTCGCCCCATATTTAAGGGGACTTGGTTTTGAGAACATATACCAGCTTAACGGAGGTATCCTCCGATATCTTGAAGAGGTCCCTGAGAATGGGAATTGGTTCGAAGGTGAATGTTTCGTATTTGATAACCGCGTTGCGGTCGACACGGATCTGAAAAAGGGTATGTTGCCAGATCTTTCCAGGCTCGATCCTCGATGAATATCTCGCCCGCACGCATAGCTGCCTATGAGGTCCTATTAAGGATCGAAACTGAAAGAGCATTTTCATCTGTTCTGCTCCCATTATTTGAAAAAGGCCTTTCTGCACCTGACGCTGCCCTGTGCCACGAACTCACACTTGGAACCTTAAGAAACCAGATACTGATCGATCGAATGTTGAGTTTTCACATTGGAGAAAAAAAACTCGACGTCGAAGTTCGGATCGCCCTTCGCCTCGGTACCTATCAGTTGGTCTTCCTGGACAGAATACCTGCCTATTCGGCAATCAATGACAGCGTCAGCCTCGTCCAAAGAGCCAAGAAGACATCTGCCAAGGGCCTGGTGAACGCCGTTCTGAGAAAGATGACCAGCAAATTGCCTGAGATCGAGTTTTCGGACGAGATCGACAGAATTGCGACAGTCAACTCGCATCCGCGCTGGCTGATTGAAAAATGGATCAAGGAATTCGGGATTATCGAAACCAAGTCACTCGCTGAAGCGAACAACACGCCATCTCGACTCACTTTTCGATTGACTGGTAAAGCCTCGACAAGGGCGTGGGGCGCCGCTGAGGCATGTTCACGGTCTGAGTATGTCGAGGGATGCTTTTTTGCAAACGGGGATTCTACCGAACTTCGACAGTTGTCCGCGCTTGGCGAGATCTATTTTCAAGATGAAGGTTCGCAGATGGCGGCGGCCGCGGTAAGAATAACGAATAGTGAAAGGTTTCTAGATGTTTGCGCAGCGCCGGGAAGCAAGACGACAATGATTGGAAATCGAGCGCTGGATTGCGACCTGCTGATCGCCGGCGACGTCTATGATCAGCGAATACGGTTTCTAAGAGACAATTGTATTGCTCAAGGCCTGGTCGACGTCAAGATCGTTCAGTACGACGCAACGAAATACCTTCCGTTCGCCGAACAGTCGTTTGGGAGCGTGTTGGTGGACACACCTTGTTCGGGAACCGGAACGATCAGGCGCAACCCCGAGATCCGTTATAACCTGAGTGACATGGATTTCGAACAATTCCAGACAAAACAACTCCAGATGCTGAAAAACGCATCCAAAATGGTTAAATCGGGAGGAACGCTTGTTTATTCAACCTGCTCATTGGAAAGGGAAGAAAACGAAGATGTTTGTTCGATGTTCCTATCCGGGGATCCTGGGTTCTCAATTGATGAACCAAGCGTTCCGGAAAGGTTTGTGAATGCAGATGGTTTCGCTAGTACGTATCCCCACCGCGATAACATGGACGGGTTTTTTATTGCCGGTTTCCGCCGCATGGATTGACCTCAGACTATCGCGGCGCGGGTTTTCGGATCAGCACAAAAATGATAAACTTTCGTTTTTGATTCGCGGAGTGATCTATTGGTGAGCATAGTTAAGACAGGACTTTCGGCGATCGGTAAACTTGCCGTACTTGGGGCGATGGCGGCGGTGTTTCTATTTGCGATGGGAACCGTCGTATATATGTCCCTGCAGGGTGAGGAGTTGGTAGTACCTGACATCGTTGGCAAAAATTTTGCCGAAAGCGAGACCGAGTTTGCCGCCCTGGGTTTGAAATTAAGGCGTCGGGCAGACCGATATAGCACCGAGGATCCGAATACTATCCTCGAACAGCTTCCGAAACCGGGAGAGACTGTCAAAACGGGTCAAATGGTACTTGTCGTCGTAAGCAAGTCTACAGGGGAACCGAACGAGATCCCGACCGCACTGAAAAAGGACTCGGAGGCCAACGATTCTGAAAAAATTGAGGAGATGATCTCCGAAAAGCCGAAAAAAGCCAAGGTCAGCAGCAACTCTAACAAGAAGGCCGTCGATACGAAACGCGATGTAATGGCGAACAAATCCGACGCAAATCTCGATAAAGCGCCGAATGATACAGAAAAGAAGCCGGACGGCGAGGACAAGTCTTCGAACAAATCGGAAAAAGGTGCAACTCCAACCGTGAAAAAATCGACGGCAACGCCGGCGGCAAACAAACAAAACCAGGCCAAACCAGCAGCAACGGATCCTAAATTGCGGCCTGGAACACGTCCGTAAACAATGCAACTGCCGATCGAATATCGGCAACAAAGTAAGAGTAAATTCTGATAATGTTTGAAATTGCCCCGTCGATCTTATCGGCTGATTTTACAAGGCTTGGCGAAGAGATCGATGCCGTCGAGTTGGGTGGTGCGAAGACACTGCACGTTGATGTTATGGACGGACACTTTGTTCCGAACATAACAATAGGATTGCCCGTCGTTCGCTCACTTCGTAAAGCAACCGCGCTGAAGATCGATTGCCATCTTATGATAGCTGAACCGGGGCGATACGCCACGGAATTTGTTAAGGCCGGTGCAAATATGGTTTCGGTTCACGTTGAAGCCGACAATCACTTGCAGCGGACGCTGATGGCCATTCGTGAAGCGGGTGCAAAGGCGGGAGTCGCAATTAACCCAGCCACGTCGATTGTCGCTTTGGAAGAAGCCCTTCCCTATGCGGATTTCGTACTTCTAATGTCGGTTAATCCGGGTTTTGGCGGGCAAAAATTCATTCCAACGATGCTCTCGAAACTTTGTCGCCTGCGTGAAATGATCGTAAGTCGGGGTTTAGACGTCAAAGTAGAGATAGACGGGGGAATCGACAGCACGAATATTCTCGATATAACGGAATCGGGCGCGGAGATAATTGTTGCTGGCTCAGCGGTTTTCGGTACTAGCGATCCTGCGGCAGCGGTAAGAGAATTGATCGAAAAGGGCACGGTTTGGGTTTAGCAAAAGAGATTTAGATTAATATTGAGGCATTATGTTTTCAATCAGGAATAAGGCAGTTTTTCTAACGGCAGGTTTGATCATGAGCTTTGTATGCGCTATCGCGGGCCAAAAACCGGGCGATGGCACCCCGCTGCAGCGTCTCGATGTAATGCGTCAAAAGATCGATGCTATGCGGCGGTCGCTTACAAGCGCAGCGTCCGTGCTGAAAGAAGAGAACAAAGACGACAAAAGCAAAAAGGACGATAAAGAGAAACTCGACACACCTCTGGGACGGCTTCTTGGGCTCGAAAAGGAGGCATCTCGGCTGAACTCCGACGTGAACAACCTTTACGGGAAGGTGGATCGCGGCGAAAAGTATGAGATCAGCGACGTCAACCAAATAGAGATGGCTGTATCGGAGCTGCAGGGCCGCGTGGATATCGTGCAGCTTGAAACCGCAACGGCGCGTGCTAATCCCGAATCGAGGGTCGGGAAGCCGCGCGAACCGAAAAAGAAAAGTAAGTTCCTGGGTATTTTTGGCGGCGGCGGAACAGATGAATACGAAGAACTTATCGGTAGTGTTACCCCGGGCCGTGATCGCGAGTTGTTCATAGTAGCAACACGCGAAGTGCGTAAGAAGAACTTCGACGTCGGCAGGCTGTTGTTTCAAACGATCATTACGACCTATCCGGATTCAGCGTATTTGCCGATGTCAAAGTTGGCAGTTGCGGACGCTTTTTTTCTCGAAGGATCTACGAGTGCGTTGATCCAGGCGATCGCAGCTTATCAGGATTGGCTGACATTTTTTCCAACCCACCCGCTTGCCGATCGCGTTGTGCTGAAGATCGGAGAATCAGAGATGCGTCAGATCGGACTTCCTGATCGTGACGCGACCCGTGCCACGCGTGCCG
>JBAUGL010000037.1:0-43312 GCA_049679665.1 Pyrinomonadaceae bacterium | reverse complement strand
CTCGAAGGGTGAGACTTTGATAGATACGGCGATGAATCTGGATGCTATGGCCCCCGACTGTATCGTCGTCCGGCATTCCAGCGCCGGCGTGCCGCACCAGCTCGCGAAGGTAAGCAAGGCAGCCATCGTCAATGCGGGCGACGGGGCAAACGAGCACCCGACGCAGGCGCTGCTCGATGCAATGACGATCCGGGAGCACAAGAAAAAGATAAGCGGTCTGAATGTTGCGATCATCGGCGATATACTTCACAGCCGCGTCGCCCGCTCGAATATTCACCTATTGACGAAATTGGGTGCCAAAGTGCGAGTTGCCGGGCCGGGCACGCTCGTTCCGGGGGATTTTCAGCATCTTGTAGAAAGTGGCCTGCTTGTCGCTGAGAATATTGAAAAAGCGATCGAGGGCGTCGACGTTGTTATGATTCTCCGGATCCAGCGAGAGCGACAGGATTCGGCTTTTTTTCCCACTCTTCGCGAATACGCGATCCATTACGGCTTGACGAACGAACGGCTCGATCTCGCAAAGAAAGACGCGATCGTCCTCCACCCGGGGCCGATGAACCGTGGTATCGAAATATCCTCGGACGTCGCTGACAGTTCGCGGTCATTAATATTGGACCAGGTGAAATACGGAGTCGCTGTCCGAATGGCAGTACTTTATCTTGTTACCGGCGGAAACATTGGAGGATAACAGATCGTAATACTTCGTACATCGCTTATTTAGGAGGATTATTATGTTTTTACGAAAATTCACTGCGTTTTTTTCTGTTGCCACGGCAATGTTCGTATTTACGGTGCAATTATCTGCACAGGCACCGATCGTCAAAACGCCTGTCGTTTTCACTGAAAAAGACCGCGAGTTCGCATTGAAATACCTTAACCAGACAAAGGACGACTTTGTAAAACAGCTTGGGGGGATTTCTGACGCTCAACTTAATTTTCGCGCCGCGGAAGGACGCTGGACGATCGGCGAGATCGCGGAACACATTATCGTGGTCGAAAACGCACTGTTTGGAATGATAACCACTCAGGCGATGAAATCGCCGCCGCCTAAGTGCGACGATGTTTTTCGGATGAGTGATACCGCGCTAATTCTAGCTGTCACAAATCGATCACAGAAATTCACGGCGCCCGAGCAGGTCCGTCCAAACGGACGCTGGAAAACGCGCGATGACCTTTTGGCCAATTTCGACAAAACCCGAAATCAAACGGCCGATTTTATGAAATCAAACGCCGCCGATCTTCGAGGCACTTTTATGCAGAATCCGTTTGGAACGATCGACAGTTACCAATGGTTTCTGTTTTTGAACGGACACAGTGAACGTCACCTCGCGCAACTGAAAGAAGTAAAGGCTGACAAGAAGTATCCGAAGAAGTAACGGAACGCGACGGGACGTGGACATCGGTGTCGACTTTCCACGATTGCGGACAAGGGTGTCCGCGTTCCTTATGAAACTTTTAGTCTCAAACGGCCACCTGGTTGACCCGGCGGCTCCTGAAAACAAAGGAATGAACCTCCTCATCGAGGACGGACTCGTTTCGGCATGGCTTAAGTCCAACGAGACTCCGCCTGAAGGATGCGAGGTTTTTGACGCAAGCGGGCTGCTCGTTGTTCCTGGTTTCATCGATATGCACGTACATTTGCGTGAGCCGGGCGGGGAGCACAAAGAAACGATAGCGAGTGGCTGCGCGGCTGCTGTCGCGGGCGGATGGACAAGTGTCTGCCCAATGCCGAATACGCAGCCGATCAACGATAATGCGGCGATCACCCGATATATGATCGAACAGGCTGAACGTGCCGGCCTTGCGAATGTGTTCCCGATCGGCGCTATCACGAAATCCTCAGACGGGTCCGAACTTGCGGAGATGGGTGAAATGAAAGCGGCTGGCGCTGTTGCGGTGTCTGACGACGGCCGGCCGGTGCCGAATGCCGGAATAATGCGGCGTTCGATGCAATATGCGAAGGATTTCGATCTTCCGGTCGTTGATCACTGTGAGGACAAATCACTCTCGTCCGGCGGCGTGATGCACGAAGGAAAGATCTCGCTTCTCCTCGGTTTAAGGGGAATACCGGCACTCGCGGAAGACCTCGATGTAGTTCGCGATATTATTCTTGCCGAGGAAACGGGCGCCCACGTTCATATTGCTCATATCTCAACAAAAGGGGCCATCGAAGCAGTTCGGCGGGCCAAGAATGAAGGTATCAGGGTATCCTGCGAGGTATCGCCGCATCATTTCACTTTGATGGACAAAGTGGTCGAAGGATACGATACGAATACTAAAATGTCGCCGCCGCTGCGCGGAGAGGCGCATGTTGAAGCGATACTAGCAGGTATTAAAGACGGCACGATCGACGCGATCGCGACCGACCACGCGCCCCACCACCAGGACGAAAAGGCCCTGGAATACGACCGTGCGCCATTCGGAATAACGGGTCTGGAAACTGCCGTAGGCCTCTCATTTAACGAACTAGTAAATAAAAAATTGATCGGACTCGAAAGGCTGGTTGAGCTTTGCTCAACGAATCCCGCAAAGATATTCAAATTGAAGGGTCGCGGAACGCTTAAATCGGGATCGTTCGCCGACGTAACGATCCTCGATCCGCTAATGGACTGGACGTATCGAAATGTCGACTCGAGATCAAAATCAAAGAATTCGCCGTTTGATGGCTGGAAGTTTACGGGCGGGACTATGGCGACGATCGTTGGCGGGAAATTTGTCTATAAGCGATCGCAGTAATTAGCTTCATCTCACAACCCGATCCGGCCAAAGTCCGCCGACGGATAATATCTGGCGAGGCGCCGGATTCGCTCCTTTTGCCGGTCATTAAGGCCGGATATCCCGCGTCCGGAGACCCCCTTGTTAAAGCGTATCTTTCGCGTCGCAGATTCGGTCTCCTTGATCTTCTTCTCGACGTTGCGAAGTGAGGCTCCGAGATCATAGAACTCAAGAACGTTCTTGGTAGCTGAGGCTTTGTTTCCGATCATTTCTTCAAAACTAAGCCAAAGGATCTCGAGTTCCCGTTTCTTTTCAACCAGACTCCAAGATGCAACAAACTGGAAGTACCAGGGAATGAAATTGTCGATCAAAAGGTCGACCTTTGTTTCTTCATCCAGCGCCATATAATCTCCCCGAAAATATGAGTTCTTAAACGCCCCGCCGTTGTAAAAATCAAGCAGGCTTATTACGGAATCGAAAATATTGCGAACAAGGACAACCGGCCGGATCTCGAAGGCCTGCATTAGCTGGATATTTGCGTCCGAAGCCCTGCAGTGCTGCTGGGTTACCGTATCAAGGTGTGCGGTTTCACGAAGCGTCGGTAGATAGATCTCCTGTTCAAACTGTCCCGAGCCGTAGACCATGAATGCATCACGATAACCCGTCAAACCGGCGAGAAGATTTTTTAAGAAGGTCGACCCACTTTTTGGCGCACAGGCGATGAATATATGACGTCCCAGTTGTTCCCGCGTAATGTCGGTTGTAAAGTCGGAAAGCTCGGACCGCTGCCCGCCCGCCGCAAGCGCGTTCGACAAATTAACGTGAAAACCCGGTGCTTTACTTATCGAGATCGACTTTCTGAAGCACAAAACGCTTGCTTCAAAAAGCCTGAACTTGAAAAATACAAGGCCCAATCCCTGGAATGCGCCGGCAAACTTTTTGCAAAATTCAGTCTTGTCGGCCATTTCTCCGGTGATCTCAAGGTTTAATACGGGCCGCAGTAAACTGGCAGCCGAGGCTGAATCACCGGCGTTAAATAGTTGTTCAATAAGGAGTTTATAGCCTAAAAGCAGGTTATGAACGAGGTGATCATAGAACGGCTGCTCAGGCGTCAACTTCTGAAGCGCGCTTTGAAACAGCGTTATCGCCATTTCTGCGTCCTCGCGTTTCAGCGCCTGAGCGCCAAGGTCGACCTCTTGCTGAACAACGTCATAGAGATTTTGGCTCGAGACATCGATACCGATACTCTGTGCCGAATCTGGCATTTCAATGACTCCTTGCAGCATAAGCCGCAGTGGCGACGAACCCAATCGAACGTAGATATTCGATTATGAACCGGGCATTCTCACGGGCGGTTCGACCAATGGTATCCAACGTGATCTCGGCAAATTCGGGGACTTCGTACACATCGTCGATACCGGTAAAATCCTTTATCTCGCTCCGTCGTGCTTTGGCGTACATTCCCTTGGCGTCGCGCAGCTCACAAACCTCCAAAGGCGTGTCAACAAAAATTTCAATATAGTGCCCGACTTTGAACATCTGCCGAACCTGATTGCGGCTTCGACGATAGGGGCTTATCGCTGCACATATCGCGATGCCGCCGTGCCTGACGATCTCCGACGCAACGAATCCTATCCGGTTCACATTTATATCGCGGTCCTCTTTCGAGAACCCGAGACCTTTCGATAAGTGAGTTCGAACCACATCGCCGTCGAGTAGAGTGCTTCGCCGCCCTTCTTCAAGAAGTAGTGTCGCAACGATTTCGGCAGTGGTCGATTTTCCTGCTCCGCTCAGGCCGGTAAACCAAAGACAAACGCCCTGACGATGCCGCGGCGGGTATGATTCCGACAGTATATTTGCTGCTTCCGTTCGCATAAGCCATTTAGGCAATGGCTTGCCGTTGCTATTAAGACCTTCGCGAACTCGAGTACCCGAGAGCGGAAAGATCTTACGTCCTGAAGGAAACTTATCAACCTCTACATAACGGCGCTCATCAGGCAGGTAGCCAAATTCTTGGAACGGAATGATCTTTACGCCGATCTCGGCGCTCATCTCCTGCGCCAGGTTCTGAGCCGCAGATGGTTCATAGAAAGGTTTTCCGTTTGCATCGGTGCCCGGGCTCGCATGATCCCGCCCGACGATCAAATGATTTGCGCCGTAGTTTCGTCTAATTATGGCGTGCCAAACCGCTTCTCGCGGCCCGGCCATACGCATCGCAAGCGGGAGTAAGGCAAGTAGGGCCCGATCATTCGCATAAGCCTGGCCGGTAATAGCTTTATAAGTTCGAACTCTCGTGAAGTAGTCGATGTCTCCCTCTTTCGTCATACCTACGACCGGATGCAGAAGGAGCGTCCCATCTGTCATTTCGATTGCCCGCTTGGTCATTGCCTCATGTGCCTGGTGAAATGGGTTGCGCGTCTGAAAGGCAACGACGTTTTCACGCCCCAGCGCTTCGAGTTGGCAACGGGTTTCGCTCGGTGTTAGCCTCAACTCCTGAAAATCGTGATACTCGGGAAGCTTCAGCACCCGCAGTTCGCCCGAAAGATTGAATCTGCCCCAACCCTGCAATTCGGTCACCAGAGGATGACGCGGGTCCGTCGTTCCAAATAAAGCCCTTGCGAACCGTTGCCTATCCCACTCGTAGATCTCGCGAATCGTCATCACCGCCAAAGGCTCGTTTTTCTGATCGCGCAGGGTAATATCGCAGCCGATCTTCAGATTTGTAAGGTCGTCTACGTGTAGAGTGATTGGTATCGGAAACACCGTTCCGTCCGCTAGCGTCATCTCATCTAGAACGCTGTTAAGATCCTTCTCAGAGAGGAAGCCGTCGAGCGGAGAAAATCCGCCAATTGACAGCAGCTCGAGGTCGCAGGTTTCCCGCTGAGTCAGTTGTATTGAATGCAGGCCCGCGGCATACGAAAAAAGGTCGGCACCACTCTCTGGGGCTGTCACCAGATCGACAAGATCTCCTTTGTATGGCGAGATAAGCATGGTGCCTCAGGCGTCGCCAACTAGGGTAGATACGTCGCAGGAACAGGCTTGTCATTCGCCGATCCGAACTGCCGGGCCTCGATTCTTCCCGTAGTTGGGAAATTCAGATGCCAGAATCCGTCTCGATAGACAGCAAGATCAGCGTACCCATTTCCGTCATAATCGGCCGGGACTGGGATGTCGGTTGGCAATCCCCATCGGATCTCTTCATAGCGTGATTCATCAACGCGTATTACCCAGACACCATCACGATAATATGCAACGTCCGTTGCCCCGTCACCATAATAGTCTGCCGGAACGGGGCGATCACCGGCGACGCCGAAATGCACTACCTCATATCCTAACAATGATCGGTTCAAGTGCCATTCGCCCTGGTTCCGGATAATGGCCTGATCCGTCTTTCCATCACCGTCGTAATCGGCGGCGATGGGCCTGTCGTTTGCTGATCCGAATTGGACCACGTTGATCTGATTGCTTGCGAGATTAAGCGACCACCAAAAGCCGTTTCGAAATATTGCCAACTCTGCTTGTCCATCGCCGGAAAAATCCGCAGGGACCGGAATGTCTGCGGCAAGGCCAAACTGAACGATCCCAATAGTCCCGTTCGAACTGTTGACCCAATACCAGATTCCATCACGGAACACGGCCAGGTCTGTTTTCCCGTCGCCGTCGAAATCGGCGGGCACGATCTTGTCGGTTGAAAGCCCAAACTGGGCGGCGGAATAACCCTCCGAAGAACGATCCAGATACCAGGTTCTGTCGGATTGGCGAAATACAGAAAGGTCGGATCGCCCATCGCCATCAAAATCAAACTTCGTTCTCGGGCCCTGTGCGATCGTCAGATCCTGCATTCTGACCGTATACGGCCCGCCGGGGTCAGGTGTAAGAGCACCATGGGAATCGATGAAAAGCCATTGCGGAACATTGAGCGGAAGATAACGGATGGCATCGCCAATCGTTTCAGTTCCACCGGCGCCGGCGACGTTTGAATATGCAAACCAATAAAATGGAGCCCCCGCCGGGCATGGCCCCCATTCGCCGTTTACAACGTATATTGCCGGGTTGTAGGTTGGTGACGAGGTCGTGACCCGGATCTCCGGCGCCGCTCCCCGCGACGTTAATGTAAATGCATAGATATGATCTGGTCCGTTAACACCAAAATCATCGTAATAGTAGTAAGGAAGTGACGTCACAGTATTATTTCCACCCGTCGTGTCGCCGATATCGGTAAATGGTGCCGCGGCGGTATACGTGCCATTGGGTATAGCTACTCCCGGACAATTATCGCCGCCTGTCATAGCGGAAACGATATTAGAACTATTTTTTTGATGGGGTAAGAGATAGTTGTTCTGGCGGCGCGGAAACTCAGGTTTGCTAAAGCTTAAATTCAACCCGGTGACACGTTTAGCCGGTTGACCGGAGACACTTATTGGTATTGCTGGTGCCTGCGTTTCCTCGGCGCGCACCTCCTGTGCGTGTGCAGCAGAGATCGCAGGAAGCGCCGTTAGCATTGAAAAATAGCCCATTTTCTGTCGCCAATGCTTCAGCGCCGCAGTTAAGGTTTCTCGTTTCGATTGCGAAGGGCCATTTCCAAGGACATTAATCGGGCGTGAGGGTGTTACTTGTGTGTTCATTTTATTTGCTCCGTATATTTCGTATTTTGTTCTGTCATCCGTCTACAAATAATGCGTATTGCCGAGATCATTCCGGATCTAGCGGCGCTATATAAGTCTGACGCCCCCAGATCGTATAGCCGCGCGACCCGCGTATCTTGATTTTTATCGACCTTTGGCTTCCATCGCGCGCCTGGTTCGACGGATAGTACCCGATGACGTATCTCGAATTCATGCCCGCAAGTATCCGCGAATAGACAGCATCCGCCTGTTCGGGCGTCTCGAGATGCTCGGCCCATCCGCCGGTTACGGATGCGACCTCCGCAATCGCAAGTTGATCTCGTTTACGCGCGTTTGACCATTGTCTTATAAACGTCGGGAGGACCTTCATCTTATCGGGCTCGAACTTCTCGTTCCTAATTTTTGCCGAGGCTTGCCTTGCGCCCATGATCTCCTCGCGGCTCGACTTCTCCGTCTCGTCGCTGCTCTTCCCAATGTACTTCGTGCCGGGAATAACGGAATAGACCACGGCACCGACCCCTTCAGCAGCCGCCAAAACATCTTTATAACTGAAGCCGATATTGTCCGTCTCGACCATTCCGAGACGAGGGTCAGCGCCCGCGCGCTTGAGCCGCATCAATTCGTCGCCATCTGTTTGAAAGATTATGATCGGCCGAAGATCGCCTTCGCGAAACAACTCCTTGATCGAGGCCATCAAGGCGCAATATTGCTTACTTTTCCCCACCTTTCCTGATAACGCAGATCGTTTTAAGTTTTCAAGTTTTTCTTTGAGGAGAGATCTATCGGTTGTAAAGTTCGTGAGCAGCATCACGTCATCGGATACAATAGCCATGCGATCGCGCGGATTTAACTTGTCGACGAGGAACTTCGCAGCGTCGATACTGGTTTCGATGTAAGGCAGTTGGCTGAAACTGTAGTCGATAATAAGGATGATCGACTTGGGTATTCCGTCCTGGTCGCCTCCGAGCGAAAAGATCGAGATCTCCTGCGGACTATCATCCTCGCTGATAGTGAAATCGCTCGCTCGCAGTCCCGAAACGACGTCGCCGCGTTTATCGAGCACTCGCACGTCGTTAATGACAAGTGTCGTGTCGATGCGTACGGTTTCCTCTGGCTCTGCGCTAACATTCGCAACGGGGATAAGCCTTTGTGAGTTAGATCCGCTTTTGACTCTCTTGGACTTCTTTGTCGGTTTGTAGGGAGCTGCAAGGCTCTTTCCAAAATCGACATTTGTGGGTCCGCTTTCACCCGCGGTCTGCCCATTTAATGCCCGGGGGGCTGCGAAGATCGCCAAAATCATCAAGATCCCAACGTATAATTGTTTACTGAAACGGTTTTGCATAGGAATCCCTCTAATTTCCACTTTTGTAGGTCCTCCCCGGCAATTTTTGTGAAGTAGTTCCGCTTGAGGCGTGTCGAACGGCCGTGCTCCTGTTTGCTGGTATCTCCATAATGTTAATAGTTCTCGCCCGAAGCGATGTATCCGTCTCGTCCCAGAACCTTGTATTCGGGGTGGTTCTTCACACGAACGCTGACCGATCGTTTTCTGCCGTCACGCGACTCGTTTTTTGGGTAGTACCCCAGAATGTACCGTGTATTTATTCCGTGCAGGATCCTCAAATACACGGCGTCGGCATCTTCAGGACTTCGCAGCACTTCCGTCCAACCACCGGTCGACTTTGCTACTCGATCAACCGATCTGTGATCACGCCGATACGAACTTATCAATTGACTAAGGAATCGTTTTAATATTTTTGGCTTCGCGGTGACGTTGTTAGCCTTATGGGTATCTGCTAGATGATTGCGTGCGGCGTCCACGGCTGCGCCGCCTTCACACTCGAGAAAGCTGACACCGGGAATGACCGAATAAATAGTCGCTCCGATCCGGTCGCTGGTGGACAGAATGTCTTTAAATTGGAATTTTTGATTTTTATAGAATTCACCGTAAAGTTCCGGCCGCGGCGTCGTTACCTTCATAAACTCATCGCCATCGGTTTGAAAAATTACTATCGGGCGAAGGTCTCCACGCCCGAACAATTCCTTCATGGCCGCCATCAGAGCGCTATATTGTCGGCTAAGGCCGACTTTTCCCGAGAGGGCGGATATCTTCAACCCCTCGAGCTTTTCCTTGAGCAAAGTTTTATCGGAACTCGGCCTTACGATCACTTCCACGTCGTCTGTAACGATCGCCATTTTGTCATTGGGATTCAACTTGTCAACCAAAACCTTTGCCGCTTCGATGCTTGTGGTTATATAGGGCAGTTGGCTGCCGCTGTAGTCGATGATCAGGATGATAGACTTGGGTATTCCGTCCTTGTCGCCTCCGAGCGAAAAGGTCGAAATTTCCTGCGGGACGTTGTCCTCGCTGACGATGAAATCGCTCGCTTGCAGCCGGGGAACCACTTCTCCTCGCTTATCGAGCACCCGCACGTCGCTTACGACAAGTGTCGTATCTATACGGACTACCCCGTCATCGAATTCAGTCTTCGACAAACTCGACCCAAAGTCTCGCGTGGTTTCGGATTGGGCAACTATAAAGCACGGCTCCGCAATTATGAGGATTACGGCGAAGACTCTAGCTAAATACTTTTTGCCAATTCGGATCTGCATGGACACCTCCTAACAGTTCCTGGGTTAACGTTTACAACTAGACGATTAGTATGTCAGGAAATTGCGCTAAAAATCCTTGAAAACTTCTTCCATTTTTCTTCCTTTTTTCTTGCTAACCCAGCGACAACTAACTCGAACGGTATGAGTACCTTAACAACGAGCCAAACCCAGCTTCGAAAGCAAGAATCAAAAACCGTCTCATTCAGACATCTAGTGGTGAACACTCATCAATTAAAGCGATGTAACTCCAGAATAAGTCTCAAACTTCCATGCTTCTTCCGTCAGTGATGAAATGCGATTGAAACCAGGAGATCTCGAGCAAGCCCGAATTGGAACACATGAGGGACGATTGCGGACTTTCATGTATAAACCAGTTCTGCGGTTTGGGTTTGTCGTGGTAAAATTCTGCAAGCATTGAACTTAATGAATCTAATGGAGATGTAACCTAATGGAGTGGATGACTGACCCGCAAATTTGGATCGCGTTTGCTACCCTCACGGTCCTCGAACTCGTCCTCGGAATCGACAACGTAATTTTCATTTCGATACTTTCGGGAAAGCTTCCCCCTGATCAGCAGCCAAGAGCCCGGTTTATCGGGTTGGCATTGGCCCTTATAATGCGCGTCATACTGTTGTTTTCGCTCACATGGGTGATGACACTAACTGACCCGCTGTTTTCGATCATGGGCCAGGACGTCTCCGGCCGGGATCTGATACTTCTGATCGGAGGGCTGTTCCTTATCGCTAAAAGTACTCACGAGATACACGGCAGTCTTGAGGGCGAAGAGGGTCACAGTTCGAAAAAGGTTTACTCCGGATTTACCGGCGTAATTATTCAAATAATGCTGCTCGACATTGTTTTTTCGCTTGATTCCGTGATCACGGCGGTCGGTATGGTCGATAATATTTGGATCATGATCGCGGCGGTGGTTATTTCCATCATCGCGATGATGTTGTTTGCGGGTAAGATCGGCGCTTTTGTGCAGAAGCATCCGACCATCAAGATGCTTGCTCTCGCTTTCCTCCTCCTAATTGGCGTAACGTTGATCGCCGAAGGATTTCACCAGCATATTCCAAAGGGCTACATTTATTTTGCGATGGCCTTCTCCGTTCTGGTCGAGATGCTGAATATGCGGCTTCGAAAACGAGCCGCTGAACCTGTAGTACTGCATAACCCGTTTTCCGAGGAAGACGAAGCAAAGGCGATGGAAACCTAGCAAGTCGATGCCTTGACACAACAATTGTTTCACGTGAAACAATTGTTGATGTATTACATTAACTATATATAAATCAGAGTGTCCGTTATCATAAGTGCTGTATATATGTTGACTAGATCAGCCTCTCGACGGCATTTTACTTTTATGTCGAAAATAACACTACCAATTGTAATCGCCCTTTGCCTTATATTGTTTCAAGGCGTTTTCTCGCAGGCCATCGAAGATTTTGACTTGTTGATCACGAATGCGCGAATCATTGACGGAACCGGGAATCCGTGGTTCCGCGGATCCGTCGCCGTGCGGGACGGCCGCATTGTAAAGGTCGGCAGGTTTACCGGTAGTGCGAAACTTACAATAGACGCTCGCGATCAAATAGTCTCGCCGGGTTTTATCGACGTTCACGCTCACGTCGAGGATATCTTTGATAATCCGGCGGCCGAGAATTTTATACGAATGGGGGTTACTTCACTTATAACCGGCAACTGCGGCGGCTCAACAAGTGACGTAAAGGGATTTCTCGCCCGGTTCAACGATAGGCCGCTCGCCGTAAATCTCGCCACCTTGATCGGGCATAATTCGGTCCGTGCGAAAGTGATGGGACTCGATGATCGCGCTCCGACAGCGGACGAGCAGCAAAAGATGAATGCGATGGTAGAGCAGGCGATGAAGGAAGGTGCCGTTGGGCTCTCGACGGGATTGATCTACTTGCCCGGAACATTCGCAAAGACAGATGAAGTGGTCGCGCTCGCAAAGGCGGCTTCCCTTCACGGCGGCACCTATGCGAGTCACATACGTGATGAAGGAAACGGCGTTGTGGATGCCGTCAAAGAAGCGATCAGCATCGGTGAGCAGGCGAATATGCCCGTCGAAATATCACATTTTAAGATCTCTTCAAAAGCACTCTGGGGCGAAACGCCGACCACGATAAGCCTCGTTGAAAGTGCTCGGAAACGCGGACTAGCGGTTACCGTCGACCAATATTCATACACCGCATCGTCGACCTCGCTTGACGCGCGAATGCCGACTTGGGCGATAGCCGGCGGCCGGGATGAAGGCCGCAAGCGCCTGGCCGATGCGGAAACGCACAAGAAGATCGTCAAGGATATGAAGGCGGATCTAAAGAAAAAGAAGTTTAAAGACTATAGTTTTGCTTACGTCGCCAACCATCGCGCCAATCCGGAGTTTAACGGCAAGAACATTGCCGAGATCACGCAATTGGTCCGCAAAAGCAAGAAGTTGGATGATCAGATCGAGCAGATATTTGATATGTACGGCAAAGGCGGCGCGGGAATGGTGTATCGCGTCATGGACGAAGGCGATGTTCAAAACATTATGAGACAGCCATTTACGATGATCGCATCGGACAGTGGAGTGCGGACGTTTGGCGCAGGGGTACCGCATCCGCGCGGTTACGGCAACAACGCTCGTGTTCTCGGAAAGTATGTCCGGGAAATGAAGATAATTTCTCTTGAAGATGCGATCCGCAAAATGACTTCGCTTCCCGCGCAAACATTCAGCCTTCGTGATCGAGGCCAGATCCGCGAAGGTTTTGCTGCGGACATAGTCATATTCGATGAAAAGACTGTCGGCGACAAAGCAACCTTCGAAAGCCCCCACCAGTACGCTCAAGGATTCTCAACCGTGATCGTAAATGGAGACGTGGTATTCGACGGACAAAAGATGACAGGCGCGATGTCTGGACGGGCAATCCGTTGAACTCGCGGCCACGATCCTCATCGATCGGCAGAAGCGTTTAACATGCCTTCAGGGGCGCGAGATTCAAATTCCATCCGGTCCCCGCTGGTTGGATGCCGGAACGATAATTTATACGCGTGCAGCCAAAGCCGCTCGGAATCCCGGCCGCCGCGCAGAGTATCGCCGACGATCGGGTGGCCGAAATGATGGCAATGTATCCGTAGCTGATTTGTGCGGCCCGTCACCGGCTCAAGGTCAAGCAGAGTTGTATCCGCGAATCGCCGCCGCACCCAAAACCGCGTTTCGGAATGCTTTCCGTCATCCTTAATATTCCATAGCTTTAGGTCAGAATAGCGGCCGATCGGAGCTTCAATTAGGCCGTTCTCCGGTTCGACCACTCCTCCTACCAATGCGAGATAACGCTTTTCGACCAGCTTTCGCTTGAAGTGGTCCGCGAGCACTCTGTGCGCGTGATCCGTTTTGGCGATGACCAACAAGCCGGACGTTTGCTTATCGAGTCGATGGACAAGCCCGGGCCTAAGAAATCCTAAGTCAGCTTTCGAATTGAGATAGAATGAAAGTGCATTTAGAAGCGTCCCGTTTTTGTCGCGATGTGTTGGGTGGACGAGCATGCCGGCTGGTTTGTGGACAACTAGCAATTCATCGTCCTCGAACACGACATCGATCGGAATATTCTCCGGTTTCATGGCGTTTTCGCGTGTAAGGTCTGCCTCGATCTCGACAAAATCGTTTGCACGCAGCTTATAGCCGCGGTTTTCAAAATGACCGTTGACCTGACATTTGTCATACTTTATCAAGTCGCGGAGATACATTTTGCTGAGGCCCGTCAGAGTCTCGAACAGAAATATATCCAGACGTTTCTTATTGTCAGCCGTTCCCACAGTCAGATGAAGTGCTTCATTCATGTTCCGATCAGGCAATAAATAGGGCGAGCTTTGCTAGCTCTGCAAGTTTTGCGTCGAGCATCGCGGGTTCGATCCTTTGTCCTGCGATAACCCCAAGGTCAGAACACAGGCGCTCTCTATCTCGCGTTCCGTCCAGCAGTTTGATCAATTCCCTCCCGATAGCATCATCGATCTTGATCGACTCGTTGCGCAGGGTCGAAAGCTTCTCACCGGCTGCAGCCTGCCACCGTGCGAGGCGGCTGACTTCCGGGAATTCGCTAACGTCAGCTGAAAATGCGGGCTCGTACAGGTGCAGATGGATCAAACCGGTTCCAAAAAGCCGCAGAAGCCCTTCGGCGAGGATCTTCTCGTCATCGTCACTTGAGATGAACTCATTTGAAGCGATCGTCAGCAATCTCTTAGCCTCGGCAACAAGCTCCGCGAACCCGGCCGATCGCGGCCATATGCTGCAAATGTGATAGAGTGCCGCCTTTGTAAGCGGATGATCTGTCTCGATCTTGTCCGATTTGGTCCCGATGAATTTCTCAGCGCTTCTTGAGACCAGCTCAGGATTCGCTGAAGCCGGCGTGAGATGCGATGCCACCCTGAATGCGTTGATGATCGAAGCGTCGGGGTCGCGATCAAGTTTCGCGTCCACGTGGCACAGAAGCGTCTGTCTGAATCGTCTACAGTTGAGAAAATCAAGGTATTGCTCCCGGTCAATACGGTTTTCCGCGAGTCCTTCGATCGTTTCCAGCACATCATTTGGGTAACTAAGTTCGGACGCCTTAAAATTCTCCGCTTCATCGAGATATTGAAGCCCATGTCGGCTGGCGTGCTCGACAAAATCCCGAAAATAGACCGGCTCGAAGAATTCCGCGAGGTCATCGTGAAACACCCCTTCCACATTGCGCTCAAGCAGCGCCTCCAATTCAGCCTCGAGAACTTTTTTGTGGATCTTATCGGGCAGCGCCGATTCGGACATAAACTTCACGATTCCGATCGATTGCCTTACTTTTTCATTCGGATCTTCGAACCCACGGGCATGAAACATCATCAAGTCCCTTACGACCTGCCGGAATCGCCCGCCTGGCATGGTGTTGTAGCTGACAAACGCCACTCCCTGCGGCGTTAGGATATCGCGGCTTAACCACAGAATCCGGTCACGCACCGCAGGCGGCGTCCATGCATAAAGCCCGTGAGCGATAACGAAATCGAACTGGCCGAGATCGCCACGGTTAAGTTCCATAATGTCGCCGTGACGAAGTACAAGATTACTGATCCCAACCTCTTCCAGTACACTATTGCCAAAATCGATCTGGCGAGCGGAAAGATCGACGCCGATGAACTCGCTGTCGGGAAGCCCGAATGCAAAGGACATTAGTCCCACGCCCGTGCCGCATCCCAGCTCTAATACTCGGCAGTGCTCAACATCTGCCGGCTCCATTCCGTTAACCTTTGCCACGGCTGCCAGGCGGTCGGGATGAGTCTGCGGGTGCAGGTAATTTGGGTACAAGACCCTGTCGTAAGCAAATGCCTCGGTTTCGGCCATATTTCGTATAAATTGGGTATAAGGTTACCATATAAACTATGCGGGAATTCTCCCCGTTTTGCTCGAATATGATCCAACCCGAAAAATTGAGCCCGCTAGTCGATGGGCTCCCTGACCCCGAGAGCTCCCGGCGATTCTTCGAACAATTCACGGAGCGTCACCCGTCAGAGGCGAAACGGCTTGAGCGCGACATCCCGCTGATGTCCGACGTACTTTCAGTGGTTTCATTCAGCCCCTTATTCGCGACCACCTTGATACAGCATCCGGAGTACATCCACTGGCTTGGCTCACGGAGGCGAGACACGATCGTCGCCGTGAAGGATGAACTGCTCGAATCGATCGCGCGTTTTTCGATGGTCAACTCACAGATCGGACCACAAGTTCTACTCTCCCGTTTCCGCCGCCGCGAGCTTCTCAGGATCTTTCTTCGCGATATTCGTCGACTGTCAACCATCGCCGAGATAACGGAAGAGATAGCCAACCTCGCCGATGCCGTACTCGAATTCGCGCTGGCACAAGCCCGTCAGGAACTGGAAAATCGCTTCGGCGCACCGCTCCAGACCGACGAAAAGGGCAGGGCCGCACCGGCGGATCTATGCATCGTGTCAATCGGTAAACTTGGATCGCGAGAGCTTAACTACTCGTCGGACATAGACCTCTTGTTCATTTATTCCGCGGAGGGCTCTACTTCGGGACAGGGTTCCCGGGGGGTCATTACCAACAGGGAGTATTTTATAAAGCTTGCGGAAGCGGTAACCAAGCTCGTCGGCGGACAGTCAGGCGAGGGGCCCGCTTATCGAGTCGATCTTCGGCTGCGGCCCCATGGAAGTCTCGGATCGCTTGCACTCTCGCTAAATGACACAGTCCACTACTATAAGACAGATGCAAGGCGTTGGGAACTTCAGACGATGATCCGCTCCCGCGCGAGTGCCGGAAGATCCGATCTCTATAAACAATTCTTCACAGAAATACAGGATTTCGTCTTTAGGATCGATGATACCGTCGAGGACGCTCTAAAGAGTGTTCGCGAATCGAAGCAGCAAATAGATAAGGCGCATGGCGATAATCGCGGATTCAACGTCAAGCTCGGCAGGGGCGGCATACGCGATATCGAGTTCTTGGCACAGGCCCTTCAATTGGCCCATGGCGGCCGCGACCGCTGGCTCCGTTCGCCCCACACTCTTATTAGCTTGAGCCGGCTCGCCGATCGCAAATACGTCTCCGACACTGAACTAACACATTTGTTTGATGCATACGATTTTCTGAGGCGGACAGAGCATCTGCTGCAGATGGAGCATGGCCGCCAAACACATACGGTGCCCAACGATCCCGACAAGAGGTCACTGCTCGGACGGCGGATGGGTTTCACCACCGCTGCGGATTTCGAAAATGCACTTCGGCTGCACACTGGCCATGTTTCAGTAATATTCGACGGCGTATTTAATCTAAACCGCAATGACGCGAACCCAACTGACGATCCTAAAACGGGTGAGTTATTGTTCGAGGCGCCATCGGTTGGTTTACCGGATGAGATCCGCCACATTTCGCCCCGCTTACTCGAGATTCAGCGCATGGGATCGGACATGTCCCCTGATGCATCCAAGAATGTAACGGCCCTCGACCCATCCGGATATTTAAGGATCCTTCGGTCAGCGACCGTAGATGAAGCCGACTTCCGACACAAACTGACCGGCCTCAGAACCGCCTGGGCGAGGATTGTATCAGGCATCATCGATGCTGATGTTAACGACTCGATCTCGCTTAAGGACTCAAAATCCCTACAGGCGGCGCTTGTTTCCGCCAGCATCGAGACCGCTCTGGCAATTACCTATTTAGAACTTGGACTGCGTTATTCAGCAAAGATCACGTCGGTCCCGATGGCCGTCATCGGGCTGGGTAAACTTGGCGGGGGCGGTGTCGATTACGATTCCGACCTCGATCTGGTATTGGTCTATGACGAAGACAAAGCTGCCCCGATACCGGGTGTTTTGCCGACAGAGTTTTACGGTAAGGCCGTCGACACTTTCATTACCGTGCTCTCCGGCATTACCCGGGGCGGCAGCATGTATCGCGTCGACCTCCGTCTTCGACCTCATGGTAAAAGCGGCCCAACCATCATCTCCAAACGATCATTCTTCGAATATATGAGCGCGACGGCGGCGATCTGGGAATTGCTCGCATACGTTAAGCTTAGATCCTCGGGTGGAGACGATGCACTGGGCAGTAATATTGAGGCCCGCGTACGCGATGTGATTCACGAACGGGCTATGACGATCGAGAAGGGAGAGCTATCCGAAGAGACGCAGCGGGTGCGCAGGCAGCTCGAATTACGACATACAACTAGCCGGCGGGCTGATGCTGTGGATATCAAGTTCGGACCCGGCGGTATGCTGGATATCTATTTCGCCGTTCGGTACCTTCAACTTCGCGACAATGTTCGTGACGACGCGGATCACCGCTCGACCGAACAAACATTAAATAAACTCCTTGAAGCCGGTTCGTTATTGAGCCCGACGTTCTCCGTTTTTCAATCGGGTTATGACTTTTTGTCAAAACTCGACCACGCCGTGAGGCTCACCATTGGCCGTCGGTCTCGCCTTCCAGTTTCCAACCGCTCAGCGATGGCGGCAATTGCGAATAAAATGCACATCAACTCGCCGAACGAACTCCTGGAAACATTGACATCCCACCGATTGGAGATCCGCAACGAATACGAAACGGTCTTTTCTTCCCTTCCGAAGTAATATACGCGTTATTCCTGGCTTCTCCGGACGTTTACCCACGTGCCGGTTCATGGACACCGCGGACGTCAAGGCTTGCACAACCCTTGCTCCAAAAAAAACTGTTGACTTGGCTGACGCCTCATGATAGTAGTACGCCAAAGGACAAGACTGTTCGGCCCCTGAGCAGGCTTAATGACATAGTACGCTGATTGACTTTGATTCGCTGGTCATCAGCCTTAGACGCTTCCCTTCTGTATTAGGTTGGGAATTTGTGGAGGATAATAATGAAACGCTTTTTAATGGCAGCGATGCTCATTTTGACGGCCTCGGCTGCGAACTTAACCGCTCAGCATCACGGAAAAGATGCGCTAAGACAGGATAACGACCGTTCATCACTCGCCAATGCGACTGTTTCGTTCGGCGGTTGGATGACCACCCCCTCCGTAGACCGTTTCCCGAACCTCAACCCGAGGACCGCGAACCATCACATCATTCTCCCGTATGTCGCAAAAATAAAGGCGGGCGGATACGTTAATTTTGTGATCGGCGGATTTCATCAGGTTTTGGTCTATGGCGATGGATCTTCACCCGCCTCGATCCGCACAACGCCAGGCTTTCTGGTTCCGGTTTCGGCCCCGCCCGGACCGCCCCTAATTAATGACCCATTTAATCGTGTTTATAGAGGCCTTGATCCTAGCATGCAGTCGCAGGATAGGGTCGAAGTGGTTCATTTCCAACAACCGGGAATGTATTTGGTGCTGTGCGGGGTGCTCCCCCATTTCCGCGAGGGGATGTACGCCTATGTCAAGGTACTTCCTCCGGGTGACGACAACGATTTTCTGACCGATGACGTCGATATCTCGAAGGGATCGGGCAGCACGATGCGGTTGAAGTTATTTCAATAGACCGCCGGGACGCTGCCAGTTGATGTCCGAGAATATGCGTAGCCGCTTGACGCCTTCAGTCGCCTAAGCGTCTTGCGAGTTGCGTCCTGATTCTTCATACCAGCACCGCGTGCAGAAGCGGTGCTTTCTTCTTTCCTTCAGGGAATACTCGGAGGAGATTGGAAGCCGTTCGGCGAGAAATCGCTGTTCGTCAGTCAGATCGTCCCAATCCTTCATTCTGCCCGTTTCACAGCGCGGACAAATTACGTGTTTAGCCAAACCTTTCATATTCCTTTTGCGTTTAACCTTTTTCGGTTTAATATTTAGATAATTTACGAACGGTTTCAAATATTTAATGCGCCCAATTTGGTAACGGTTCGAACCATCGCTTAATTTTCCTAACTGTATGAAAACTAAAAGCCTGTTGCTTACAGCGATCAGCTGTATTTTATTTGCACATTCTACCATCGCCCAACCTCCGGAAAAATTCGACTTTTACGCTCGCGGCGATTACCGGACGGTAGTTCCTCGGCCCCAGTCCCTTTTACGGTTCGACGTCGGCGATTTTCATACGACCTATGCCCAAATGGAAAAGGTCATTGAATCGATCGCAGCTGCCGCTCCGGACCGTGTGAAGATCTTCGATATTGGCACGACCAACGAACATCGGATGCAGCATATCGTGGCAATTTCGGCGCCTGAAAACATGGCGCGGCTCGACGAGATACGGGCAAACACGGCTCGGCTTGCGGATCCGAGACAAACTTCAGCTGCGGAAGCTCAAGCCATCGCGCTGAACACGCCTGCGACGGCCTGGATGGCATACACGATCCACGGAAATGAATCTTCGTCTTTCGAGGCGATGATGCAGGTGATCTATCAACTCGCGGCTTCAAATGAACCAGCTACACTCGACATCCTAAAGAACACAGTCGTTCTTGTGGTGACGGGCGAGAATCCCGACGGCCATGAGCGTTTCGCCACCTGGTACAATTCGATCGCCGTCGGAAGTGCGGATCGCAACGCGGTCGAACACCGTGAACCGTGGTCGATAATGGGACGCCTAAACCACTATCGGTTCAATCTGAACCGCGACACGCTTGCTATGACCCAGAAAGAAACCCGGAATATGGTGACAGCCTATAACCGATGGAACCCGCAGCTCGCCGTTGACCATCACGGCCAGCCGGCGCAGTATTTCTT
The DNA here is from genome assembly GCA_049679665.1 of Pyrinomonadaceae bacterium. Classification (GTDB taxonomy): domain Bacteria; phylum Acidobacteriota; class Blastocatellia; order Pyrinomonadales; family Pyrinomonadaceae; genus OLB17. Next base: position 23,184 of record JBAUGL010000037.1, on the reverse strand, counting down.
TCCGCCGGTCGCCCTTCCCGTGAACCCAAACTTGCCCCAACCGATGACGAATCGCTGGCTCGACCTTTATGGACGCGCTAACGCCAGGGCCTTCGATCAAAACAAATGGGACTATTACGTGCGCGATGTTTTCGACGCGTTCTATCCCGGATATTGGGATATGTGGCCATCGCTAAACGGGGCGATCGGGATGACTTACGAAACAGATGGCGGAGGATTCAAGGGACTCAATTGGACACGCGATGACGGTACTATCGTGACATTTCGCTCGTCGATCGCTAAGCATTATGTCGCTTCGATGACTACGCTTGAATCTACAGCGAAGAATAAAGCGGAGAGGCTAAAGGATTTTTACGAGTTTCGTGCGAATGGCATGCGATCGACCGGAAACTCTCCATTAAAGCGCGTTGTCATATTGCCCGAATCCGATCGCGTAAAGGCCGCGGAGATGATCGAACTGCTCCGGCGTTCAAATATCGAAGTTAAAACAGCAAATGCGCCATTTAATTCAACGTCGGCCCACACATATATGGAAAAGGCCTCGAAGGGAGTCTCCCGAACCTTCCCGGCCGGGTCGTACATTGTCGATCTTGACCAACCGCAGCGAATCCTCATTAAAGCGATCCTAGAACAGGATACACCGCAGGATAAAGCCTTCGTAGACGACAATATGGCCCGATTCGGCCGCAATCAGATGCGCGGCAAAGGCCAGCCGAAGGAAGAATATGGCTTCTATGACATCACGGCCTGGTCCCTGCCTTTGTCGTTCGGTGTCGACGCATTCTGGACCGAAGACTCAGGCAGTGTTCCGGCAACGATCGTAACAGATGAATACCTTCAAAACGCAAAACGCGGACGCGTATCGGGGCGGGCACAGATCGCCTATATCATTCCATACGAAACGGACTCGACCGTCGCAATGGTTTTACGATTGATCCAAAATGGATTTAAGATAGCGGTCTCAACACGGTCATTGAACGCCGGCGGGCGAAATTGGCCGCAAGGGACCTTCGTTGCCAGGGTGTCGCGAAACCCCGAAACGATTCATGAAACGATCGCCGACTACGCTCGCGAAATGGGCGTGATCGTCACCGCCGTTAACTCGGGCTATTCCGAAGAAGGCGACACGAGCATCGGCGGTGAGTCCGTCGTCTCGCTTGAAGCTCCCAAGATCGCGATGGTGGCGGACGAAGGAGTCGATCAGGAGTCCTACGGTTCGATCTGGTGGATGTTCGATCAGTACGGGATAAAGTTCACGCCGATGACTATCGCGTCGATTCGGAATGGGGGCTTGAAGAAATACGACGTATTGATACTTCCAGACGGCTCGCCAAGCAGATATTTCTCGTCCTTCAGCGCCCCTGGCGTCTCGATATTAAAAGATTGGGCTTCCGGCGGAGGAACGATCGTTACCATTCGCGGTTCGTCCTTGTTTGCCGCACTTAAAGATGTCGGGCTAACCACCGCGAAACTAGTGGGCAGCGAAGACGATGATGAAAAAGTCAAAACGGAAAAACAGCCGACGGACGACGACAACGTCAAGCCGACGCCCGAGCCGGTAACGGAGCCGCGGTCGGATCGTGCCGATGGCGTCGCACCAACCTTGCCGCCGATCGCATCGCCTTCGGCCAATGCGAACAAAGTACCCGAAGCGCTTCCCGGCTCGATAATGCGGGCGACGATCGACCGAACGACATATTTGAACTACGGCCTCGACCGCGATGCGATACCCGTTCTCTTGGCCAGCGGTTATTTTTTCCGGTATTCTAAGGAAGGAACGAACGCCCTTGTGTTCGACGCCGATCCAAAGAAGCCGCTCACGATCTCCGGATTCGTTTGGGACGGGAACACGGAGAATTTGTTGAAAGGCACCGCATACGCAATCGGTGAGTCGCGCGGCAGCGGAAAAGTAATACTATTTGCCGAAGACCCTTTCTTCCGTGGAATGACCAGATCGATGACCAGGCCATTCTTCAATTCGATAGTATTTAACAGGATATTCTAGGTATATGTTCACAATTCGAGCAGGATATAGCGATATTGTTGAGGTCAAATCGAGCCTGGAAAAGGTTCGAGAGTTTTTCTCGGATTTTCGGAACTTTGTCGACCTGATGCCTGGAGTTGATGGGATCCATACGGATGCGAAAGGCGTCGCCCATTGGAAGATCCGTGCCGAGATACCGGTCGTCGGACCAATTATGCAGAAATTCGCCGTCGAATTGGCGGAAGACTCCGAAGAACGCGTAGAGTGGTTCCCGAACGCCCTGGAAACTCAGAATTTCCTTCGGTATTCGGCGGATTTTTTGGAAAAGGCGAAGGGTGTAACGCAGGTGCATTTTTCTCAAATGGTCGAACTTCGCCGGAAATCGGCCCGTGAATTGCATGTGTTGGCAGGCTTGGCGGGCGAAAGCCTGATAAGCAGCGAAATGACCAAGCGGGTCTCGGAAATGATAAAAATCTTCATTAGCAAAGCAAAAACGAGGTTGGAAAAATGAAAACATTTGTTGTAATAATTGCGATATTTTTTACGTTTTGTCTTAGTTCCATAGCACAGGTCTCATTGCCGCGAGAAAGTCAGAAACAATCGATCTTACAGAATGTTGGCGATACAACGATCTCAATCGTTTACCATCGGCCAAATGTAAAGGGACGCAAGGTTTGGGGCGAATTGGTTCCGTACGGAGAAGTTTGGCGGTCGGGGGCAAATGAAGCCACGGTCTTTGAAGTTTCCAAGGACGTGACGATAAACGGAAAACCGCTTCCGGCGGGCAAATACAGCCTGCATACGATCCCGAGCCAAAAGGATTGGACGATAATCTTTAATAAGAAATGGGATCAATGGGGTAGTTTTGATTACGACGAAAAACTCGACGCCCTTCGTGTAACGGCCACACCTGCAGCCTCGGACTTCCGCGAATCGCTTGGCTATGGAGTCGGCGACGTTGGCCCAACATCTGCGAAGATCGCATTACGCTGGGAGAGGTTATCGGTACCATTCACGGTGGATATTGGGGATATCCACGGCCGCATTTATCCGCAATTGGTCAAAGCAATAGCCGATCGAAAGACGGACGATGTAAGGCCTCTGCACCAGGCGGCAAACTATGTAGTTCAGTTCAAGCTAAAAGATCACTACACCGACGCATTGAAATGGGTCGAAACCTCTATCGCAGCGCGAGAAACCTTTTCGAATCTGGGATTAAAGGCCCGGTTGTTCAATGAACAGGGTAAAACCAAAGAGGCGATCGTCCTAGCAGAACGGGCGATCGGGGTAGGAAAGTCCTCCCAGCCTCCGACGAACGCAAATGCCCTAAATGCCCTGCAGGAAGTAGTTGACGGATGGAAAGCGCAAAAATAGTCTCGTCCCAATTGCAAATTAATGATCCGGCTTGACCGGATCTTTTTTTTTGCTATAATCGTTATTGAAATTGATTTTCAATATCTTTATGAAGACAGTCGCGGCATTTAAGTTTGCACCTCTCGTTTCCGACGATAAGAAAGTTGACGTATCGATCAAGGACGGGAACGCGGTTATCGCGCTGTCCAATTGGGTAGACGGCCTCGGGTGGTGTGGTCAAAAGACGCTATCGGTCGATTTGGATATGCTGGACGACCTGCAGCGTGTTATCACGGCTGCCAGGCTAAAAGTAATTCGTGAAACGCCGGAAGCCGACCGGGTTGAAACGCCAAAAGTGTTGCAGTTTCCGAGGTTTCAATAAAATTTCTTTACTGGAATAAAAAAAAGGAGACCGATTTAGCTCTCCTTTTTTCAATTTGGTCGTGCCTTCCGTTCTAACTTACCTCGCGAAGAACGATCCTTTCCGAGTTGACCTTCGCCTGTCTTTCCGAGGTTAGTTTCTCCAAATGTTCGATGTGCATCTGTTCATCCGCGATCTGGCCCTCAAGCCAGAATTTTTGCGGCAGGTCGTTTTCATCGCACGACCCCCAAGCCGCCATGTATGCACCCATCGCTTCTCTTTCCAATTCCAGATCGAGCTTGAGCATTTCCTTAAGATCGACGGATTGACGAATCAAGCCGGGCTCAACAGTCGGCACGCCACCCAGGGCGACGATCTTATCACCCAGAACATCGGCGTGTTTTTGAGCTTCTTCGGCCTGGTCACGGAAAAATTCCACGTATACTTCCCGCTCCAACCCGGTTACCAAATAGCTGTGCTGCGAATACTGAAGGACGCCTGCAAGCTCAAGGCCCAAGGTCTTGTTCAAATTTTCCACCAACTCCGCTCTAGCCATAACATCCCTCCTCTTGAGACACTGCTAGAGTAACAGCAGAAAACACTTGCGTCAACTAAATTATTGAAAATAAAGCACTTAGAATTGAAAGTCAATTTCAAGTTCAAAAGATGAACGTTGCAGAACAAGGCTTTAGAGGCAAAACTGGCGTTTAGGTAACGGCGCCGCCGTCGACAATTACAACCTCGCCGGACATAAAGCTGTTGCGGTCACTCACAAGAAATGCGGCGTATTCGGCAAGTTCCGACGGCTGGCCAGTACGCCCCTTTGCTACCCAGAAGTCGTGCATTTGGCGAAGGCGCTCCGGCAGGGTGTTACCGAGGTCGGTTTCAAATATACCTGCAGCGATGGCGTTTACCGATACCCCAAAATTGGCGGCTTCCCGCGATAGGCATTTGGTAAAGCCGATCATAGCCGCTTTCGACGTAGCGTAGTGAACAGATGTCGGAAGACTTCGAATGGCCCCCACGGAAGTAATGTTAAGGATCGATCCCTTACGTTCGCGGATCATTTGCTTATAAAATGGCTTGGTAACTGCGAACAGGCTGTTAACGTTTGTATCCACAACCCAATCCCAGGATTTATCGGTCGTGGTTGCGAAGTTGTCCCCTTTATTAACCGCGGCATTGTTTACCAGAACATTTATCGCGCCCCAGGCGTCGAAAATCTCGCGGGCAATATGCTTCATCCCGACACGGTCCGTTACCGACATTTTGAAGCCGAGCGCTTTTCGCCCGAATGACTCTATCTTGCTAATCACACCTTTAGCGAGGTCGTCGCGCGAGTTGTAATTGAAAGCGACGTCGGCTCCCTCGCGAGCGAACACCTCGCAAATTGCTGCACCTATTCCACGCGTTCCACCGGATACAAACGCACGCTTTCCTTCAAGTAATAGGCTCAAATTATTCTCCAGGAACTATATTGTGATTCTTTTTCCAAAGAAAAGGTTAATGAATAGGCCGTGATCTGACAAGTAACAAAAGCGGAATCAGATCCGTACGGCAACCGCCTCAACGTTCGACACCGCCGTTGTTTTCGGAAGCAGGGCCGTTATCTCTCGTATGATCATTTCAGTGGAATTCGGCAGCGACAAGCAAGCGGTGGCGGCCTTCATTTCGGCATACCGGACCGAATCACCTACGAGTTCACGGATTGTAGGCACAATATCGCTAGACCGCTTCAGTCGAATTCCGGCGCCGCGTCTTTCCAGCAATGAAACCGTACCAGCCTCTTGCGGCATCGGCGGAGTTATGGCATCGGCGATGATAGGCAGCCGACAGGCGAGTGCTTCGAATGTCGTCAAGCCGCCGATCTTTGAAACCATTACGTTAGCTGACTGCATTAATTTCTCTACCTCGTCGGAATAGCCAATGACCTTGACCGGAAATTTTGCACGCGAAGCAATTTCTTCGGCCTCCTTACGCAGATCGTCATTCCTACCTGCCAGGAAAATCGCTTGAACGTCTAGTTCGCCACGAACAAGTTCCCTGAAGATCTGAGGGATATTGCCGCCGCCCGCCCACCCGGCATTCACAAAAACGGTGAATTTTTCGGGATCCAAGCCAAAAGCACGGCGGGCGTTTCGCGCATCTGCCTCATCCACCTCGTGAAACTTCGGATGAACAGGCATACCGGAAATCTTGATTCGTTCCGGCGACACGCCATAGTCGATCAGCTGCCGTTTGGCGTCATCGTTTGCGACCAGATATAGCGACACGTCGTCACAGGCCCATCCTTTCCAGAACCCGTAACACGGATCGGTTACAACTGTTACCAGCGGCACTTGATCGGTCAATTTAAGTTCCTTCAGGATGCGAGCAAATATATGCTGGGTCAATGGATGCACACTTACCACGACGTGCGGACACCACTTTTCGAACGATCTCTTCAGATACACAATACATCGCCGATGAAAAAACTCCCTTGTTTCCGGACGAATCCTGTTCACTGCCCAGTAAAGGTACTTCATCCAACCCTGTTTGTTGCGCAGGATCCAGTTATAGGTACGAACGAGTTTTTCAATAATATGATGTGAATCTTCAACTGACTTTATTACACGAACCGCGATCGATTCCCCTTTCCAGAACTTTTCGAGACCATCCACTAATGCGATAGCCGCCGAACGATGTCCACCGCCGGTGTCGGATGAGATTATCAGTATTCTCGGGGTACTTTTGGGCATTACTAACGAATAACGATCATGCTTTCACCGCGATTTCTCGAGCGGATGAAGGTCCAAGGTCGTTTGCGGCTTTCTTCATTTGCCGTTCAAGCTTCTTTATCTTGACCAAGTGCCCGGCGTTGAATGGCAGCGATGGGTAATAGCAATTGGATTCGTGTGTGCAGAAGCATCCGCTGCCGGCTTCCACTCTGCGGGCCTTCATTAGGTCCGTTTTCCAAGCCGCCTGGAAATCCCAATCATAATCGCGCAAATTCAATACGTCCGGTTTGTTCTCGCACGACGACAACACGCCATTGTCGTAGATCACCGCACCGGCACTTCCGGCGTAACATTTAAGCTGCGCCTTATTCTCTTCCTTTGTTGTCGCGATCAGGTCGTGCATATAGATGTCGACCGCGGCTTTAAAATATCCGGACTTCCCGCCGTAGTTGTTCTTTAATGCGGCACTCTTTGTGTCCTCGAGGATCATATGTGATAGCTCGGCGTACCGTTTATGATCGAACTCAAGTTCCTTCGGGTCCGCCGACGGCGGACGGATGTAATTGATATTCACCTTGTCCGGCTTCAGATCGTATTTCAGAAAATCGTACCAATCGAAGATCGTGTCCTCATTCGAATGCATGACACAAGTGCAGGTCTGAATATCCAACTGCGGAAACTGCTCGACCTTCATTTGCTGAAGCGTTCGGGCCGTATGGATGGCCTTGTCCCAGCTTCCCTCTTTACGGCGGATCTTTTCGTGAGCGCCCTTCATTCCATCGATCCCAAGGGCGACCGTCACGTTTAGATTCGGACATTCTTCCATGATCTGTGTCACATCCGGAAATATCCGCTGGTGGATCTGGCCGTTGGACATTAAGTAAACCGAGTCAAGCTTATTATTTTCGTAAAAAGAACGAACGATCTCCGGAAGGTCCTTACGGGTAAAAGGTTCTCCCCCGGCAAGGACCAACACACCGAGATTGCCGCCAAGGGTTTCGGAGATCTTCGCTATCTCGCCGGCCTTCATCTGCAGTTTCTTCCGCGGCCGGTCATCTAATTCTTCAGTAAAGAAGCAGTGCGTGCACCGCATGTCGCAGACGCTTGTTACCAAAATATTCAGAAAAACCGGCGAAATTGGTCGTCCGACGAGAATGCTCGCGTAACGCTTAAATATCTCTTTCGTTGTAAAATCCATAAAATTAAAACCGAGCGTAACGCTCTATTTTATAGTATAAAACGCTTCTTCGGCAACATTGGTTCGACCAACATCTTGGTCCTCAATAATATGGGCGCGTCGCCGACCTAATATCTCTTCATAAAAACCTCAGGAATATTTCAGAAATTCCTAAAGAATTTTTATTACATCGATCATATCCTCTCGAGCGTGAGTTATGAATGTTTTGACACATTCATTTCATCCTATAAAAGAGGAATAAGAAAATGACAATGAACTTGCTTGAGAACACCAGTAATCAGAACTATATGAAATTGACGGTGATGCAAAAACGCAGAGGCATATCGCCGAAAGAACGAATATTAATGAGGTTTATTTCTATTCCATTTTTTCTTGTATGTCTATTCGCTAACACAGAACTCGTGGCCGCACAGGAAAAGATCGCGTTTGGAACAAACCGCGACGGAAACAGCGAGATCTATGTTATGAACCCCGACGGCACCGGTCAGATCAACGTGACCAACTCGCCGTCGAGTGACCACTCACCAGCCTACAACAGAAGTGGGACAAGAATCGCATTTGTTTCAGATCGCGATGGAAACAGCGAGATCTATTCGATGAATCCGGACGGCACCGATCAGGTTAATCTGACCAACGATCCCGAAGGCGATTCGTCCCCGGCATTCAGCCCGGACGGCTCCAAGATCGCGTTCGCTTCGTCGCGGGACGGCAACTCAGAGATCTACATAATGAATTCGGACGGCTCAAACCTGGTGCGATTGATCAATGATCCAGGAAACGACGGTGAGCCAACATTTAGTCCGGATGGAAGCAGGATCGCTTTTCGGTCGGTCAGAAACGGGAACCAGGATATTTACATAATGAACGTCGATGGTTCGGGTCAAACGCCGCTCACTAACGATCCCGATGCTGATACACAACCATCCTTCAGCCCAACCGGCAAAATTGGCTTTACTTCCACTCGTAACGGTAACTTTAAGATATTCACCATGAACGCTGACGGCTCAGACGTGACTCAGTTAACTTTCCTTACGTCAGTCGATGCCGGCTCGGCGTTCAATCATGACGGCAGCCGTATCGCTTTCAGTTCCACTCGCGACGGCAATTTTCAGGTCTATGTAATGAACTCAGACGGCACCGATCAAACGCGACTGTCCGATAATCTCGATAGCGAGGGGCCAGCATCCTGGGGCGGCCGGCCTTTGGACGGCACCAAGATCGTCTTCGTCTCCAGACGCGACGACTCGAATGATGAGATCTATATTATGAACTCGAACGGAACTGATCAGACTCGTTTGACAAATGATCCCGCAATTGATGAGCACCCGTCGATCAATCCTGACTTGACGAAGATCGTATTCGAGTCCAACCGCGACGGCGATAAAGAGATCTTTTCGATAAATCCAGACGGATCAGGCTTGACCAATCTGACAAATAATTCTTCAGTGGACATTCTGGCATCGTTCAGCTCGGACGGCAGCAAAATCGTTTTCGCTTGTACTCCTGACGGCAGCTTTGAGATCTGCGTCATGAACGACGACGGTTCCGGCCTGACACGCCTTACAACCAACACTGTTCCCGATCTGAGTCCGCATTTCAATTCAGTCTTGAACAAGATCGTTTTTGATTCGGGGCAAGATATTTACACGATGAACGCCGACGGCTCAGGGCGAACGAACCTAACGAACTCTGTCGCGTTCGAACGCGATCCCGTTATCAGCCCTGATGGCAGCAAGATCGCATTCGAAACCCTCGGCGTCAGCTTTAATCGTGATATCTATTTGATGAACATCGACGGCTCTGATCCGACCAATCTAACGAATAGCCCTAGTGGGGAAATTCAAGCGTCATTCAGCCCGGACGGAAGCCAGATCGCATTTTCATCTTTTCGTTTTGGCAATGGTGATGTCTATGTGATGAATATCGACGGCAGCGGTCAGCACCGTGTTACCGAGGCTCCGGCCGTCGACCAGTCCCCGTCGTGGGGCGGACAGCCACCAGCTAGCGGCTCAGCTCCGACCGTAGAGGGTGCGAGCGTGATTCGCGATGAAGGGAGTTCGGCGGTTGCCGATATCGGTTCGGCGTCCGACGCGGATCAAACGGAAGAAACACTGACCATCAACGTAACTCCGCTTACTGGTTCAGGTGTTTCAGTAACGGACGTATCGATCGACTCAAGCGGTGCGATAAGCGCGAATGTCGCCGCGGACTGCGATGCGACAGATTCGACCTTCACTATCGAAGTCACCGACGAAGACGATAACACTAGTTCGGCGGTTCTGACCGTTACGGTTACGCCGGAAACGGTCGATCCGGTGATCGACCCGATCTCGAACGTCGTCGTGACATTACCTGCGAACTCATCGGCAACGTCGATGGCCGTCGACTTTCCGCTGCCGACGGCAACGGATAATTGCTCGACGCCGACTGTTACGACCGATCCGCTTTCGGGTTCAACGTTTAACGTCGGCCCAACAACGGTAAACGTAACGGCAACCGACGCTCGGGGAAACTCGGCAGAGGGCAGCTTTACCGTAACGGTACTCTATAATTTCAACGGCTTTTTCAGTCCGGTGAATAATCTTCCGTCGATAAATCTGGTAAACGCCGGCAGCACGGTGCCGGTCAAGTTCTCGCTTAGCGGTAATAAGGGTTTGAATATCTTTGCAGCCGGATTCCCGGCATCAAGCCCAATTGCCTGTGACGCAGCCGAGCCGGGCCTGGTCCTCGAACCAACGATCACCGCCGGCGGAGCCAGCATGACGTATGATCCGGCGACGGACGTATACAACTACCCCTGGAAAACGCAGAGTTCCTGGAAGAATAAATGCAGAATGCTCGTCGTCAAACTAAACGACGGCACGATTCATTTGGCTAAGTTCAGGTTCAAGTAGTTCTGCAAATTCACTCGGATCGATTTCTGAAACAAAGAAAGGGTCCAAAAGTCGAGGCGGTCTGAAAAGGCGGCCTCTTTTTTATCATTGGAATTGATAGGCCCCAATTCTCGCACAATCTGTATCGAATAGGATAAAATAGCAATATGTTCCGCCGTATTTACCTAGACAATTCCGCGACGACGCCGGTCGATCCTGAGGTTTTGACGGCGATGCTTCCCTATTTGACCGAGAAGTTCGGCAACGCATCCAGCATTCATTACTTCGGTCAGGAGACAAGGGCAGCGGTTGACAAAGCGCGTCACCAGGTTGCGGAACTGATCAATGCCCGGCCGAACGAAATCGTTTTCACCTCGGGCGGGACTGAATCGAATAACTTGGCGATCCGCGGACTTTTGGAAGCTAACGCGAAGTACGGCAAGCACATAGTGACGTCACAAATCGAGCATTCAGCGGTAAAGAATGTTTGCGAAGACCTGGAAAAACACGGCTTTCAGGTAACTTATTTGCCGGTTTACGAGAATGGTCTGGTCAGATCGGAAGATGTCGAACAGGCGATACGTGATGACACTGTTTTGATCTCGATAATGGCCGCGAATAACGAGATCGGTACGATCCAGCCCGTTAGTGAGGTCGGCCGGCTTGTTAGCGAACTTCGCAGCGGCGGCCGGAAGATCTGGTTTCATACGGACGCCGTGCAGGCAGCGGGGAAGATCTCTGTGGATGTTGAGGAGATCGGTTGTGACCTGCTTTCGATCTCTGGGCATAAGATCCATGCACCAAAGGGCGTCGGAGCGTTGTACATTCGGCGCGGGGTACGGCTTCATCCGCAGAATATCGGAGGCCGGCAGGAGCGCGGAAACCGCGGCGGCACTGAGTCCGTTCCAAACATTGTTGCGTTCGGAAAAGCATGCGAACTTGCAAAAATTGGCCTTGCGGATAATGAGACTCATTTGGCCGCGCTTCGCGACAGATTTGAGCAAAGCGTGATCGAGTCCATCGACGATTCGCGGGTCAATGGCGATCCAAGCCAACGCCTGCCAAACATTTCAAACATCTCGTTTGGCGCGATCGAGGGCGAAGGGCTGCTCATCCAGCTTGATATGCAAGGTGTCGCGGTTTCGACCGGATCGGCCTGTTCGTCCGGCTCGCTCGAACCCTCGCCGGTGATACGAGCTCTTGGCCTCGATGATGAGAGCGCCCGCGGAGCCATCCGGTTCAGCTTTGGCAAAACGAATACCGAAACGGACGTTGACCAAGTTCTCGAAATTCTTCCCGCAGCCGTCGAAACTCTCCGCAACCTTCATCCGATGAAATCCCGACGTTCAGCCAGCACCTAAGAACTTCTCGAATCTGCCGTAAAACGTTAGAGGTGGTCACAGGTAGATATCTCTAGTTTCGGCCGGGGACGCAAAGAATTTGGGAATCTACGTAAAAGGCCCTATAATCATTGAAAATTGCTTAAAAATAAGAGGATCAACGTCATTATGCTGAAACGAGTTATTGCGTTATTTTTTACGGTCGTCTTTCTAACTTCTGCGGTCGCAGCCCAAACCTATCGGTATCCGGATGCAAAAAAGTCAAATCAAGTCGATAACTACCATGGTACAAAGGTTGCTGACCCCTATCGATGGCTGGAAGATACCGACTCCGCCGAGTCGCGTGCCTGGATCGAATCTGAGAACAAGCTGACGGACGGATATCTTGCGACAATACCGCAGCGTGAGGCGATAAAGAATCGTCTTACCGAGTTGTGGAATTACGAGCGATTTTCGTCGCCGACGAAGATCGGAGATTACTATATCTACACCAAAAATGATGGCCTTCAGAATCAAAGTGTCCTTTACAAAGCTGATTCGATAAGCGATCCGGGCAAGATCTTTTTTGACCCGAATAAGCTCACGGCTGATGGAACCGCCGCCTTAGGTGGTTCGTCGTTTACCGATGACGGCAAGTTGTGGGCCTATGGCGTCGCAAAATCCGGCTCAGACAGGACCGAATGGCGTGTGATGAATGTCGAGACAGGCGCGTATCTGCCCGATACGCTTGCGCCGAACCGTCAGTACAATGTTTCGTGGCTAAAGGACAATTCCGGATTTTTCTACAGCGCCTTTCCTGCTCCTGCGGAGGGCGCGGAGCTAAAAGCTGAGACATACGGAATAAAAGTATATTTTCACAAGCTCGGCACACCGCAATCCGAAGATCATGTTGTTTATGAGCGTCCGGACAACAAGGAGTATTGGGTTTTCGGCAGTGTCTCGGAAGACGGCAACTGGCTGATCGTGACCGTAAACAAGGGCACCGAGAATATGAACATGGTGTATTTCAAAAACCTCACCATGGAAAAAGCAGGCATTCTTCCACTCGTGACGGATCTTAAGAGTGCCTATGAGTTCATCGGAAACGACGGCTCGGTCTTTTACTTTCAAACGGACAAGAATGCGCCGCGCGGCAAGGTCGTCAAAGTAGACGTCCTCGCAGGTGACAAGCAGTGGGAAGACGTCGTTACCGAGTCGACCGACACGCTGGGCAACGTACAGTTCGTTAACGACCAGTTCGTCCTGAATTACATGAGCGACGCAAAAACACGCATCAAGATCTACGATCGCGACGGTAAGCATGTCCGTGACGTCAAACTGCCCGGCATCGGTTCGGCCGGCGGCTTCGGCGGCAAGCGGAATTACACCGAAACCTTTTACACTTTCTCGTCCTACAATGCGCCGCCGACGATCTATCGCTATGACATGAAAACCGGCAAGAGCGAAATGTTCCGACAGGCAAAGGTAAAGTTTGACGGTACTCGCTATGAAGTAAAGCAGGTTTTCTACACAAGCAAAGACGGAACGAAGGTGCCGATGTTTCTCACGCACAAGAAGGGGATCAAACTTAATGGCAGCAATCCGACACTGCTCTACGGCTACGGTGGGTTCAATAACGCGTTGACACCGGGCTTCTCGGTCGCGCGCCTTCCGTGGCTGGAGATGGGCGGCGTATTTGCCGTCGCTAATCTTCGCGGCGGGAACGAGTACGGAAAATCCTGGTGGGAAAACGGCTCAAAGCTCAAAAAACAAAACGTCTTCGACGATTTTATTGCTGCCGGTGAATGGCTGATCGCGAACAAATATACGACGAACAAAAAGCTCGCCATCCAGGGCGGATCGAATGGCGGCTTGCTGGTCGGAGCCGTTCTCAATCAACGCCCCGACCTGTTCGGAGCCGCACTTCCAGCCGTAGGCGTAATGGATATGGTCCGATTCACGAAATTCACGATCGGTTGGGCGTGGACCTCCGATTACGGTTCACCTGACAACGCTGAAGAGTTTAAGGCGCTCTACGCCTATTCACCCCTGCATAACGTCAAGGCCGGGACAAAATACCCGGCCACGCTCGTCACAACCTCGGACCACGACGACCGTGTTTTCCCGGCTCACAGTTTTAAATACGCAGCTGCTATGCAGGCCGCCCAGGCGGGCAAATCGCCAATACTTATCCGTATCGAGACAAAGGCAGGCCACGGTGCTGGCAAACCTACTACGAAACAGATTCAGGAGCAGGCAGACATCTATGGATTTCTCGTTAAAAGCCTTGGAATGAAATAAGATTGCTTTTTTGTGGTGTTCGTGGTTGCAGCAACGAGCTGCAGCCGCGAAATATCACGAACAGTCTCAAAGTGACTTCTTCTCTACTCCTTTTTTTCCGTTCTTGATCACTTTAACGGTCTCGGCACCGGAAAGCTTGACCGCGTCGACCACGAGTTCCAGATCTTCCAAGCTTATTTCTCCCATCATCTCGATCACAACATCTCGTCGCTCGATCCCGACCCGAGCGCGTTCCGCAAAAATGGTTCGCAAATTCTCCGATATCCGGCTAATGTCAGCCGTTGTCCCCGCGTCGATCTTGTTTAGCCTTAATGTTCCGTCGTATCCGATCTCGACGATCAACAGTAGTGGGTCGGGTTGTTCGACGGGGTAAATTTCGCTTCGGTCAACAAAAGTCACCGAGTTCCCAACGGGATTCGAACCGCATCCGATGAGACCGCAAAGCACGATCATCTCGAGGGCGAGTTTCTTGAGAATGAATTTCTCGGCAAAAACGTTCACTTTCTAACTGGGCGTATGCTAAACTTTGCGTCGAACGCTTACGAAGAGTAGCCCACTCAGACCGAATAAGTCCTTTGATTGCGATTAGAGACTTATTAGAAATAGATGAGTAGATTGCATGTCGCTGGAAACAAAGAGTTTCGAATTCGGCGAATTTCTTCTGGACACGAAGGAACGCGTTCTTCTGCGTAACGGCGTGCCGCTCTCAGTTACTCCGAAAGCCTACTTACTTCTTCTCACCCTGATCAAAGATCACGGCCGCATCATTCACAAAGACGAACTGATGGATAAAGTTTGGGAAGACAGCTTTGTTGAGGAAGGCAACCTTGCGTTCACCGTCGGACTTATTAGACGGGCTCTAGGAGACGATAGTCACCATCCACGATTTATCGCTACCGTGCCTCGCCGCGGTTATCGCTTTGTTGCGGATGTGATAGAGCGGAATCAACGTAACGGGTCAGATCGTGTTGAACTACCGTTGCAAAACAAGCCAAAAAAAAGACGCGCATCGACCTTCAATTTGATTGTAAGCGGGGTGTTCTTAATTGTGGTCTCGCTTGCAGTATGGGACGCGATTCGGCCAGTGGGTGATTCGATACCAGTCCTCAAGATGCCGCTCGGCATCGAACCGCTTTCAACAAATGGCGAGGCCTTCCATTCGACCATGTCTCCAGATGGTAGAAATGTGGTCTACATTAGCGGACGAAAACATAGCGTGAGGCTCCGCCAACTCGATACGGGTAACGATGTGGAGATCGTCGCCTTTTCGGGGGATGTTTACGGCGGAATCGCGTTCTCGCCGGACGGAAATTCGATCTATGTTGCTCGTAGCCTGCATGAAAGACCGTTCGATATTTATCGTCTATCTATTTTCGGTGGTATTCCCACAAAACTGGTTGACGGCGCCCAGGGTTGGATCAGTGTTTCGCCTAGTGGTCAATTGATCTCCTTCGTGCGTTGTCCTCGAACTGCTGCGGAATGGTGCTCGCTCTGGGTGGCTGACGCCGTCGACGGAAAGAACGAACGAAAACTCGTCTCGAGGCTTCGGCCGATAAGAATAAGCGACAGCAATTTCTCGCCGGATGGTACGAGCGTTGCATTTGCTTCGGGCCAATCCGAAAATGCGTCAAGTGAATTCGGCATCAGCAGCGTGGAAATCGAAAGTGGAACCGTACGAGAACTCTCTGTCGAGCGTTTTTTTAATGTGCGCAAGTTATCGTGGCTGCCCGGCGGCGGGATCCTGCTGTCTGCATCGAAGTTGCCTGATGACATGGACCGAATATGGTATCTGGAAGCGATTTCAGGAACGGTAAAAGCGATCAGCCGCGATTCAGAGTCGTTTGCTACCGTTAGTACAGATACGGGAGCAAAACTTATGGTGGCAACGCGGATCAGCAGCGATTTCCAGATCCGCGTGTACAATACCGGGAAACTTGGGATAGCGCCGCGAGCGATCGCCAGTGCGACGTCGGCGGCGTATGCGCCGGACGGCCGAATTTTATTCTCCTCTTCAATGACCGGTAACTCTGAGATCTGGAGCGCTAGCGCCGATGGTACATCAAAGCGCCAACTCACAAATAACAAGGCGGATGAACGTTCACCTGTACCATCACCAGACGGAGTTTTTGTATATTTCTGCTCAAACAAGACTGGCGAAGCCCACGTTTGGCGAATGAGATCGGATGGGAGTGAGCAGATCCAGATCACGGATAAGATAGGAGGGATCCCGCTATTCGTGTCACCTGACAACCGCTGGCTCTATTATCATTCCGGTCCAGGACGGACTCTGATGAGGATCCAATCGCTCGGTGGAAACGAGGAGGAAGTTTTCGGCGAGCGAATTGAACGCTTCGCATTGTCTGCGGACGGCCGTCACCTCGCCTTTCCGGATACGCGCGGCGGACGACCGGCATTAGGTACATTTTCACTTGAAAACGGGGCATTTACTACCTTTGATCTAGGAAGCAATGTAAAGGTAATAGATGTAGGTTGGGATATCGAGGGCAATGGTCTAGTTTATATTGCCGAAGACCTCATGACGGGACAGAAGTCGATTCGGTTCTTCTCGATGGGTGACAAAGAGTCGCGAATTATTCGAGAAATTGGCGACGATGAGGTCCTTAGTTTTGTTGGCGGCCGCACTGAAAAAGGGTCAATCGCTGTTATTCAGGGTGCCTGGAAGCACGATGCCGTACTAATACGAGGACTGAAGGTGGAACAATAGTCCCCGTTATTTGTGGTAAGTACAGAATCCCTTCGGTTCGGTGCCTTCCGCGTAAATTTGAGGACGGCCATGGCACTTCGGTCCGGCTTTCATACCCGTGAGGGGGCACGCCATTACCACGATCGTCTTTTCCGCCGTGTTCGTTGGCGCATGGTTGGCAGAATTCGTATTCCCGTTTTTCGGTTTTGGCGTACCAGGCGAGGAACCTTCCGCGTTTGGATCATTCCCTAAATACAAGTCAGACTGGTCTTTCAATTGCGGCAAGGCTTTTGCAGGCAATGTACCGGCGATAAACAACTCAACTCGGCGGTATTCCGACGGGATACTGATATCGAAGGGTTCAATTATTCCGGCCGCGGATCTGGGGTTTGCTTCGTCGCCCAGTTTCTCACTTGGAACGTTTCCGTATTCAGCGTTCGTTGAGGTTTCGTGCTGTTCCAATTCGCGTACGACACTACCCGTCCGAATATCGATCTCCGCCTTCTTAATGTTCGCCGGCATTTCCCAATCGCGGTCCCATTCGGGGTGAATATCGAGAGCGGCCTTCATGAAATCAGCCCATATCGGCATTGCAGAATCGGAGCCTTTCATTTCAAGGTCGGAGCCGTCATCGAAACCGACGTAAACGACGCACACGATCTCCGGCGTGAAGCCTGCGAACCATCCGTCACGCGATGTTCCTGTTTTACCAGCAATCGCGCCTTTACCTGTACCGTTGCCGAAATTCCAGCCGCGCAGTTCGGCAGCAGTCCCACGCGTCACTACGTCCTTCATAATATCGTTCATAAGGTATGCGACATCGGGCCTGACAACATTTTTCTTGTCAACAACTCGCGACGCAACAAGCCTTCCGGAACCGTCCGTTATCTGTGATATGGGAGACGGGCGTACGCGGTCACCGAGATTCGCAAACGTGGTATACGCTGCGGCAACTTGTAGCGGTGTCGCTTCAGCCGTGCCAAGCGCCATAGCGGGATATGCCTTCTCGACCTTAGGAAACCCTGCTTTGTGCGCAAAGCTCATAACCTTTGAGATATTGAGCTGCACCGCAATATCGACCGTAATTGCATTCTTGCTTTTCACCAGTGCATCACGGAGTGTGATATCGCTGTTTGAAAACGAACCTCCATAATTCTTTGGCGAATACTCCTCACCTTCGAAGGTGAACACTTTTTTTTCATCCTTAAAAATGCTCGCCGGCGTAAAGACCCGCGGAGATGATTCGTACGCAGAATTGATCGCTGCTGCATATACGAACGGCTTAAATACTGATCCGGGTTGGCGGTTTGCATCAACCGCCCGATTGAACTGATTCGTCTGAAAATCTCGGCCGCCGACCATCGCAACGATCTCACCGGTTGCCGGCCTCATGGCCACCAATGCTGCGTTTAAGCTTCCTTTCGGCTTCCTCGGATAATGTTTATCCAGCTTTTCAAGGTGTTCGTTTACCGTCCGGTATGCCAAAAGCTGAAGGTCAGGATCGATCGACGAATAGACCCTGAGATGCTGTAGGGCCGTCGGGTCGTTTACGATATTCGGCAATTCCTCAATAACATATTGTGAAAAATAGGCCATCCCAGACCGGTCACTTGGACGCAGATTCCGGTTGAGGGCTAGCGGCGCAGCTGTAGCTTCGTCACCCTGTTGTGCGGTGATCTCGCCCGCTTCAACCATTGAGTCAAGCACCTGATTTCTCCGTTCGGTGACCATTGATCTGTTTTTAAAGGGATTGTACCGGTTCGGACTCCGGATGATACCGGCGAGGAATGCCGACTCGGACAGCGTTAGTTGTGTTACGTCCTGGCCAAAATAAACGTAAGAGGCTTCTCCAATGCCATATAGTGAAACACCATTCTGCTGACCTAAATAGATCTGATTTGCATAAAGCGTGAATATATCATCCTTGGCCAAGCGTGTCTCAAGGATCACCGACATCAGGGCTTCGGATAACTTCCGTTCGAGTGTCAATTCGTTATTCAGGAAGAGGTTCTTTATCAATTGCTGTGTGATAGACGAACCGCCCTGGTTCGCGAGCGGCGAATTGTCATCGTCGCCCTCATAACGCCTCCATGCCGCACGCGCGATTCCGCGAAAATTGACTCCGTAGTGGTCAAAAAAAGCTCTATCCTCAGTTACGGTGATCGCTTTGATGAGATGCAGCGGAATATCTTCGAACGTGACCGTCTTCCGTCGTCCGTCACCTTCGGCTGCGATCGTGCTAAGCATCTTTGGCTCGAGCAATTCCTCGCCGTCTTCGGAACCGGTATCCATGTCGAGGATTCGATCGACTCGCTTGCCGTCCGTGCTGAGCGTAACCTTGAGTGACGGAAAGGCCTTCTTTTCATCAATAATACCGGTAATTCCAGGCTCGATGACAATGACCTGACCGTCGACGGAATACCGGCTGCGGCCTTCACCAGCTTGATCATTCTTTTCTATATATCCGGCAGATCTCAAATAGTCGGCGAGCCCTTCGACCGATATGGATTCTCCAATTCTTAAGGTTTTCGGAGCCGAATAAATACCGGCGGACGGCGTGAAGATCTCGCCGGACAATAGTCGCTGGTCGATTCGGTCAGAAAACTCGAACCAGAAGTATCCGAGCGTCACGAATCCCGCAAGCAGAGCAACGAGCAATATCGAGAGCGTCCATCGGTTAACGACACGGCCCAAGAACCTGCGGAGAAATGAGCGAGGGGGCGCCTGGTACGATCTGATGCCTCTGGCGAGGCTAGCCCGGCCTGAACCGGGCCGGCCGCGAAATTTATTCTCGTTTAGTTCCATCCGTCCCTCGTAACTTCAAACGATTAGTTGGAAAAGCGATACTACGCGTTGTCCATTTCGAGTTTAAGTCCCAATAAACCGTGTGTCCATCAAAAAGCACCGGTCACAACTGGGCCGCAGCTTTCGGATAACTGTTACGTTTCATATAATTAGTCGATGAAGATTCTCGTTACAGGCGGCAGCGGATTCCTTGGAACACACGTGAGAAAGTATTTTGACGCCGACGATTTTTCACGTCGATCGGGCCTCGACGTTTTGAACCCGCAGGATGTGGCGGCCGTCCGCGATTATGACGTCGTGATCCATATGGCTGCGCATTTGGACAAGTCTCCAGAAAGCAAAGATGAGGTGTTTCTGACCAACGTCGAGGGCACGATAAACATTCTCGACAATGTACGTAAGGGTGCGGCTATAATATTCGCCTCGACAAAGGACGTATACGGCCGGTTCGCAGATAATTATCCCGAGGTCCCCGAATCGTGCCCGACGCTTTATTCGGGACAATCCGCGCTTGAATGGTCAAAACTGATCGCTGAACGCTACGTCGAATTTTATGCGCATCAGAACGGTTTCCGGGCTTGCATTTTCAGGCTTTCGACGGTCGTCGCTCCTTTGTCCGACGGCAACGTTCCAAACTTCGTCACCGCCTATGCCAATGCAATCGACAAAGGGGATCCTATTACTTTGCCGGGTAACGGAAGCCCCGTTCGTGACCTTCTGCACGTGGACGATCTTTCAAGAGCTTGCGAAGCGTTCATTGATTCGGTGATCCATCACGGTCTATACAATCTCGGTGGAGGCAGAGCGAATGCCCTAAAACTGCTTGACCTGGTGAAAAAGCTTGAAGAAGTATCGGGTCTGCAGGCTATAATTACCGGTGATAACCCTGTAATGCCTAGTCCGGTGAATTATGTGACCGATACCTCGATGGTTGTCCGCGAACTTGGCTGGCGGCCCGAAATCGGAATCGATGACACCCTGCGGGGTCTGATATGAAGGTTGTGGCGTAAAGTGAAAATTGTTGTTCGCGGGACAAATTGGATCGGCGATGCGGTGATGACGATTCCGGCCCTTCGTGCATTGCGCAGGATCTTTCCGAAAGCACATATATCCCTTCACACCCGGGAATGGGCCGAAGGTATCTTCCGCGACGCGGACTTCATTGACGAGATACTGACCTTTCCTAGAATAGCGTCAAATCTGAAAGAAGTTATTGAGCAATCGAAGGCCCTTCGCATTGGACATTTCGATCTGGCAGTCCTCTTTCCCGGGTCATTTGCCTCGGCCCTAACCGTTAGGTTTGCCGGAATCCCCAAGCGCTTCGGGTATTCGAAAGAGTCGAGACGAATCTTTTTGACCGACCCGATCCCGGTCCCAAAATGGAAATCGACCCGCCACGAGGTTTTTTATTACCTCAACCTTGTTTCTGCGATCGAACGGGCTCTACTAACAACTGATACTGTGGCGTCCATGGATCCGTCAACGAAAATCGCAGTGTCGGATGGTCGAAAGAAACGGGCCCGTGATCTACTGACGGCATATGGTGTCGACCCGAGCGTAAAGGTAATCGCAATAGGAGCCGGATCGACAAACTCCATCGCTAAGCGGTGGCACATGGAGAATTACGCGAGATTGAATGACCGGCTACAAGGGGAGTTAAACGCGGCCGTAGTTCTTGTGGGTTCCGCCGAAGACGCGGACGCTTCGGATGCAGTGTTCGAGTTTGCTGAGCGGAAGCCGATCGACTTAACCGGCAAAACGAAGCTGGACGAGGCAGTGGCTTTGCTCGGCGAGGTCGATCTCCTAATCTCTAACGATATGGGCCTGGCACACGTAGCGCCGGCAGTCGGAACCGAATCGCTTGTGATATTCGGCCCTACTGATCCGTTGACGACCCGGCCCTATTCGAACCGCGCAAAAGTGATCAACAAAGATGTCGAGTGTTCGCCGTGTATGCTTCGTAACTGCCCCATCGACCACCGATGTATGACGCGGATCTTGGTGGACGAGGTATTTGATTCCGCAGAGAAAAAATTGGGAGCGTCGAGAAATGACTCAAAATAATAAACGTCCTGCGGTATTCGTCGATCGCGACGGTACGTTGATTGAAGAGGTCAATTTTCTTTCCCGTGTAGAAGACCTTCAGCTCTTTGCATACACCCCGGCGGCAATATCGAGTTTGAAGCGGACCGGTTTTTTGGTTATCGTTGTTACAAATCAATCCGGTATCGGCCGAAAACTGTACGGCGACGCGGAATTGCACGCGATACACGATCAAATACAGGACGAACTGAACGGCCAGATCGACGGTTTCTATTTCTGTCCACATCTGCCAACTGACGGCTGCGCTTGCCGGAAACCAAACCTTGGAATGATCGATGCGGCTCTTGGTGATTTCGAGATCGACTTGGAGAATTCCTGGATCATCGGCGACAAGAACCTGGATGTTGAAACCGGGATCAATGCCGGTATCAGAACCGCAATGGTTATGACGGGTTACGGGCGAAATCACTTGCCGACACTCGGTCGCGCCCCGGACTTCGTCGGCGAAACATTGCTCGACGCCGCAAACGAGATCGTGCGGTCAATGAAGGAGTTAAAGACCCTGAACTGAAAGCAGGCCTAAGACAATGCCCAAGTTCAATCTCCCGCCCTTCCAAAATCATCCTCGAGACGCTCAATATCGTCTTCGCCGAAGTAATCGCCGGTTTGAGATTCGATGAACATTAACGTGTCGGCCGTATCCGGATTTTCTACCCGGTGGGCGGTTCCGGCTGGAATATCGACAGATCCGCCGGCGAGGATCAAATGATCAATCCCGTCGAGAGTGACTTTAGCTTTGCCGCGAATGACAAACCAATGTTCGGAACGCCGAAAATGCCGTTGATAGCTCAAACGCTTTCCCGGAAAGACCTCGATCGTTTTGACTTTGTAGTCGGTCCCTTCGTCCAGAACGGAAAAATTACCCCAGGGACGCTCTTCAAAAGGCGATGAATTATTCATTTGGTATTGATTCGACTTCGGATAGCGGTTACTTTCCAGCGTATATTTGCTCGATCGTCGGCTTTGCTGAACCCGTCAAGCGTCAGCGTGATCGGGATGATTTCGCCGGGTCCAAGCTGTGACCGCTGAACGGGTACCACCAGTATTCTTTTCTCTTTCAGGACTTGATTGAACTGATCGACCACAGCTACGTTCACCTCCAAACCATCTAAGGTCTGGTCACCTTTGTTGCGAATTCTTCCTTTTATATACATCGAGATCGTCCCGAATGCCGTAGGCGATTCAATGGTGTTATTGTCGGTGGAGATGACGATATCCCTGGTCAGTTGATCAAATTCCGGCGAACCTTCTCGATGGGAACCCTCAAGGATCTTCGCCATTTGAACTTCCATCGGTGGAGTAAACGAAAGGAGGTAGACCGCAGCGGCTATCGCCGCGATTGCGACAATTATTCCCGCAATAAAGGCTTTATTAACCTGCCGTTTTTCCTTGTTTTTGTTTAAGATGGTATCCATAAACTATGCATCTTCATTAGACACTATCCATCGAGATGCGTTCCAATAGGT
>JBAUGL010000036.1:0-14523 GCA_049679665.1 Pyrinomonadaceae bacterium | reverse complement strand
TCGATAACTGGGGAAGCCTGGACACAAACATAGCTGGAGTCGACAACGGTCTTGCAACGGGAATCGGCTTCGGATCGACGAATATCTTCGCGGACTGGGTTAGGATCATTTACGTCGAGCCCAATTGCGGAATGCTCCCGGAAACTATCTATGCGGACAGTCCGATCGAGGTCGCACCTTCTGTAAGTATTTCGGCAATCAAGGCAGTTGGTTTAAATAAAACAGCCAGTATTCGGGTCACAACGAATAACCCTAACAACATTCCGATTACACTCATGCTTGCACCCAAACCACAAACGACTGGCTCTGCTCAATTTACGAGTAACAACACCAGCACCAGGACTCTCACTGCAACGGAGAACGAAGAAGTCAAGGGAATTACTGAGAGTAGCACGAAACGAGGAATGCGCTTGGAGGCGAAATATACCAATTCGACCAACCAGGAAGTAAGTCTTGGAACGATGGATTTCACTGTTGTCAAAGCTACGCTATCCCTAAAAACATCCGGAATTGTAAGCTCGGACAATCAGGCTGAAACCCAAATAAACACTCAAGTAGGTACGACCAACTTAGGCGGACCTGCCCTAAGTACTGGTGCAGCAGCGCTTTTGATGAGAAATAAAATCGAAATTAAAGCAACAATTTTACCTTCGGATTGGGACGAACTGCCACTACTCCAAAGAGATCGTGTTGAAAACAGAGGTTTCATCGACCAAACCCTTACCGCGAGGCAAGTCGGCTGTCCAGATACTTCAGATTTGTCTCTTATGGATATTGACCCGCAGTCGGGTGGTTCAGGTGGCAAAACCTACGACTATGACGCGCCGGGTATAGGGACCATGAGTACTGACGCCATCGGAACAAAGCGGCGCCAGAGGGTAAATTTTGGGCAGTGGCTTTCTATTGAACAGAATCACGGAGCCGGTACAGCTCATGTTAGACTTACAGATGACATAACTTGGTTTAATAGGATTTCAGTAATTAAGGATGCGTCTGGTACTACCATCCTTATTAATGATGTTACCGGGGACAATACGTTTGGAGCAGGAACGACATCTTTAACTTGGGACTTAGGGTCGGGCACTGTCCCGAGTGTATCACCTTGCTAAAGGAGAAGAAATGAAAAAACTAGTCTATTTTAAATTGCTCGGAGGCGTGATTGCCGGGGTAGGTTTTATGGTCAGAGACAAGGTTTCTTCTCAAGAAATAGCTGCCAAGTCGTCCGACGCTCTTGCTGCTCTTCGTGATAGGACGCTCCGAACCAATGATCCTCAAAAAGTTGTCGCCGCAATCGACGAAGTGACAGCGCCGTTTCGAGCTAGACCGGTAACTTCCACCGAACCGATTCCACCGGAGGCACTTTCGGCTCTAGTTGACTTGCTCGATTTTGAGCGACCGAACGCGAAGGAAAACATTGAATTTGACCTTACGTCCGGAACGAAGATGTATCCGGTAATGAGATCCCTGATTTTTATGCGAAACCCGGTTTTGCCTGCGTTAGTCGGAGTTATTGAAAACGAGGACTCTCAATCGGTAAAAAGCCAGAATGCTCTCAGGGTTGTCAAGCGTATACTTGAGAATGACAATACCAAGACCTTTAAATTCCTACAGGTTCAGGCTGGTAACGCCAGGTCTGAGGTCGGAAAGGAGCGATTACTTATAGCGGCTAACAGTTTGTTGAAGTAGGTCAACACCTGCGGAATAGTTTCCTGATCAGGAGCTGGGGCAGTTTTCGTAGACCCCACCTTGGGCCGCACAGATTCGTAGGATGCGAGATTGACTTACCTACCGGCCCGGGGCGGCTCAAGAGTTGCGGCGGGGAGGTGCCCAGTCAAGTGCCGGATAACCTTCTACACAGCGACGCATAACCACGTTAACACCCCACCCGATCAGGTGAGTATTCAAAAAGCCGGTTTGGGACCGTTCACAAAGGCGATTTCGGACGCGACAACGTCGGTATTTCCATAAACATGGACAAAGGTGTAAGAAGATGAAAAGTAAGTCTAGATTCTATTTAGCGCCTCTCTCATTTTTGTGCATTGCTTCTGTTGTTTGGGCAGCCCCGGACGTTTTTCGTAGTATTAAGAACTTTGCGGAAAATGCAATATTCGCACAGCAGTCTAACAATGAACAAAAAGGTCAACTAGTCGATCAACATGGGAATCCGTCTCTGATGCAGGAGAATGTCTACGAACGAGTCGGGAAGAAAGTTGTTCGACTGGGGCGCACACAAGACCTTATGGGCCTGAAGGGGCTTGAGAACTCCATCAATTCCAGTCCATTGAAGGACAACATCGCGCTCTATACAGAATTAATGATCAAGATCTGTGGCGCATACAATACCTACGACTTTAAGGACCCTCGGCAATACTTGCATGCGCGCGAGTGTGCAAAAGATGCACTGATTAGATTGGACGAAATGCCAATCGGTCGAGCGACAAAATTGGTAGGAAACTTAGGGGGCGATAGCGAGTATCTATTTCAAGTGGTTCCTGAAGCTAAATGGAGGAATGATCGAACTGAAAGGGCGAAGTATTGGTTCCGAGCCTGGCAATTGCTTGAACGCGCCTCAATTCAAGGTTACGACTTCGAGAATAATCGTCCAGTCTGTTCTTCCAAAATGAGTGTTGCTGAACGAGTAAAGGCCGAAGAGTATAATCGCCAGCGGTTCCTACAACGAGACCGGGAGACCTTCTTAGTTGATTTCCGCCGATTCGTGGTTGACGCGTATTCGAGACCGCCATTTGATATGGCTGAGCTTGAAGACTATTTGCAGCAATATGTACAGGCCGCAGAGCTCCGCATAAGCCTTGTTTCAGATGTTAGAAAGAAAACCTCTGTGCCTCGCTAGATAGCGTTTGTGGAATGGACAATAAAACTTCGGGCGGCCGTTCCGAGCAGATCAGCTTGTCCGATGGTCCTTTGCTTGCCGGTTGGCCCGGGGCATCGAACGCTATGCTGTTCCGGGCCGGATTGTTGCGCCTGATCTCCACTACATTCCTGCGCCGTGGCATTTTTTGAACTTCTTGCCTGAGCCGCAGTAACACGGATCGTTCGGTTTGACCTTTGGATGGTCGCGAACGTAGGGCGTGTGTCGGGCTGCTTCGGCACCGGCGACGTCTGCAGTTGCCATCGCCCCGGTGAAAGCCATGCCGGCTGCCTGCTTGCGCGCACGCTGCTGTTCGAGCCGTTCGAGCCGCTCGATCTCATCCTGCTCGTCGCGGCTCACGATCTCCAGGTTGAAGAGGGCCTTGGTCGTGTTGGTGTCGATGCGGTCGAGCATGTCCTGGAACATGTCGAACGACTGTTTTTTGTATTCCACGAGCGGATCTTTTTGTCCATATCCGACGAGGCCAATTCCTTGCTTTACGTGATCGATCGAAAGAAGGTGGTCTTTCCATTGCGAATCAATAATGTTGAGCATTATGTATCGCTCATACGAACGCAAATTCCCTTCGCCCGCGAGCTTTTCCTTGGCGGCGTAATTTGCTGAAGCCTTTTTCCATATCTCTTCCGCGATCTTATCGGGATTCATTACCTTAAAATTGACGCCGGCATCCTTCGCGGGATCGACCGCATAAATGCTTTCGATCTCAGCGGCATAAGTGTCCACGTCCCATTTATCGGGCCCGATTTCAACACTAAGAAAGCTGTTTGACAGATCACCGAGCAAGTCCCTAGCGACCCCGGTTTCTCCGAGGAGGTAATCGCGGTGTTCGGGTTCAAACATCAATTGACGACGTAATCCGTAAATCGTTTCCCGTTGACGGTTCATCACATCGTCATATTTAAGGACGTGCTTACGAGTTTCAAAGTTACGGGCCTCGACCGCTTTTTGAGCGCGTTCGATCTGTTTCGACACCGTCTTCGATTCTATGACCTCACCATCTTTCATCCCGAGCCACTCCATCATCGAACGCACTTTATCGCCGGCGAATATACGCATCAGATCATCTTCGAGCGAGAGTACAAAGCGGGACGAACCCGGATCGCCTTGTCGTCCCGAACGGCCGCGAAGCTGATTGTCGATGCGGCGGGATTCGTGTCTCTCGGTACCGAGGATGTGCAGGCCGCCTGCCGCAACCACTTCCTTATGCTCTTCGGCGACAACACGCGTGGCTTTCTCAAGCTGCTCTTCAAACTGTTCAGGAGTAGCTTCTTCCGGATTGATCTCCATCCGCTTCAGGTAGTCGTTCGCCAAATATTCAGGATTTCCGCCGAGTAGGATGTCAGTACCACGGCCGGCCATATTTGTCGCTATGGTCACGGCGCCCTTGCGCCCTGCCTGTGCAACGATCTCTGCCTCGCGTTCGTGATATTTGGCGTTTAGTACGTTATGCGGGACACCTATTTGCTTTAGCTTGTTAGCGATCAGTTCCGAATTCTCGACAGAAACCGTACCGACCAGGACCGGCTGGCCCTTGGCGTGAAGTTCCTTGATATGATCGATCACGGCGTTCCATTTTTCGGGGAGGGTTCGATAGATCATATCCGAATTATCCTGCCGGATCATCGAACGGTTTGTCGGTATGATAACGACGTCAATGTTGTATGTTGTCCCGAACTCTTCGGCCTCGGTCTCTGCAGTTCCGGTCATGCCCGACAGTTTTTCGTACATCCGGAAATAGTTTTGAAGGGTGATTGTTGCGAGGGTTTGATTCTCGCGTTCGATCTTTACACCTTCCTTCGCCTCGACCGCCTGGTGAAGCCCGTCGGACCAGCGGCGGCCCTGCATTAATCGCCCAGTAAAGTCGTCAACGATAATGACTTCGCCTTCCTGTACCACATAGTGATGATCCGCCTTATAGAGTGTGTGAGCCTTTAATGCCTGCTCGACGCAATGAAGGAGCTCCATATTCGCCGGGTCGTACAGATTTGTCACCCCGAGCAATTTCTCCGATCTTGAAACGCCCTGTTCAGTTAAGACGGCCGAATGATTCTTTTCATCGAGCAGATAATCGCCCGTCGTTACCTTTGTTTCCTCATCCTTATGCCCTTTCGTGAGCTGCGGGATGATCAGGTTCGCAGTGTAATACTTGTCGGTGGCTTCGTCGGATGCTCCGGAAATGATCAGAGGTGTTCGAGCTTCGTCGATGAGGATGGAATCGACCTCATCGATAATGGCGAAATAATGATCAGGTTGTACAAGAGATTCGACGTCGAATTTCATATTGTCGCGAAGATAATCGAAGCCGAATTCGTTGTTTGTCCCGTAAGTGATGTCACAGGCATAGGCTTCCTTTCGCTCGACGTCATCCATATCATTCTGGATACAGCCGACCGTAAGTCCCAGGAATGTGTGAATCTTACCCATCCATTCCGCGTCGCGAAGGGCTAGATAGTCGTTGACCGTTACCACGTGAACGCCGCGTCCCGTCAACCCGTTGAGATACGACGGCAAGGTTGCTACAAGCGTTTTTCCCTCACCGGTCCGCATTTCTGCGATCCGACCTTGATGGAGGGCGATGCCTCCGATCACCTGAACATCGAAATGTCGCATTCCCGTGACACGAACTGACGCTTCCCGGACCGTCGCGAATGCTTCCGGCAATAGTTCGTGAAGGATATCCTGTTCGGCTTTCCGGCGGGCGGCTTTTTCGGTGATGCCCTCCAGCGCTTGCGCAATACGATCTTTGAATTTCTGCGTTTGTGCCTTCAACTCTTCGTCCGAAAGTCGTTGGACCGACGGCTCGATATCATTAACAGCTTCAACGGTCGGCTTAACACTCTTCAAAAAAATGTCGCTGCTCGAACCAAATATTTTTTTAACTAACTTATCTGCAAATTTGTTTACAGCCATGATGTTCCTCAAAAAAGTTCGAAAAACCGCCTTTTGTCGAACTTGGCTACCGTTAGGATAACGAACCAAAGTACGTTGTCCAAAGCAATCAACTAGATTGCTACATTGCATTTTGAAGTGCAACTGCGGAACGGATTATAGATCTTGGTTATGACGAGGAAAATTGGAGATATCGCCCGCCGCTACGCCGCTTCCTAGAGGCTTTGAGCACGTAAAGATGCGCGAGGAAGGCGTGCAACAGTGAAGGTTTGGTTATTGTGAGCAAGTAAAGATTGGTCTCGCGGACCGTCATAGGCAGGAGTCAAAGAAATGTCGCATAGGAAAACATTTTGTCGCGACCCAGTAAATTCGCTGACTGGCGCAATTCGCTTATATAGTGCCAAATAGCTGCTAAGGCATTCCGATATCCCGAAATCCGTATCGACCACTGACATTGCCAAGCGGTCCACCATTAGGCGCGGTTCCTTTTGGTCGCCCGCCCCTACGTCATAGGTGACGTCGAAATTTTGTGCGAATACAGTGTTTAGTCGTGACTTAGGTGCAGCGACGCCCACGAGTACTAACCCGAGATAGACACCGAGCGTGGTGAGGAAAAATATCGAATTGTGGTTCTTTTGGCTTAGCATCAACTATCTAGCTGCGGTGTTCTGATTCGCGGTCGTCAACGCGTTGCCGCTTGGTTTCTTAGCTTCGTTGCGCTGTTCGGCCAGTTTTCGTTGAATCATCGGTATGGCGATTCCTTTTGGCACGAGGAACTTGATCACTACTTTCTTGCCGTCGCTTTCGATCTTGGCGTTTTCAAGGAGTAGGAGATCATCCTTATCATTCTGGTCCGCGCCGGCCCCCGACTTCCTACTTTTCGCAAGGCCGATTAGTAATTCCAGGCCGCTTTTGATCGATTTTGCCCGCGTTTCGCTTTCCATCTCGGATTGAACGACGGCGGTAATGTTCGAATCGTCCTGCTGCAAAACAAGATTGAAATCTTTGCCGCTAATATCCTTTAGATACTGCAGATATCCACTATCGTTGATCGCTTCGATCGATTCTTTTACAACTTCGATCATCTTTGCATCGGAACTAGCAGCTTGGACATATCTAAACGATTTCGGATCCAGTTTACCGTCCTTCTTCAACTTGCCTTGGGCATTGATCATGAATTCGGTGCTGAGATCGACCTCTTTCTTGTCCAAAAGATCGTTAACAAAAATACCTAAGTCGACGAACGGCCTTTTGTTCAACTCAACTCCGGAGATCGGATCCGAATTTTCAGGTGTCTTTGCTGTTTCCGACTTGATCTCGGCCGTCTCATCGCCCAGTTCAGGCAACTCTTCGGGCGACTCTTTGGCGAGATCAGTTGATTTCTTAACCTTTCCGTTGCCACGTTTACCCCTGCCGGCGATGACCGACCCCGGTCCACCGATCGAGCCAAGCGGGGAATCGGGTATAGCGCCGACAACGGAATTCGGGTTCGATTTTGGAGTGATCGGTGTCGTGTTTATCAAACCGCCGGGAATGCCAGTCGGCGGTGAGTACTTGGGGAAGCTCGATGAGCCAAACCCGGAGTCGGGATTCTGTGCTTGCTGTTGAAGCATGGCGAACTGTTGCGGGTTCGCTATTTGAAAATACCCTTCCGGATAACTTAGCGGAGGTGTTTCGCCGCTAACGTCCACGAACGTTATATCAGCATCCTCGAGCTCCGATTTTTCATAAACGGCATCGACGTACTCTCGGTCGGTCCCGAACAACAAGCTGCCTACATAAACCGTATCTAGAACCTGACAAACACGGCCGACGAGTGGGCTGTCGCAGCCCTTCATCGTAAGTAGGGATGTTTGCCCCGCGACAAGTATGGCGAGAATATTGAACGCCACCGATGCCGCCACAATCTTATAGATCCTTGGGGTAAGTTTCCATGACCGAAGTTCGTAATTATGAAGGAAATCGCCCGATCTTGTCGGGCGGGCCGGCGTGTCCCTATTGAATAATGACTGCTCAAACATATATATAATTTATGTGCGCCAAAGATATTTCCAGCCAAAAGCATTTAACATTGGTATTAGACGCAAAGCCCCGTCAAATAGTTGCGAGGTAAATCAAGGATTCTAACACCAAAGACCAGTATTTGGAAGGCTTCCATTGCTCAAGTCGACGCATGTTTGGAAGTATGTGGACATAAACTTCCACTCCCAGTAATATTACTGGCATGGGTCGACCTCGAAAGGAAAACCGCAGCGGAAAACGCAGTCACTCACATACACGATATCGAAACGACCAACGTTCATATAAACGTGAAGGTGTTTCAGAAAGTTCCCGTAATATGGAACTTACGCCGCGGCAGCTGAAATCTGTCGATCGGCTGCTCTCGGGAATAGGCGTACCTGAGCAAAAGCCATTTCTCCCAGACGCTTTTCAACTCGAGGCTTTATCAGCGCTCGAAACCGAGGACGTTCTAGTTACCGCCCCGACGGGAAGCGGAAAAACCTGGATAGCACGTGAAGAGATCCGTCGTCTGCTTGCGAAGGGCCTGCGGGCTTGGTACACATCGCCGTTAAAGGCGCTCACAAATTCAAAATATATTGAATTTTCACAAGAGTTCGGACGGGACAATGTTGGCATTCTAACCGGCGATCGGAAGGAGAATACGGAAGCTTCATTGATCGTTGGCACAACCGAGATCTATCGCAACCAGGTATTTGATGCAATGCGGAGCGGCGAACAGATACGTACCGATTTTGTCACGATTGACGAAGCCCATTATCTTGCCGACGAGGACCGAGGACATGTGTGGGAAGAAACAATTATCCTTACGCCGCCGCGAATTCGACTGCTGCTGCTATCGGCAACCGTCGGAAAATCCGAAGTGTTTGCGCGTTGGATAGAAGAAGTACGGGGAACATCGGTTAAGGTGATCACGGCCGGTGCGCGGCCCGTCGAATTGCGCGCCGCATATCTGTCGGATCAACTAAATCTTTTCCCGCTGCTTGACGAATACGGCCGGTTCAATCGTGACGTGGAACAATTCTCAAACGAAAGACAGCGATCGTTTCAACGTCGCCGTTAAGAAAAAAGGAGCACCCGGCAATTGGGCGCTCCTGTTCCCCGACCAACATTACTTTTATTTCTTGGCGCCGACCAACACGTCCATATCACTCTTTGGAACTTGAAGATCGAGCATGACCTCGGATCCTGATCTTGTGATCTTTGCGTTGTCGATCATTCGCGCGTACACCTGTTTATCGGTACCGCCTGATGATCCAAGAAGCGCCTTCCCAAGAATTTGCAGGCCTTCGAGCGTTTCTAAAAGGCCCTGGGCTTGCTCAGCTTTCATGGTTTTTGCGGCCAGTTGTAGAACCCCGTTCCCCGAGACAACATCAAGGGAACCGGTAACGTACCGAATCGAATCAACATTCTTTCCGAGCTCGTCATTATCGAGCGGGATGAAGCTCGAAAGTCCGTCGGGCGTCCGAACAGCGAAGCTCATTATCGAAGAGGGCTTTCGCCGAACTTGCGCCGAAATTTCAGCCTCGACCCGGGTCTTCGCTTCAACCGTTGCACGAACCCGAGCGAGCGATCCCAGCGTCAAAGTGTTTCCATCGAGTGCCGTCAATGCCACCTCTTTTGTAAGCCCATCGATCGCGCGGCCGATCATCCGCGTAACCAGCGAACTATTCGATTTGGGCGCATTTTTAGCTGCAATATCCTTTGCGGAAAACACATAAACTGTCCGGTCGCCGATCTTTTCTTCACGATACGTTCCATTCGAGGCAAGTTTCACAACGGAAACCAGGCCGCCGGAGCTAAAGTTTCCGCGTGCGACCAGAACCGGATCAAAATCGATCTCATTTACCTTGACCCTTTTCATTGCGATACCGATGGCCACCTGGTCAAACTTTCGAAAATCGATCCCGGTCTTTGACTGAATCTCATCGACCTTTGACAAGATTTCGGACAGCAACGTAGGATTTGAAGCCAGAATTGTCGGTAATGCCTCTCCGAACAGTTTCCGAGCATTCAGAGTCATGACGCCGTCAGAAGCGGGTAGCAGCGAAATTAGATCATCTTGGGAAGTTGCCAGATTCGATCCGGCAAGCGCAATGCCGGAAGAATGCGCGATAAAAACGAAAGCAAAAAGGAGTGCAAATATTTTATTCTTCATCTCAAACCCTCTAATTAAATTGATAGCAGACATCCATCGGATAAAGATGATAGAAACAGTACAAAAAGTTGGCTGTTCACTGTGATTTAACGACCTCGAACTCAAAATGGAGTTCCTTCCCCCGGAAAACAAAACTGAGATAGTGTTCCCAAAACTTCTTTAGAAAACGAAGTCTTCGGTTACTTTGATCGAGGTTTACGACAAACTCGATCCCAAGAGCCTTCCACAGCGACAGTAGCGACACGTATGATTTCAGGGGTTTTAACCGAACGTCCGTATAAAAATCGAAAACCTGACGATCTTCAATAAACGTATTGAACGAATAAGAATTGAAATGGTTTCGATGTGTGGGGTCGGTGGCCCAATCAGGATTGGTATAATGCGGCGTAACGAGCCGTATGTGTCCGCCGGGCTTCGTAATTCGGTACAATTCGCTGATGAACGCCATGACATCGGGGACATGTTCGGCCACATGCCGAGTGACGATCAGATCGAATTCATCATCGGTAAACGGATACGGCAGGTCTCCGAGATCATGAATGACGTCCGCGGCCGTCCTTGCATTATTATCGAGCCCGATTGCGCCTTCGTATTTATTTGCTCCGCAGCCTACATCGAGGATCTTCGTCATCGGAGATTAAGTTAATGCAGAAGCCTGCGCGTTAGCAAGCGGACGGAATGAATTCAAAATCGGTACAATGCTAAAGCGCTGGCTTTCGCAACTCTGACAAATAGAAATGCCAAAGGAGCCTTGCCGCAACCGAGCGATACGGAGCCCATTTTGCGGCGACGAGCACAAATTCCTCGGATGAAGGTCGCGGTTTTCCGCTAAGTTTGTGCCAGGCCGTGTGCAGCGCCAGGTCGCCTTTCGGCATTACATCCTGCCGGAGCATAGCCATCAACAGATAAATATCCGAAGTCCACTCACCGATGCCATTGAGCTTCATCAATTCGAACTTTATGTCCGCGTCAGGTAGACGATCCAGTTTTTCCAGATCGATCCGCCTTTCGAGGATCGCCTCGCTGAGATGCCTAGCGTAGGCGGTCTTCTGATGGCTGAATCCAACAGCTCTCAGCTCTGCGTCATTCAATGAAAGCACCGCTTCAGGCGAGATAATCTCGACCCGTGCGGTCAACTTATCAATACAAGCTTTTGCCGATGCCAGGGAAACCTGCTGTTCCAGAATAATGTGGATCAGCGTCGCAAACCCCGGTTCGCGCTCCCAAAGCGGCGGCGGCCCATAGGCATTAAACACGCGGCCTAGATCAAGGTCTGCTGCCGCGAGCGTGCGGGTTAGGTGATTCAGCGATGTCGAGTTTAGCTTGTTCAACGGTCAAAGGTTCAATGTGTTCAGCATGTTCAACGTGTTCAACTTATCGGTTCGCCTCGCGAAATTCACCAACAACCGTTGGATCTTCGAGCGCAGAAAGATCGCCAGGATCTTCACCGAGATAGGCTGCCCGGATAACACGTCTCATTACTTTGGCGTTACGTGTTTTGGGTAGCGCCGAGACGAAATGAACCTGCGAAGGCGAGAGCGGTTTGCCCATGCCGCGGGCGACGACCGTTTTGAGTTCTGCCTCCAACGAAACGGGAAAACTCTTGTCTGCGTTCCGAATTACGCAGAAAGCGACCATGGCGGTGCCTTTTAGTTCGTCTGGGACGCCGATGACGGCGGCTTCGGAGACCAACGGATGTGCGACGAGCAGACTCTCGACCTCGGCGGGGCCGACGCGTTTTCCGGCGACTTTTAGCGTGTCATCACTTCTTCCCAATATAAACCAGTGGCCGTCATCGTCGCGCATTGCCCAGTCGCCGTGTACCCAAATATTTTTGAAACGCTGCCAATAGGTTTCCAAATAGCGTTCCTTTTCCTGCCAGAATCCGCGTGCCATCCCGATCCAGGGTTGCTTCAGGGTGAGTTCGCCGACCTGATTTGGCCCGACCGGTTCGCCGTTTTCGTCGAGAATGTCGACATCCATTCCCGGACACGGAGCGGGAAACGAGCACGGCTTGATCGGTAGCAGCGGGTTGCCCATCAATATTCCGCCGGAGATCTCGGTACCGCCGGAATAATTGATGATCGGCAGTTTCGAGTTCCCGACCTTGTCGAATAGCCACCACCACGGCGCTGGATTCCACGGCTCGCCGGTCGAGGCGAAAATGCGAAGCGACGACAGGTCGTGGCGTTGGTGAGGCGGAACGCGGACGCCATCGTCCGCAATCGCCGGCTCCTCCGGCGAGAGGTTTTGTTCGTGCTCTGCACTCATTGCGGACGAGGGCGTCCGCGTTCCATCTTTGTCGTCCCCGCTCCGTTCTTCGTGAGCGGCCAGCGCTCGAACAAGCGTCGGCGAAATTCCCAGGACCTCGACTTTATGTTTAGCACAGAACTCCCACATCCGGTCAGCCGTCGGGTAGTCGGGTGCGCCGTCGTAGATGCAGATCGTTGCGCCGTTGATCAGCGCCCCATAGATCAGCCACGGGCCCATCATCCAGCCGATGTCCGTGTACCACGAGATCCGCGTGCCTTTGCCGACGTCCGTCCCAAACGCCATGTCCTGCGCCGCTTTGATCGGAAAAGAGGCGTGCGTATGAGCGATGCCTTTTGGCTTTCCTGTTGTGCCGGAGGTGTACAGGATGATTAGCGGGTCTTCAGCGGAGGTGGGTTCAATATCTACGCCATCGGTATTTGCAAGCGTTGTCAGACATAGGTCGTCGAAATCTATCAACTTCAACTGCGACGAGACGGATTCAGTTGTAATTTCGACCGCTATTACTCGTTGGACGGAAGGACAGTATTTCATGGCGGCTTCGGAAATTTCAAGGGCATTGAAAAACTTTCCTCTCCGGTGAAAACCGTCGCATGTGATCAAAGCCTTTGCTCCGACCGCATTCATTCGACTTGCCACTGCATCAACGCCATAACCGGAAAACACAGGGACGGCAATTGCGCCGATCCGATTTATTCCCAGCAGCGCGATGACAGTAGCAGAATCCATCGGAAGATGAATTCCAACAGCATCACCTTTTTTCAATCCGAGATTCCTAAGTCCTTGAGAAAATGCACGAACGGCACTCCACAAATCAAGATAAGTAAACGCTGCAACCTCTCCGCCTTCGTTTTCACAGATCAATGCCAACTTGTTCCACATTTCGGCGGTCTGCCAGCGGTCGAGGCACATTTCAGTGATGTTCAGTCCGGCGGATGGAACGCGGGCGCCTCCGTCCGCAATCGCCGGTTCCTCCGGCGAAGGGTTTTGTTCGTGCTCCGCACTCATTGCGGACGAGGGCGTCCGCGTTCCGGTACTACTAAATTTCCAGTTTTCCGGAGAGGAGCAAAGCCCTGCTTTCACCGGATTGCGTTCAATATATCTAAATGTTTTGACAAAATGGTCGGCGTCACGGATATAGCGATCAAAATAATCGGGCTGCCAAACCGGCCCCTTTCGTCCCAATGCTCTGTTGATCTTGTGTGAAGAAACGCTCTTGATCGACTTCATTATTCCAGACAAACTATGCCCTTCAAGCGGTCTGAGCAATAGGTGAACGTGGTTAGGCATTATTACCCAAGCGATCAAGTTACAGCTTTTTGCATTCTCGTTTAGGATCGCTACCTTAACTATTTCAGCTATGTTTGCCAGGTTGAGAATGCACTCACCAATCCCTTTATCGAGGTGCTCTTCAACCCGTTTGCGAAATTCCCTTGAAGGATCAGACGGATTGTCCCGCTCGATCTCGGCTTCAAGGCGACGCATAACATTCTGGGGCAATGAATCGCCCAGGCGGAACGTGGCGAACTGTGTAACAACTCCGTCAAAATGAGGTAAATAACCGCGCTCGTGCCAGCCTTTTTTGTTATCGAAGGTCGCGGCAGTTGTTCGGGCTTCGCCCTCATTGCGGACGAGGGCGTCTGCGGTCCGTGAGAACCAATTCGGAAACTCAATGCCGTTTGAGGTGTCGAGCAGCTTTTCGTATGGCGGGTCGAAGCGGATGTCCAGAAACTTCAGGACCTCTTCCGTAAAGTTTTCGACATCGCGGATCGAAAATTCGTAAAGCTCATCCCAGGTCGTGACGCCAACTTGTCTCATAAATCGAGTAAGTTGCGCTCTTTCGATCACGTCGGGCGTGGGCATCCAGGCGATTGGTTGATCTTCGAGAAGGTTTTTGTCGTGCATTGGTTTTGAATTCCAGTAAGTTTGCGACTATTTTAATACACAAACATTTTCTTGAATAATCCATCTTAGTTTTGCGGCTTGGCGACTTTGGGGAAGCGACGGCTCTATACTGCAGGATCGCAAAAGGAGCAATTAGAATCTATGAATGTAACGTCCGTAAGTATTAGTCTTCCGAGAAATCTTTTCGCCGGGAAAACCGCGATTGTCACCGGTTCGTCGCGGGGCGTCGGACGGGCGACGGCATTAAGATTAGCCGAAGGCGGTGCGAATGTGGTCGTCAATTATCTGAGCAATGATGGAGAGGCAGCCGATACGGTTCGTATGTGTCAAGAATCTGGTGTCGAGGCGATCGCGGTCCAGGGGGACGTTTCGGAGTTCTCGCCGGCAAAGA
>JBAUGL010000035.1:0-2299 GCA_049679665.1 Pyrinomonadaceae bacterium | reverse complement strand
TCCATGCGGTGACGAGCCACAGCAGTGAGCGTTTGGCCGCGGCGCGGACACTGAAATATTCCCGGGTTTCGGGTGCGCCGATCACCTCCCGTTCACGGGCGGGCGCCGCGGCCGCGGTCATGCTTGCACCAGCTTGTTGTCCTTCGGAGTGGTCGACACTGCAATTCTGCGAGATTCCGTTGCCGGCAGCAGCGTCTTGATGCGACCGACGTTTCCGCTGCCGTCGCGCATGTAGCCTTCGCCGCGGCGGTGAGGTTCGACGTACTTGTTTTTTCCGGTGACCGGAGCTGTCTGCTCCCTGTATTGCTTGACCAGGCCGTAGTCGTCCGGGTCGAGGCCGAGCCATTCGATGGCGCGCTTGGCGAGAGTTTCGTCAGTGTGACGGTGCGCGATGCGGGTCTTGATCAGTCCGCGCAGCTTCGGGGTGCCGAACGCGCAGTCCTGGTCGCCGAGTCCCACCGCGGCAGAGGACTTGCGGCCCTGCAGCACGAAATCTTCGATGATGTCGATTCCGTCGTCGGCGTTGAGGAGGTGGTGTGCCTCGTCTACGAGGAAGAGCGCCATCTGGTCGGGGTCGGCGAAGCACTGTCCGCGGGCGACTTTCGCGATCAGGGTGTATACCGCGTGACCGAACCGCTTTTCCAGCGGCAGGTTCTCATAGAGGTGCTGCTTCTCGGTCTGGAGCTGGGTCGGCAAGTCGACCTGGTGGGTGCGGAAGATGATGGCGGGGGCAGTAATGGGCAGCGGGGGTAGGTCTTTGCCGAACAGTGCCGCCGCGTAGGTGCGGCGGGCGTAGACGTTCATCGCTTCGCCGAGATCTTGGGCGTGGGCGATCGGGCAAGCCCCGGACAGGAGGTGGTCGGTCAGCTCGCCCAAACCCGGGTAAGGGTGCTCTGCGCGGTATTTGGGCTCGAGCACCTTCGCCAAGGCGATGCCCAGGTCTGAGGATGGTTGGATTCGGAGCAGTGTCAACAGCACGGACTGGGCCATTTCTGCTGCGATTCCTGCCTCGAAGATCCTTAGTGGATCCATGCTGTATTCGGGTTCGACGAGGTCGACCACGACTGCTTCGGTGACGGCGCGGGCCCAGTTGGCGTATTCGCCGAGATCGCTTTGATCGATACCGATGACCTGCCCCCCGCAGTCGACGACCTGGCCGGCGATCACCTTCATGGTGACCGACTTGCCCGATCCGAGTTCACCGGTGATTGCAAAGGATCCGGACTGGTCTCGCAAGGATTTTCCGGCGACGTCGTGGTGAACGACGCCGATCCGAGAGTTGGTGATGTTCAGTGCCAACAGCGGTCCGCTGCCATCGCCGAGATCGTTGCGAATGAACGGCATGTACGCCGCGAAATGCGTCGACGTGGTGATCTGCGCGAACTCGCGGACAATCTTCGATGTGGGAACGCCAGGCAGCATCGCCCACCACAGGTCTTCCTGGTAGCCGACCGGTGCGACCACCTTGTATTGCTGCTGTTCAAAGGCTTTCACCAACGCCTTCGCATCAGCGAGTGCACGCTCCTCGGAATCTGCTCCTACCGCGAACAACGCCGTCCAGGAAACTTCGACCTCGTCGCGGTTGGTCTCGAGCAACGAGGTGTATTCGGTCAACGCGGCGGCAGCGAGGTCGAGAACACCTTGGCCGCCGGCCAACTCTCCTTCCCGCTGTTCGTACTGCTCCTTCAGGTTCTCGAGCGCGCGCTTGTTCGCTTGCATGACATCCGCGCCGGCGGTGACCTTGAGTCGTACGGCGAAATCGACATCGATATCGCCGAAGTCGTCAGCGAGAGTGAAGAACTCCGAGCCGGGGAAATAGACGCCACCGGCGGGGGTGTCAGCGAGCGCGAGGAGCACTTGGTAGGAGGCGGGGTGGTCGACGAATTCGTACGGCTGGTCGACTTTCAGGACCCGACTGAACGTTGGAACGTTGCCTCGCCAACCCGTGGCCTTCTCTCGATCCGATTGGGCGCCCTCATCGATCCGGCATGCGGACAGGGCTGCACCTGACTTTGCTCCCGGCGTCACGGCTGCGTCCGGCAGGTCAGGGTCGACATGAAGTCCGCGCGTCATCGCGTGCTGCCATAGCCACACCATCTGAGCGGGCGTGGTTGGTTGCGCATCGAAGACACCAGGGATGTCGGCGATGATCCGGTTGGCTTGCCGGACACGGGCGCGGATCTCGTCGTCGTCAATTGCGGTCCGTGGCAACCCGATGTAGTCGGAGAGTGTGGTCCAGGTCGAATGGGCGGCGGCCTTGACCTGATCGACGATCTTGGGTGTGGTCAGCGGAATGCTC
>JBAUGL010000034.1:0-35110 GCA_049679665.1 Pyrinomonadaceae bacterium | reverse complement strand
CTGCTTGCCTGTCCTAGCTGCGGCGGAGACATTCTGCTTGCGGACGCGGGGAAATACGAAGGCCAGGAAATAATTACCGGTATCATGACGTGCCGGAAGTGTGCCCGAGAATATAAGATCGTGCGAGGAGTCCCGCGCTTTGTTGATCTAGCGAAGGTCGACGG
This sequence comes from Pyrinomonadaceae bacterium, assembly GCA_049679665.1. Taxonomy (GTDB): domain Bacteria; phylum Acidobacteriota; class Blastocatellia; order Pyrinomonadales; family Pyrinomonadaceae; genus OLB17. The sequence continues at coordinate 34,946 of JBAUGL010000034.1, read as the reverse complement.
CGATAAACTTGAAACCGCTGAGAATTTTGGCTGGCAGTGGACCCATTTTACGCAAGAGGACACGAAATATTCGGACCAATTCCTTGGATGGATCCAGCCGGTAGAAAAGACATTTTTCAGAGACAAGGTAGTTCTGGAAGGTGGGTGCGGGAAGGGTCGGCACACGAAACTGGCTGCGGCCTGGGGCGCAAAAGAGGTGGTCGGGATCGATCTAGGCGACGGTGTCGAATCTGCCTTCAAATTAACGAAAGATCTTCCAAATGTTCACGTCATTCAATGTGACATCTTCAAACTACCATTAAAAAAGGTCTTCGACTATGCGTTCAGCGTCGGGGTTCTGCACCACACGCCTGACCCGAAGCGGGCGTTTGTTTCGCTCGCCTCAAAAGTGAGAAAGGACGGACACATTTCTGCCTGGGTTTACGGCGCTGAGAATAATGAATGGATCACACGATATGTGAATCCGATCCGTGAAGGGTTTACATCGAAGATCAGCCAGCCTCTGCTTTACCAGCTATCGAAACTGCCTACACTTAGCCTTTTTCTTACAACAAAATTGGTTTATCGTCCTGCGAATATTGCGGTTAAACCGCTTGCTCGGCAGCTTTTCTATAATGATTACTTGAACCATTTGGGGACATTCGGCTGGCGAGAACAGCACAATATAGTTTTCGATCACCTCGTGGCGCCGACGGCTTTTTATATTACGAAGGCAGATTTTGAGGACTGGTGGCGAGAGGTCAGAGCGGAAGAGGTGAAGATCGTCTGGCATAATCAAAATAGCTGGTGCGGATTCGGGCGGTTATAGTTTTTCTGGAAATTGATCGATCTTCTATGATCTTTGACGACAGAGTTGAAGCAAAATATCGCGATGCGATCGAAGAGGCCGCTGCGCAGGTCCTGGAGAAGGGTAATAAGCAGCACAAAAACACAGCGCGTCTGATGATCGAGAGTGACGTGGTCATCCGGTTCGTGCCGCTTGCGACGATCGGCTGTTCAGGTATTACAGGCCTAGTCGACCGTCGCTCGACCAACCGCAGGATCGTTGCCGGGGAACTCTCGGTGGTCGAGGCATTAAGTGATGTCCACATTACATTCGCGGACTGGACTTTCGACGTAGCGGGGCAGAGGGGCTGTCAGGGAACGTTGGTGCATGAGGGGCTTCACGCATTTGATTTTGCAAGGATAGTCTCGAGTTACTCGAAGGGTGATGACCCAGTTGTCGACCTGTCTCTGTATCAGCTGGAACATCGTGCAGCCATCACCTCGGCGGAGTATCTAGTGCTGATCGGTGAACCTGATTATATTGATGACGGACTTAAACTGGATCTTGTAGGGATCGATGTTGCCGGGCGGCCGTTTGCGGACCTGGTCGGGATCGGGCGTCGGATGCAAAACGGTTACGGGCTGAATGAAACGAACCAAGGAATTATGATGAGCCGTATGCTGGGGATCAAGAAAAAGGAGGAGGGTTTTAGTTTGGGAAGGCTGCTTGGATTGGGCCGTTAGGGCCGTTTTTATGAACACATCGTTACCGCAGGAAATGCAGCAGCATACATACGCGATCATGGACGAGGTCGAAGGGTCACATTGGTGGTTCGTCGGCCGTCGGGCGATTCTTGAGAGCTTCCTTCAGGGAATAATCCGAAATCTCAAAATCACGACCCATGACCCGAGAATTCTTGATGTCGGATGCGGGACCGGTGCGAATCTAGCGATGCTTGCGCAATTTGGGACGGCCGAGGGTGTTGATGTGTCTGACGAAGCGCTTGAGTTTTGCCGACGAAAGGGCCTGAATGCACAGAAAGGGCTTGCGGAAAAGCTGCCATTTGCTGATGAGTCGTTCGATCTCACGACAGCGCTGGATGTGGTCGAACACCTTGACGATGACGTTGCCGGATTGAATGAGATGCGGCGTGTGACGAAAGTCGGCGGTTATTCGCTGATATTCGTCCCGGCGTTTATGTGGCTTTGGGGCGTTCAGGACGAAATCTCAAATCACAGAATTCGCTATACAAAACAGCAGATCGTCGAACGGCTGAAAAAGGCAGGATACACGGTCGAACGGGCGACATACGCAAACTGGACGTTTTTCGGGCCGATACTTGCCGGGCGGACGTTTATGAAATGGACACGCATAAGGCCTGAATCTGAAAACAATGTGAACATCTCGGCACTGAACGGTGTGTTCGGGAAATTGTTCGCTGCCGAGCGATATTGGCTCAGGAATTTCGATTTTCCGTTTGGCGTGTCGATCGTCGTCGTCGCCCGCAGAGATGAAATGTAGGAACGTGCCAGAAAATTCACGACGAGTATCGCACGCTGAGCGATCCGAGACAATATCAAGCAAATATTGAGCTAGAGACAGATGGGAGATTTCTACTGCGACGAGGTCCTAAGCGGAAAAACAGCGGTCGAGACGGTTGCCGAAACGGCTAACGTCATTGCATTTCATCACACACGCCCGTTCTGGGAGACGCACATCGTTGTAATTCCAAAACGGCACGTGGCGTCGCTGCTGTCACTGGGCGAAAAGGACAACCAGCTTCTGATCGAGCTTCTGGATGTCGTCAAAACTGTGGCGGCAAAAATCGTTGAAGAAAAGGGCGCTGCACGTGTGCTAACCAACCTCGGGCAATATCAGGAATCGAAACACTTGCATTTCCATATCAATTCCGGCGAACAGATCAGGCCGGATAATCCCCTCACATAAACAAAGTGAGTGAATGTCGGCGCTCCTCAAGCAAAGTGGCTATTGGACTCGAACACCTTGCCGTAGGGAAACTGTTTATTTGTAATGGCATAAGTGAATCCTTTTTGAACGGCGAAGGCCCCGATCTCGCCCCGCTTTGATAGAGCCAGGAAGCCAACCTGGAAGTCTTTTGCCTTTTTCGGATCACGTTTGACGATTCGGCGGACGGCTTCGCGGCAGGCCTTTTCCGGCGAACGACCCAGACGCATCTGCTCGACCACAGTGTGCGATCCGCAAATCCGGATCACCTCTTCTCCGACGCCAGAGCTCGTCGCGGCACCGACTTCGTTGTCTACAAATAACCCGGCTCCGATGATCGGCGAATCACCCACGCGGCCGCGCATTTTGAACGCCAATCCGCTTGTTGTGACCGCGCCCGAAAGGCCGGCAGTGGCGTCGATCGCAATTGTGCCGATCGTGTCGTGATTAGGTGAACCGTCATCGAAAAAATGCGGCGCAAACTGAGACGTCAGCCCTGATTCTTTGAGGTTCTCGACATTAACTATGGGTTTGTAATTCGATTTCTCGAGCCATTTCTTCCATTCCTTTTCGGAATCGGGAGACAGATCTCCCGACTCTAGTTTAAAACCGTTGGCAACCGCGAATTCGCGAGCACCTTCGCCCGAGAGTAGTATGTGCGGCGTGGTTTCCATCAATTTCCTCGCAACCGAGATCGGGTGTCTTATTCGGTCCAGAAATGAAACTGCGCCGCAATCACCGTTTCCGTCCATTATCGATGCATCCAAAGTGACTTTGCCATCGCGATCCGGATAGGCCCCGAGGCCGACGCAGCAGCTTTGTTCATCTTCCGCGGAGCGGGCCGCGGCCTCGACTGCATCGCGTGCACTTCCTCCTCTATCAAGAATCTGCCATCCGGCGGCGTTAGCACGAAGGCCGCTGTCCCAAGTAGAAACAACGACCGGCATTTTCACCTTCATCGTCGAGGTTTTTTGGATTGTCTGGGCTGTAAGCTCCGCCACCAAGTAAAGCGGCATTCCCAACAATGGAAGCTGCAAAAACGTGCGCCGATCAAGCATATGTTTATCCGTCCAATGTTTTAGAGATCTTATCAAGATTCAGGCTCCGGGCTGACGCGTTAAATATCTCAAAATATGTCCCGCCCGATTCGTAAAGCTCATTGTGCGTGCCGATCTCGACCACGCGTCCTTCCTTCAACACGTATATTACGTCCGAATCGATGATCTGCGAAATGCTGTGCGAAATGACGACCGTAGTGCGGTTTTCCTTGATCGCGTCGAGACTGTTCTTGATCTGCTCGGTCGCAACAGCGTCCAGGCTGGCCGTCGGCTCGTCCAAAAATATGACCGTCGGATCTTTGAGAAATAGTCGCGCGATCGCGATCCGCTGCTGCTGACCGCCCGAAAGCGACTGAGCCTCGCTTGCATAACCGTGCGGCAGCTTTTCGATCTGATCGTGCAGATACGCCTTTTTCGCTGCCGCAACCACCTCGTCAAACGTCGCACGCATAAATCCGTAGCGAATATTCTCCTTGATCGAACCGCGAAATATATGATTCTTCTGCAGGACAAGCCCAACGCTCCGCCGCAGAAGGTGCGTGTCATATTCAAACAGGTCACGGCCGTCCAGCAATATCCGCCCCGTGCCGGGCGCATAAAATTTGCAAAGCAGATTGAGCAGCGTCGATTTGCCCGCACCGGAAAGCCCGACGAACGCAACCGTTTTACCCGCTGGAATTGTCATATTCACATCCCAGAGGGCCTGCGTGCCGTTAGGATATGTAAAATTGACACCGCGCAGTTCAAACTCGCCTTTTAGATGGTCCGTTTTCAGTTCACCGCTTTCTTCTATAGCGTCGTCTGCGTCCAGTATCTCAAAAAAGCCCTCGGCATAGGTGAGCGCTTCGTTCATCTGGTCATAGATGCGGTGAAGCTGGCGGATCGGGGCTGAAACGTTGTTGAACAATAAAATATGGAACATTATCGCCCCGATCGTCATTTGCTCATCCAGCACGAGATACGCCGTCAATATAATAATCAAAACGACGCCGACCTGTTCTACAAAGGTCTTCATCGCGTCGAACGCATAGTTCGTCCTTCGTTGTTTTAGCTGTGCTTTTACAAGGCTTTGTTGTAAATCGTATTGTTTTTCGCGTTCGTATTCTTCACGGACAAACGACTTAATGACAATGATCGATTCGATAATGTTGAAAAGGCCGTTTGTCTTTTGCTCCCGCAACGCACGAAGCCCTCGCCGCACGCCCTTCAAAAGCCCCGCCTGACGCCAGCTCAGCAGAAAATAGACCGGCATTATCACCGACGCGACCAGGCCGACATAAAAGTTCGCCGAGAACATCAGGATGAGCGCGAGAAAGGCATTTGCAAAAAGCGGAAGCAGGTCGATAAAAATGTTTTGAACAAATCCGGTCAGGCTTTCGACACCGCGGTCGATCCGCGTCTGCAGCTTACCTGTCGCGTTCTCATCGGTTGCGTAAAAAGCATACTTGTAGCTGAGGATCCGTTCGATCGCATATTGCGAAAGCGAGCTTGAAAGCTTTACCCGCAAATTCTCGCCGACCATGCTTTGGCCGTATTTGACGGCAATGTTCACCACCTCTTTTCCAAAAAGTATCGCTGAAATAAAAACGAGTAATGATGTGCTTTCACTCGCCCCGACGCCTTCCTTCAATAACCGTTCAACCGTATCGACGGTATACCGCAGCACAAGTGGATTTACTTGTGCGGCAAACGCGCCCAGCATCGTCAGCAAAAGCGACGCCATCACCATGCCGTTAAAAGGCATGACAAAAGTCATCAGCCGACGGATGATCTGCCAAATGTTCATTGAAAACAATTTAGCACAAAGATTTAGCCACAAAGAGCACAGAGGTTTCGCGGGATTGGGGTTTATCCCGCCGCAACTAAAGTTTTGACTTTTAACTTGATGTGGGCGTTCATTAGTGCTTTTCTTTGTTAACTCTGTGGCTAATTCCGCTTCCACGCTGTATTTTGCCTCCCGAAAGGTCTAAATTATTAAGTTTGCGAATGTGTTCAGAATGGATTCGACCGAAACAAAACTAAAAACCCCTGGAACGGCACCCGAGCTCTCGTTGTTCCTGCCCGTGCTCGACGAAGAGCCGAACCTCCGGCCGATGCACGACAAGATCGCATCGGCTTTGAATGCCTTAGGCAAAACAGCAGAGGTGATATACGTCGATGATGGTTCGACCGACGGCAGCCTGGCGATATTGCGCGAGATCGCCGAAGCGGATGACCGCGTTCGTGTGATCTCATTGCGCCGAAACTATGGTCAGACCGCGGCCATGTCGGCCGGTATCGACGCTGCAAAGGGCAAGATCCTGATCCCGATGGATGCCGACCTCCAGAATGATCCGGCAGATATCGCACGATTGCTTGATAAGCTCGATGAAGGATATGACGTGGTATCGGGATGGCGAAAGGATCGGCGGGATAAGCTTTTTTCGCGAAAGATCCCGTCGCAGATAGCGAATCGGATCATCTCCTGGATCGGCGGCGTTCCTCTGCACGACTACGGCTGTTCGTTAAAGGCGTACCGTCGTGATGTAATTCAGGACGTGAAGCTTTATGGTGAAATGCACCGATTTATCCCGATCTACGCGTCCTGGGCCGGTGCGCGAGTGACCGAGATTCCCGTCGACCATCACGCACGTACGATGGGCAAATCGAAATACGGCATATCGAGGACTATAAAAGTCGTTTTCGATCTGATCACCATCAAGTTTATGGCGTCGTATCAGACCAAGCCGCTTTACGTTTTCGGCACTTTTGGTATGATCGCTTTCGCTATATCGCTTATAGCCGGTTTGTTAGCAATATACTTGAAATTTTTCCGCGGGACGTCTTTTATTTTGACGCCGCTGCCTTTGATAACCGTCGTAATGCTCGCCATCTCTGTACAATTCTTTCTTATGGGGCTGCTCGCTGAGCTTCTTGTGCGGACGTATCACGAATCGCAGGATAAGGCGATATATGCTGTTAGGGAAAGAATTGGATTTGGCGAATAGTCAGCGTGCATCAATCAATTGTACATATTGCGCTGGTTGTTCGTGATTATGACGAGGCGATCGATTTCTATACCCGGAAACTTCATTTCGAACTTGTCGAAGACACCTACCAGCCAGAACAGGATAAGCGCTGGGTGGTTGTTGCTCCGCCTGGTTCTTGCGGAACTACTCTGCTTCTTGCACGTGCGTCAAAACCGGAGCAAGAGCCCTTTATCGGAAATCAGGCGGGAGGAAGAGTATTCCTTTTCTTGAACACCGATGATTTTTGGCGAGACTACAAATCGATGATCGCCAACGGCATAAAGTTTGTACAGGAGCCCAGAGAGGCAGAATATGGAATGGTTGCGGTTTTTGAAGACCTATACGGCAATCGGTGGGATCTGCTTCAATTGAGCGATAAGAGCACTGTCGCGAAACGGCTGTGGCCTAGATAGCTTTGTTATGTGCGGAATCGCGGGTTGGATCAACCTGGATACAACTAAGCCTACCCACAACGCCGAGGCGGTGCTGCACTCAATGTGTGAACGCATCGTCCATCGCGGACCCGATTCGGAAGGGTTGTGGCTTGATGATCAGGCGGCTTTGGGTATGCGGAGGCTTTCTGTCATTGATCTGCACACCGGCGACCAGCCGGTTTTTAGTGAAGACCGTTCCGTCGTAGTCATGATGAACGGCGAGCTTTACAATTATCGTGAGGTTCGCGAAGCCCTCAAAAAACGCGGACATACGTTTACCACGCAATCGGACACGGAGATATTGCCCCATCTTTACGAAGAATACGGTGATGCGCTTGTCGATGAACTCAACGGAATGTTTGCCTTTGCGCTTTGGGACTCGCATAAGAAAAAGCTCCTGATCGCACGGGACCGCTTTGGCGAAAAACCGCTCTATTATGGTGTTTTCGATGGCAAACTGATATACGCATCCGAGTTGAAGGCCTTGCTCGCACACCCATCTGTCAACGCCGAACTTGATCTCGACGCCCTTCGCCATTACGTCTCGTTCGACTATGTTCCGGCCCCAATGTCGATCTACAAGTGCATTTATAAACTCCCTGCAGCGCATCTGTTAACGGTTGAGAATGGTGAGGTGAAGACGCGCCGATATTGGAATTTGACTTGGTCAAAGCCTTCGGAGGCGGGTGCGCCTCTAAACGCGAATGTCCGAAATCCGACATCAGCGGCGAAAGAACTCAGCAGCCTTCTATCTGACGCCGTTCGTATGCGCCTTGTTGCAGATGTTCCACTGGGCATTTTGCTCTCAGGCGGTATTGATTCGTCAACCGTTGCCGCATTCGCCGCGCAGCATGCAACAGAAAAAGTAAAGACGTTCTCCATCGGCTTTGAGGAAGATTCGTTTGATGAATCGAAATATGCACGTCAGGTCGCAAAGCATCTCAATACAGAGCACTATGAAGAAAAGTTAAATGCTGAAAAGGCCGGCGACCTCATTACCGATATCGGTACCTGGCTCGATGAACCGTTTTCGGATGGATCCATCATCCCAACATATTTGCTAGCGCGCTTTGTCCGGAAACATGTTACCGTCGCTCTCGGTGGCGACGGCGGTGACGAGATATTTGCGGGCTACCCGATGTACTACGCTCACCGGGTTGCCGCTAAATACTCGGCCATCCCCGAATTCCTAAGGTCAAGCGTTATCGAGCCCATCGTAAACAGGCTGCCGGTTTCGACGAATAACATGTCGTTCGATTACAAGGCAAAGCGGTTTATCCGTGCTTCTAGATCCGGCACCGTCGAACGCCACCATTCGTGGTTTGGTTCGTTCGCCACGGGCCAACATCAAAGCCTGCTAACAAGCGATGTTCTCGAGCACACAAACTCCGATATTTACTTAGGTGCAAAGGATTTGCTGAAGTTGACGGACGCGGATAGCGACATTGAGCAAATGCAGTTTCTCGATATTAATTTCTATATGGCCGAGGATATTCTAACGAAAGTTGACCGGGCGTCGATGGCCGTATCGTTAGAGACGAGGGCTCCTTTTCTCGACCCGCGAATTGCTCAGTTTGCGGCGTCGATACCGCTCGAATACAAGTTAAAAGGCAGGGTCGGGAAGTACATCCTGAAACAGGCCGTGAAGGATCTGTTGCCGGCATCGATCTTAAAGCGGCGTAAGAAAGGGTTTGGCATACCGATAGCCGATTGGTTAAAAGTTCGGCTAAATCCAATGATGCACGACCTTCTCGATCCTGCGCGTTTGAAGAAGCAAGGGTTGTTCAATCCCGATTTTGTCCAAAAACTCATCAGCGAGCACGAAGCAGGATCGGCGTCACACCACAAGGAATTATGGACGCTGCTTGTGTTTCAGTTATGGGTTGATAATTCTCCGGCCCTTGAAGTCTGAAAGCTCCGCTCAACACTTTGGTTACGAAGGCGGTTTCTAGTATTATTCAGCTATATGGCGACACTTTATCCTGAAATAGAGCCCTTCGATTCGGGAATGCTCAAAGTTTCTGAGATTCACGAGATATACTACGAACGAATCGGAAATCCAAACGGAATTCCTGTTGTCTTTCTTCACGGAGGACCAGGTGGCGGCCTGATATCGTTGTATCGTCAATTTTTCGATCCGGCTGCATATCACGTCGTCTTGTTTGACCAGCGCGGCGCTGGCCGGTCGACACCGCATGCTGAACTCCAAGAAAACACGACTTGGGACCTGATCAAGGACATTGAGGCCCTTCGCGAGAAATTTGGTATCGATAAATGGTATGTTTTCGGAGGCTCATGGGGCAGCACCCTAAGCCTCGCATACGCCGAAACCCACTCGGATCGATGTTTGGGGTTAATCCTGCGTGGTATCTTTCTGACCCGCAAAAAAGAGCTTCGATGGTTTTATCAGGAAGGCGCATCTGAAATCTTTCCTGATTTTTGGGAGCGATATCGAGACGAGATCCCGGAAAGCGAGCGGCACGATTTCATGACCGCCTATTACAAACGGCTTACGAGCGATGACGAACAAATCCGACTTTCGGCCGCCAGGGCCTGGAGCGTTTGGGAGGGTTCAACGTCGAAATTGTACCCGGACAAAGATCTGATGGAGCATTGGGAGGGCGAGCTTGAAGCGCTGAGCCTGGCGCGTATCGAGTGCCATTATTTTATGAACGGCTCATTTTTCCCGACCGATAGTTACCTCCTCGAAAACATTGACAAGATCAGACATCTGCCGACTGTGATCGTTCAAGGGAGGTATGATGTCGTTTGCCCAATGACCTCAGCTTGGGAGCTCCATCGTGCGTTTCCTGAAGCAGAACTGATCGTGATCCCTGATTCGGGACATTCAGTATCGGAAAAGGGCATCACAGCTGCTCTCGTGGACGCAATGGACAGATTTAAGCTGTCGGCAACGGCAGTTTAGTGATGTGATAACATATATTGACGATTGTACTTTTTACGAATGGTGAAGCTATGGGTTTTAATGGATGGGAAATAATTTTGGTTGTGGCGGTTCTGTTCCTCCTATTTGGCGCAAGCCGTTTGCCACAGCTGGCTAAATCACTTGGACAATCACGAAAGGCGTTCAAAGAAGGTCTTCGTGACGCAGAGGAAGAAGAAAACGCGGACCGCGAACAACTAGGATCGGCGCAGGCCCCTAAAATCACTGCGGTTAGCGATGATGCCTTACTCGAAGAGTTGCGACGGCGGAATGAGGCAAAACAATCCTGATCGACCACTGGGTCATCCTTTTTCACCTGTTAGCAGGGTTGCCTTTACGGAAAATCGAAGTGTGAGCGTGCCGTCCTCGGCATCTATTAAGTGAGTGAGTTCTCGCGAAACTTGCTCCATTTCGTTGTCGTCGAGAAATTCCAACCACATCGGAAGTAGAAAATCGGCAATGAGCGGTGAATCGATAAACGCCGACCCATTTTCGTACTCGAAGATCTCCGTCGACGTGTGCGATTTCACGTTTACAAGGCCTGCCGCGCGAGCCATCTCCTCGGCGTCGGAAACACTTGGGATCTCGTTGATCATTTTTTCCGCCAGTTCTCCGTGGCCGCCGAGGTCCAGGTTGACGAGAACTTCCCACAACAATGAGAATATCTCGCCGAAACTGCCTGCGGTCATAAGCAGGATCGCAATTCGGCCGCTGCTTTTCGAAACCCTAACGGCCTCGGCTGAGATCTCGGCGATATCTATCGGCTCAACGAAACCCGCATCCGCAACGACTACGTCAAACACTTCATTCTCAAAACGGACCATTGAAAAGTCGACTGCAGATCTCAGGGCAGCGGCTTTATCTCGCGCTATGGCCAAAACATCCTCATCTTCACACGCCGCGAAAATATCTGCCTTCGCGCCGATCCGTTCGGATAGAGCGATCGCGTGATCGCCTGTTCCGGCGTTGATATACAGCATTTTCCCTTCGTCCGGAAACTTGACGTGTTTATCGATGAGATCGGTAAATCGCCTTGTCCATTCATCCTTGACAAAATGTTCGCGCACAAACGCAAGCTCTTTCTGATTCTTCACCACACGAATATTTTAATCGCAATTCTATAGGGTTCGCAATTTCAGGAGCATTCGTGCCAAAATGGCGTATGCCAAAACACGTTCGCGATCTATTCGATCTGTCCGGGAAAACCGCGATCGTAACCGGCGGATCACGGGGCATAGGTAAGGAAATGGCCGAAGCTCTTGCCGAAGCCGGGGCTTCGTTAATGCTGTGCGCCCGTCGCGTCGAATGGCTCGATGAAACTGTTTCCGAGTTTCAAGCGAAGGGATATATTGCAAAAGGAGCAGTTTGCGACGTCGCGAAACCGGAAGATGTTACCGCCACCGTGAATAAAACGGTGAGCGAGTTTGGCAAAATCGACATACTTATCAACAACGCGGGCGTTTCATGGGGCGCGATGCCGGAAGCGATGCCGCTAGATAAATGGCAGCACGTGTTGGACGTTAACCTGACCGGATGTTTTTTGTTCGCTCAGGCAGTGGGCCGCGAGATGTTGAAGAACGGCAAAGGATCGATGATCAATATTGCTTCGATCGCGGGTGTGACTTCATCGGCAAACGGGCCATTTTACTCCGGATATGCGGCGAGCAAAGCCGGCTTGATCGGGCTGACGCGTGAACTCGCGGCAAGCTGGGGCCGTCGCGGGATTCGCGTCAACGCGATAGCGCCGGGCTTTTTTCGCTCAAGGCTTTCGGAATCGGTGATTGACATTTACGAACGTTCAATTCAAGAAACGAACGTGATCCCACGGATCGGCCAAGAGGGTGAATTGAAAGGTGTAACAGTCTTTCTGGCGTCCGACGCCTCGAGTTATATAACGGGACAAACCATCGCGGTCGATGGCGGAATGACGGTTTGATCTAGCATTGTTTGAATGGAATTGACCCCTGAAATATCCACAGTTTCTGTCTTGCTGATCGGCTTTGTCCTCGGGCTGCAGCATGCGATCGAGGCGGACCATCTCGCCGCAGTTTCAACCATTGTCAGCGAAAAAAAGAGCCTGTTTTCTGCCTCGCTTATTGGGGGTCTTTGGGGACTTGGCCATACCATATCGCTTTTTGCGGTCGGCGTTTTGGTTATTTTTCTAAAGCTTCAGATATCAGAATCCGTCGAGGCCAAACTCGAGGTGATCGTTGGCGGAATGTTGATATTGCTCGGGTTAAATGCTCTCAAAAATTTGTTTATGGCCGATAGACTTCATATTCATTCGCACGAACATGGAGCTCGCCAACACGTGCATATTCATTCGCACGAAACGATCGCTCCGGCGACGACGCATCATAGGTTCAGCGCAAGGTCAATTGTCATCGGCATGGTTCACGGTTTGGCCGGCAGCGCAGCATTGATGCTGCTTGTGCTTCCAACGATCTCGTCAACATCGGTCGCTCTTGCATACATACTGATCTTCGGGGTCGGGTCGATCGGTGGGATGATGGCGATGAGTTTCCTGATCGGACTGCCAGTTTACCTCACCGCTAACCGCTTTGAACACATAAATAAAGGAATCCGTTTCTGTGCCGGCTTGTTCAGTCTGGGTCTTGGGGCTTTTATCGTTTACGAAAAACTGTTGCAAGCATAGCGAGGCAGAGACGATCGCCGACCGCGCTGCCTCAACGATTTGACGTCGACTACCATCCTGGCCTTACCAGAGATTCTCCAAGTATACGCCAGAGGGGCGAACGCGAAAAAGCGCAGGCAAATCTCAAACGTGTGCTGGCGAGCCGCAAGTACGTTCAGCCCGGGGCGTTGGCCGTACTGTACGCTGCGCTCGGCGACCGTGAGCAAGCGCTTGCGTTGCTGGAGAAAGCCTATTCCGAACACGATGTACAGCTGATTTTTTTGGGCGTTGAGCCGAATTTCGACAGCTTGCGCGACGATCCGCGCTTTCAGGATTTGATGCGGCGTGTCGGTTTGCCGCAATAACAAAGATGATATGAACAATATGAACCGGGAGCTTTGTTCGCGAGGGTTCAGTCGTTTATTTGCTAAAGACGAACTCACCGAATTTTTCTGGGACATGAAAGTCGGGTTCATTGGTTAGTGTAGGCTGCCACGCGAGATATCCGCGTCCCGGGTCTTTGCCGACACAGCGGAACAGGTTTCCGAGCCAAACGTCGCCCGCTTTCGGCGTTTTTTCGAATGCTGTCCACGGGATCTTCATCGCCATGACGAGCTTGTTCGTTTCGACCCGGGCGAATGTCTCCATACCGGACGTGTAATCCCAATTTGAGACTCTTGTGCCGCCGTTCAGGTCAAGCGCAACATCCAGCCATTCGCCCGTCGGAGCGACCTCGAACTCGAAGTATTTTCTCGGCTCACCTCGGTCCGTTGCAAGAAAGATCTCGCATACATCGCGGTCCCATAGATCCATGGCCTTCTTTGTCAGATCGGGCTTGTCGATGACGACCAGCGGTTCGGCCTGAATCGCTTCAAAGCGAACGTACAAAGCGGTCTTCGACCATAAAAGTCGTGCGGCAAAGTGCCGGCTTTTCGGAGCCGTTTTCCCCGACCAGTATGCTTTGACAGGAACCGGCTTTGCTTTTCTCCAGAGTGAGTTTGATAAGTCGGAAACGTCAAAGTCCGATCCGATGTGGATAATATCAAATGATGGCTTAGGATCGATTGGCATAGTCCAGGCGTAACCGTTTGCAGTGTTAACAATAGGGACGCGATGGCCGATATCCGCATTTCTCGCACATCCCTATCTAAAAAGGGCTTTTATCTTTTTTTCGAGGGTTGCCGCCTCGTCTGCGGCGGCTTTCTTTAAGCCGCCGGCGATCACGCTGAAAGGATGATTCTCAGTAAACGCGAGGGCAATCGAGTAAAGCGTGCCGCCGGAAAAGGTCGGTTCATTGGAAATAGCAAAGACAGGTTCCCAAAATTCCGGTGTCATCTTAGCTTTGAACGCGTCAAGCCCATCGAAATTATAGAACCTCTGGCCGTGTTTGCGCATCCACGCCAGCAACATTCGCAGCCATACCGGATTGTCGAATTTCTCAATATCTGCACGTTTCGAAAGCGGCGACAGGCCGAGCGTCACGTATTCGTAACCCTCGTCGCCTAGCTGTCTCACGGCCGCATCCATCATCAACTCGACCGTGCCGTTTGGGGCTTTTGGATGATGCGGAAATTGTTCGGTCAACCAGCCATTTCGCGTCGGGATAGGCGAGAGCACAAGAAACGCAGCAACGCGTGAATTGTGCTCGGCCACGAATATCCTGCGGTTCTCAAGCCGTCCAAGCGTCTCCGGCTCGATAACGAAATGAAGCGGTGGTAGACCTTTGAGCGTGAACCATGCCTCGAGGCATTCGAGAAGCAGCGGATTGTTGGTCGCCTTTTCGATGCTCCACTCGCGTATCTCTACGCCCTTGTTACGCGCCCGATTAAACTGTGCCCGCAGTGAAGCCCTTCCAGCCATTATTCTCGGCCAATTAGCCGGATGCCAAACCGGCTGTGCCCCGAGCAGGACCCTCGCGTGTTCCTTAGAATCGCGAAGCACACCCTCAAGCCTTGCTTCGGCCCCGAAATAACAGACGCCTAAACCGCTATCGCTGGCATCGCCTTCAAACGCTTTTACCGCAGCCGGCAAACTCGCCTCCGAACAGACCGGAGCCCCGGCAACAACCCGCGACTTGCCGGACGTTACAAAACCCACAACGGACTCACCGTCGTCGCCGAACCAGTACTCAATGCCAGGATTTACTATCTGAAAACAAGTAGTGTTCCATCCATGCCTAAGGACAAGTTCTCGGGCGCGCTCATGAGCACTGGACGGTGGTTCGGCCCATTGTCGTTCGATGTTTACGAATTCGGGCCTCATATCAAACGGAATCCGACGCCTGCTCCACTACGTTCCGGTATTCAAAACCGTCTTAAACGCCATCTTCGCGAGTTTCCACGTACGGTTCCAATCGATCTTGCCGTTCGTATCGCGTCCCATCAGCTTGTCGACAAAAAGCTTTCGGAAATCCTTACCCTCGCGGCGCAGCATAAATTCTTTAGCGAAGGGCTTCGCGGTTTCAAAGAAATTAAACTCAGGATCGGTGATGATCCCGATACCCTCAAGCGTCATTAGGGCCCTCATGATATAGGTGAAATTCGACGGAAGCCTAAACGGGTAATCGTACATAACGTCGGCCAGGTCGTAGGTAAGCTCTTTGAAATTGACGTCCTTTAATTTCAAGTTTAGATGGAACTCGAACATTTTCTCTACGACGGGCCGCACAATATTAGGGTTGGTTCCAGGTTTAAGAAAATCAAGATCGATCAGATCCTGCGCTATTCCCGCCGGGTCCTTTGCGACCACGTGAAAGAATGCGTCGATCATCTTCGCCTGCAACTCGGGGCTGATCCGGCCAACCATCCCGAAATCGAAGAACGCGAGTCGTCCATCAGGCATCACAAGAAGATTGCCCGGATGCGGATCGGCGTGAAAGAATCCATCCTCAAGAAGCTGTTTCAGATAAGTCTTGATCAGTAGACGATTTACCTTTTCCGGTGCAATTCCGCGTTCACGCTGCGCGTCCAAGTCAGTCACTTTTGTCCCATGGATAAAATCCATGGTCAGGACCTTTGACGTCGTGGCGTGCCAATAGATCCGCGGAACGTGAATATTGGTCCAATTCTTAAAGCTTTCGTGAAAGCGTTCCGCATTTCGGCCCTCGGCGGCGTAATCCATCTCTTCGTGGATCGTTACGTCAAATTCACGAAGCATCCCGGCCCAATCCGCATTTTCGTTTAACTGGGGAAACCGCTCGGCAAACTTCGCGACCTTTTTTAGTATCACTACATCGCCTTTTATCACAGCTTCGAGGTTCGGCCTCTGTACCTTAACGGCAACCTCTTCACCGGTGAAAAGCCTTGCTCGGTAAACCTGGCCGAGCGATGCGGCCGCGACCGGCTCTAGTTCGAATTCCGCGTAGACTTCGTTGATCTTATGTCCCAGCTCGTGTTCGATACGCGCAAACGCGACGTCGTTCGGAAACGGCGGAACACTGTCTACAAGCGTTCCTAATTCCTTCACGAACGGCAGCGGAAGCAAATCAGCCCGTGTACCCATCGATTGTCCGATCTTAATGAAAGTCGGTCCAAGTTCGATCAGTTTTTCTCTGAGCCAAACAGCCTGTTTCTCCTGATTTGCTGCCCGCCCGGTTTCGTTTCCGAGAAATAGCCGGCGGATCAACAGCATCGTTATGTGAAAGAACCACATCCTGGCGCCGTAAAGCTTTTCACCGTAGACGGCCAGGCGCGTTAGCCGTATCGCGTTGCTCATCCGCGACTTCGCGTGTTTGAGAAGGTGCTCGTGATGAAGATCGTACTGATCCAGATACAAATACAACGAAAGCATGCCGATGACCCGTGAGACTTCGAAAAGGCGAAGATAACCACGGATTCCCTGATACTTTCGACCGATCTGAGTTTCTTTCTTTGCGAGCAACCGTTCTTCTTCGGCCCTCTCGTGCTCGGAAACAAGCTTGGCGATGGGGAGGCTCGCGGTTGCGACAAGCGGGTGAGCAAAGCCGTTCTCAACGACCGGAGTGCTCGGCCGTTCCGCGACCGTCAGATCACGCTGTGCGGATAATTCATTCATATTACAAAGCAGCTACGGACAAACTGCCGACTCGATCTCCTGCCCGAATTGCAGCAAATAACCGTTGTTATCAAAGACAGCGAACTCACGCATCCCGTAATCGAAGTCTTCGATGCCGTAACACACCTTTGTTTTGTCTCTGAGTTTGTCCCACATCGAATCAACCGCGTCGGTATTGAAGTAGAACGAGCCTGTGAAGCCTATCTTGTCGTACCGAGTGTGATCATTGGGCCGAGACAGCATAATAGCAACATTGTCTACCCGTAGGGTCGCCCATCCCCAATCGTCGTTGACTTCACAGGCCGTAAAACCAAGCACTGAGGTATAAAAGTCGATCGTTCCGTAAAGGTCCTCGGTCCAAAGCATCGGCCGGATTTCTGTGATCTTCATAGGATCTCTAGTGACTTCTGTACGCCGGGACGAGAAAAATAGTTCAGCGCGGATCGTGTGTCTTTTTCGATCTGGGCTTTTAACTCGTCTATTCCGTTGAACTTACGTTCGTCGCGTAATCGATGCAGAAAACGGACACGAAGTACGTCGCCGTAAAGCTCTTCATTGAAATCGAAAATGTATGTTTCGATCGAGGGATCCGCCTGCGTTTCGAATGTCGGTCGGACGCCGATGTTCGTTATGCTTCGGCGCCACAGGCCGCCCACGAGTGTTGCGGTTGCATATACTCCATACCTGGGTATCACCCTATTGTGCGGCTTGAGATTTGCGGTCGGAAATCCGACTGTGTGCCCGCGACGATTCCCGCGAATAATCACGCCTTCAACTCCGTATGGACGTCCGAGCATGCGCCGTGCGATATTAACATGGCCTTCGGCGAGCTGATCCCGGGTCCTTGACGAACTTACGCGTTTTCCGCGAAGTTTGACCTCGGGTACCTCGTCGGCAAGAAACCCAAGTTCATTGCTCATATTACGAAGCATATCAATATTTCCGCCGCGGCCCTTGCCAAAAGCGAAGCCTTTTCCGAGATACACCTCCTTCGCATGCAATCGATCGTGAACTATGTCTTTAAGAAACCCTTCGGCGGGCTGGTTTGCAAACTGCAGATCAAACGGGATGACGATCGCCTGGTCGATGCCCAGAACGTCGAAGTTAGCGAGCCGCTGATCCAGAGTTTGGAGAAGCGGCGGTGCTGACTCGGGATGCAAAACGGCGCGCGGGTGCGGATCGAACGTGATCGCTGTCGGTACGGCATTTGCTGCCTTTGCTCGCTCGACAACGGTCTGCATGATCAGTTGGTGTCCAAGATGAAGCCCGTCGAACACGCCGAGGGTTAGGACGGTAGGTCGAATAATACTCGCGTTTTCCAATCCGTGGAATATTTTCATAATTGCATCCACCTTTTAATTGGAGGTCGGATGTTTCGGTGCGACGGCCTATATCCCGAATGCGGTCAATAGGATGCACTTGATCAAGTAATTTAAACTTTGTTGCATGGGCCTCTGTATTGATATGATATACCGTTTTTTGAAGTTGTCATTCGGAATGGTTCTTGATAATGCGCGAAAATTCGTATGTTATCAAAAGCTGATCGGCATAACATGCTGAATTTGAATTGCAACTTTTGTTATCAGCATCGCGCCATGTCAAAGGGGCGGTTCGGCTCTCGGGGGGGGAATTATGTTCCGTCTAAATAAACAAAAAATCATAATTGCATTTGTCTTTTGCTTATTGCTGGGTACAGACAATGCTCTCGCTTGTAGTTGTGGAAGTGTGCCCGATGAAAAAGCTAGCGATTCCGTTAAATATGCCACCGAACATTCAACTGCGGTTTTTGCTGGAAAGGTAATCGGTTTCGAGTATCGAAAAGGTATTCCCACGGAATCTCGCCGGAAAGTAGAAGGTCGGCAGATCGAATACGAAACGCTTGTCGTTAAATTCCGGGTCGAGCGATGGTGGAAAGACGAGGGGTCGGAAGTTTTCCTGATCACGTCTTACACAAAAAACTCCGACGGCACCACTACGATTTCTAGTTGTGATTACGAATTCAACGAAGGCGACACTTATTTAGTATATGCTTACGGCAAAAAAGGCGAATTACGAACAAGTTTTTGTACGAGAACAAAACTATTAAAGAAAGCAGATGAAGATTTGAGAATATTAGGCGAAGGAAAAGGACCTGTTGAAAGCAAATATGGAAACGAACCTTGAAAAAGAAGTGCGATTTTTGAAGATCTACGCTGTTGTCGCCACGCTCTTCTGCGCGGTATTTTTGTTGACAGCGTTTGCCACACAAATCAAGAACAAAAAGTTTGCCGAGATTGATGTTGAACGCATTAACATAGTGGAAAAGGACGGCAAACTCCGAATGGTTATTTCCAACCAAGAGCGGCAACATCCCGGCATCGTCAATGGGAAAATTATCAAACGGGACGGACCGCGCCCGCCGGGAATGATTTTTTTCAACCAATTGGGCGATGAGATGGGCGGCTACGTTTTTGGCGACAACGGCGGCAACGGCCACTTCGGGATGATTACCTGGGACAAAGTAAGAAACGATCAGAGATGGCTCTCAGCTATCTCGAAAGCGACAACGGAACTTATGAATCCGGACTAAAGATGTGGCAGCAGCCCAACCTTCCCAGCGACGTTATGCTGTCTAAACTGGAAGAAGCTCGAAAAATACCTGACGAAGCGAAACGCAAAGCCGCAATTCAGACTCTTGTGGACAATAGTGAATTGACGACAAATCGGCTTTTCCTTGGCAAGCGCCGGGACAACTCAAATGAACTGTTGATGGCTGACATCAAGGGCAGACCTCGAATCCGACTAAAAGTTGCACCGGACGGCTCGCCAAAACTCGAGTTTCTCGGCGAAGCCGGCGAAATTATTTACAGTTTGCCGGGAGCACGTCAAACGGACAAGAAATAAGCAAGCGTTTTAGGCAAGCGAACCGTAGAATAATACACTGGAGATGAGGGCGCGAAACAGCGCCCATTTTCATTAATAATGTTGTCTTTTACCGGTCGCTTGCGTATATTTGTTTTCGCCCACTTCATTCTCAAGGGTTAGACTGCAGCGTCACGAAAGGAGGATCGGCATGCAAAGCAAAGTAACCGAAATCGCGCAAGATACGTATCGAATCTCGACATTCCATCCCGATTACGGAATCCAGTTCAACCAATTCCTCATTAAGGATGATGAGCCGTTCCTGATGCATACGGGCTTCAAGAAAATGTTTTCAGCCACGCTCGAGGGTGTAGCTTCGATCATCGATCCCTCGACGGTTCGCTGGATAGGATCTAGCCACTTTGAGTCCGATGAGTGTGGCGCCTTGAACGAGTGGCTTGAGGTGGCACCACGCGCGCAGCCAGTTTGCAGCTTTGTCGGCGCGATGGTAATGGTAAACGACTTCTCTGACCGCCCCGCGCGCCCGCTCGCCGATGACGAAGTTCTGCAAACCGGCCGGCATCGCCTTCGGTTTCTGTCAACGCCGCATGTGCCGCATTGCTGGGACGCAGGTCTGTTCTTTGACGAGGTCGAGCAGACACTTCTATGCTCGGATCTCTTCTTTCAGTCGGGCGATCCTGAGCCGGTGACCGAGTCGGAGATCGTGGGAGCTGCTAGAGATGCAATGCTCGCCAGTAGCCTTACGGGGCCGATGGCGAAGGACATGCCTTATACCCCGTATACGGACAGCACTCTCCAACGGCTCTCGGCTTTAGAGCCGCGAACGCTCGCGGTGATGCACGGCTCTTCGTACCGCGGCGATGGCCGGACGGCAATCCTCGACCTGGCAGAGGTAATCAGAGAGCTCTTGAGCAAATCCGAAGACGGTTCTTGACGCGTGGGAACCATAATCTTCTAAACACGCGGTGGCCACGCCAAAATTAGAGTATCTCCCGATTAGCGTGTTTATCTGGGGCGCAGCGGCCAGCGGTTTGAGGGCTTGGCCAAGGGCCTTGGATAAGGAAGGATTCCATGGAGCAATCTGATTCGTTGCGAGTGGCGATGCTTTACCCAGGCAATCAGGAAACGAGGCGAAACGCGACTGCTGAGAATAGCCGTTTCGCCGATTTGTTCGGGGCATTTGCCGCCGGTGGGGTACAGACTGAGCCGGTGGTGTATAACGATGAATTTTGCGGCGAAGTTCGTCAACAACTTCTGGGCTGCGATGGCGTGTTGGTATGGGTGAACCCCATCGAAGGCGGACGGGGTCGAAATGTCCTTGATTCCATGCTGCGTGAGGTGGCACAAGCGGGCGTCTTCGTCAGCACACACCCCGACATCGTTCTACGACTGGGGACCAAAGAGGTATTGTTCCGAACCCGAGAGATTGGCTGGGGCTGCGACACACAACTGTATCTGAGCCTGGATCAGATGCGCCGTGAACTGCCGTTGCGTCTGGCAACCGGTAAGGCACGGGTGCTCAAACAGAATCGAGGGAACGGCGGCAATGGCGTTTGGCGCCCACAGCTACTGAGAGATATATCCGCCAACGAGGACGACCGCGACGCCGGAGCGGCGTTGGGATTGGACACGGTCATTCGCGCTCGTCATGCGAAGCGGGACGCGGTTGAAGAGGAGATGACTATAGGAGAGTTTTGTGGACGCTGCGAGGAATACTTTGGCGCAGTGGACGGTCGGATGATAGATCAAGAATATCAAGAGCGGCTTCAAGAAGGAATGATTCGCTGCTATCTCGTGCATGATCGGGTGGCGGGCTTTGGTCACCAAGCAGTGAATGCGCTCTTTCCTGCTCCATCAGCTGCGGCGCCTCATCCGGCGCCACAGCCAGGACCTCGGTACTATCATCCGCCATCCAAACCCGAGTTCCAGGCCTTGAAGAGGAAGTTGGAGGACGAGTGGGTCCCGGCCATTCGGCAACTGCTGAACATTGAGAGGGAGTCACTTCCCGTCCTGTGGGACTGCGATTTCCTGCTCGGGTCGAAGGGAGCGCGGGGCGAAGACACATACGTGCTTTGTGAGGTCAATGTCAGCAGCGTTGCGCCGTACCCCGAATCCGCAGTCCCGCCCGTTGTTGAAGCGACGCTGGCTCGAATGCGCGCCGCAAGACGCAGTCGTCCGTAAAAGTTGGCTAGTTCCTGGACGTCCTGGAGGTCCATGAACGAGAACGGACTTTTCGCTCCGTAAGCCTTTTGCAGACCGAGCATAACCAGCCGTTATCGACGATGAATTCGATAATTTTGGTGCGAACATTGGCCTGCCCACGCATGTTGTTCAATATTTTCCTGCAAATGGCTGAGGTTTTCCGGCTTTATTCTATTCACTTGCGTCTGAATATTGCGGACAAATGGTCTTATGCGAATCGTGCTGAAAATCCCCACCCTCTCTTTCGTACTTGTCATGCTGGCGATGTCTGTCCAGTCGCAAAGGTCGATAAACGTACCCAACGGATATATTGAAACGCGCAAGATTGCGGGTAGGCCGGTTCACGTTTGGGCCCCGGCTAATCCGCCGAACATGGTCTTTGACAAATGGGTAGGCGATACCGTCATCCTGAAGGACCCGTTTGCATGGCACACGAGGGTTAATCTGATGCAGAAAAACGTAACTCTGACTGCCACATTCAAGAGCGCTCCGGCATGGTCTCCGACTTATGGGCAGATCAACGGCAGACAATACGGCTATTTTTTCCCGGCGGGTTTTCGCGGCGTGGTCTTCAGATTTCACGGCACAGGAGGCAGCGGGATCATCCTATACAACAGTCTCGAACATCGCATAACCGCCAATGACCTCGTTGCCGCCGGTTTTGCAGTGGTCGCACTCGACAGTGATGACCGCGTAAATAGACAGTGGCCATACGCCCTTCCGCCGAATAATCCTGATATTGTAAACGTGCAGGCGTTGATCAATTCGTTCATTTCACGTGGTTTTATTACGGCAAACACTCCGATCTTTGGGTTGGGAATGTCGAACGGCGGAGCGTTCACCGCCGGCGTGTCGTATGCGCTTAACTTTTCAGCCGCCTCGATTTACTGCGCTCCCGGCTCGGCATTTATCAATCAAACGACTGTGCCGACGATCTGGAATATGCAGCAAAACGACGCCAACGACCAGGTTGGCCCGAGCGGCAACGCGACGGCGCAGGCAAACTCGCAAATACTGGCCCAACGCGGAGTGCCGACCGAGTTCAATATGAACATCCCGTCGCCGGTTTATCCTCAGCGATTCGCTCGTATTCCGGGTCTCTCGGTGAGTGATTCCCAGATCATTCATGACAGCTTAAAGAATAACGGCATACTAAACATGCATGACTACCTCGTGCAGAGTCCTTCGGAATCCAAGTGGCACCAGTTTCTGCCCGCTGCTTACACGGCATTTTCAAACGATATTATGTCCGAACTCGGGAAATCCTATGCGGGACACAATTTCTATAGTGAGAATGACGGACGAGTGATCGCTTTTTTCAATGCCCAATTGACTTAAGTCTTTCGGCTAATATTTGTATTGACAGTATTGCGTGTTGACGGTTCCCCCCCCACGTCGTCTCAAGCGCTAAAACGCTTCGTTAAAACTCACATAACCCGCAACCGCGACTTGATAGGCCGAGACTCGACGTTCGAAGAAGTTGGCTGGTTACTCCACGGAAGATAGTCCTCGACATTACCCCCGGTAATGTAAATATAATTGATGTGTGAAAACTATACGCTCGAAGATTACCGCGTAAATGCCGGATCTAGGTTCCCGCCAGGATATGCCACAAACTCGGACTTGGTCCGGGTTCTGTGATCGAGTGGGAAGAACACGACGATGAAGTCGTAGTAAAGAAGGCCGCGCTTTATACACTGGAGGATCTGCATTCTAAGGTATTCACGGACGGGCCTCCGCGTCGGAGAAGCCTCAGGGAACTGAAGGAAGGCATTAAGATGGCGTGCGGGAAAAACATGCGCGCCGTTGACACGAATGTCCTCGTGCGGCTGTTCACCGAGGACGACCCTAAACAAGCCGAGAGAGCGAGGCGGTTCATGTGCCGGTCAAGCAGTTCCTGTTCGTCCTGCGGCGTCAAGTCGCGATAATTCGGCACACGCTCGTAAAAGTCGTGCGCGACAAGATTGAACAGGTCTTCTTCAAGGTTCGCACCCGTGCACGAAATGATCTGCACCTTGTCCTGCCTGATCATCTCCGCCAAACTCAACCCCAGCTCCGCCGTCGACACGGCCCCCGCCAGCGTGATCATCATCTTCCCGCCGCCGTTAAGATGCCGCGTGTAACCTTCCGCAGCGTCGATCAGTGCCGCGGCATTGAAATGACGGAAATTGTGTTTGATGAAGTTCGATATTTGTCCATTCATAAATGCGGAAGCCCGCAGTTGAGCAAGGGCGAAACATTCAAGTTTTATCGGTACGTCCTTAGTAACGTCGCTGCGTCTGCAATTTTACAGACAATGATCCTCAAACATCGAGGAGACTTCGAACAAAATTCTTGTTTTTAGAACGTGTGTTCACCCAGGCGGTTGGTGGGGCACGCCCATCCAACCGCTCGATGAATATAAGTGCCAAACGCTCATGTGAATCGCCCGAATGAAAGAGGAAATAAAGAAGCTTAAAACGCAAATCGAAGAACGTCAAAAAAACCGATGCAACAATAAGGCTGTCAGTCTGCGCGTGTCGGGGAACGCAGGTTGCCGGGGAACACAGGCCGCCGGAACGCGGGCTGCCAGCCTGCGAGTGTCCCAGCGGATATAAAAGATATGCCGACGGCGGAAACAACAGTGCTAACAGCTGGAGAAGTCGTGCCAACAGCTGGAGAACGTGATATGCTCCGCTGACAGTAAGATTCACAATGAGCGGAGTTCTATTTCCCGACAAGGTTCAGATTCACTTCGTAAGACATTGAGGTTAATATATGTTGCAGTTAAAACTCAGATTCGCATTTTCGCTTGTCGCCATTACGGGCGTGGGCATTATAATTGCAGGGTGCGGCGACTGGAGCTGGCCCGGGGCTAACAACAATTCAAATTCAAATTCAAGCCAGACAGGAGGCTTCAATCTTATATTCAAGAATAATTACAACCCAACAAGTGATGATACAGGCGGTGCCAAAAAACCGTCCGACGTCACTCTCGTCTGGGCCGGAGAAGTCGGGGAAGGATCCGGGGGAGCAGGGGACTCTTTCAATGTAACGACGACGGAATTGACCGTGTTTACGACCGATGCCTGGACATCAACCGGCACAATTGTGCCCAACCTTAATGCGGGAGACTGGAGTCTATCCGTAACGGTTAACGGCCGACTATTGACGTGCCCGTCGCCTATCCCTTTATCCCAAGGAAACGTGTTCTTCACGGTGGACGAAGCCGATCTATTCGCCGGATGCAGCTGACACGGAAAATAAATATCCCTAAGGGGCGTAATATATTATGGCAATAGCAGATTACATGCCACGTACGGCCGCGAAACTGGGTCTTTGGTTTCAGAACTTTAGTTTGAAGCTGCCGACGCATAATGTTGTGTCGGCGCTGGACACGGCGATGCTGCATTACATCATCACCTTTCGCCCGTAACCGCCGCCCAACAACGGCATGCACGCGACCGTGAATAGCGCGGCTCTCATCCGCAAGACGCCTGGCTGCTCCGTTGAATACGCGTGCCGGGCGTTCTAGAATGCTTCGTTAAAACTCACATCCCCGGCAACCGCAACCTGATAAGCCGACACACGGCGTTCGAAGAAGTTCGCGAGTTCCTGGACGTCCTGAAGGTCCATGAACGAAAACGGGTTTTTCGCTCCGTAAACTTTTTGCAGGCCGAGCATTGCAAGGCGTTGGTCGGCGATGAATTCGAGGTATTGCCGCATGTCCGCGACCGAAAGGCCGGCGACGCCGCCACTCAGGATGTCTTCGGCAAACTGCATTTCGCACGTCACGGCTTCGTCGAGCATTTCTGCTATCAGGCGTTCGAGCGTTTCATTGAATAGATCGGGTTCTTCCTTACGGACGGTCTTGACGACCTCAAGCGCAAAGTTCATATGGGCCGATTCGTCGCGAAAAACCCAGTTGGTGCCTGCCGCGAGACCGTGCAATAAGCCTTTTGAACGCAAGAAGTAAACATACGCAAAGGCCGCAAAGAAAAAGAGCCCTTCAATGCACGCAGCGAAACATATTAGATTCAAAAGAAACTGCCGGCGGTCTTCTTTTGTATTCAGCGAATCCAGATCGGAAATGGTGTCGATCCATTTCATGCAAAACTCGCCCTTTTTGCGGATCGACGGAATATTCTCAATCGCCGCAAACGCCTGTTCACGCTCATGATGATCGGGAATATAAGTATCTAGCAGCGTCAGGTAAAACTGGACATGCACGGCTTCTTCATACAACTGCCGTGAAAGGTACATCCGCGCCTCGGGCGAATTGATGTGCTTGTATAGATTAAGTACCAGATTATTCGACACGATCGAATCGCCGGTCGCGAAGAAGGCGACGAGCCTGTTGATCATATGCCGCTCGGAGGCTGACATTTTACTGCGCAAATCGGAGACGTCGGTTGAAAAATCGACCTCCTCCACCGTCCAAGTATTCTTTATTGAATTTTTATACATTTCATAAAAATCCGGATACTTCATCGGGCGAAGCGTTAGGTTGAAGCCAGGATCTAGTAACATAAATGATGAATTCTGAATGATGAATGATGAAACAAATCGTTCATCCGCTGTTTATTTCCTTGATTTTGCGGTTTTGGCAGATGAAACGAAAATCGCAATCAATTCGTTTGATTCTTGCCTCAAGTCTTTGAGCTTTTCTGCTTTCACGAACTCTCCATCACTTAGGAGTTCGAGCCAGTAAGCAGTTTCGTCAAGTTCCTGCAGTGCACTTTCTATTTTGCTTATGAACTCAGCATTTGATCGAGCTCGGCATGCTTCTCGATATTGAGCTCCGACGCTTGTGCCACTTCTCAATATTTGCTTACCGATCACCTGCGCTTCGGGCGAACGAGGCAAGGCCGCCTCAATGCGAATTCTTTCGTGCGATGTTTCAAATCTTGGTTCGATTCATCATTTATCATTCAGAATTCTGCATTTATTGGCACGCCTCGCATGCCTCAGGATTCTCGAGCGAACAAACAAGTGCCTCTTCATCCGTGTAAGCCTTTACATCCGGACTGGCTGCCTCTGTCGCCGACACCTGAGAGATGCGTGTTGCCGGACGTGACCGCAAGTAGTACGTCGTCTTCAATCCCTTTTCCCAAGCATACATATACATCGACGACATCTTGCCAATGCTTGGGCTTTCCATAAATAGGTTGAGCGAAGCACTTTGGTCTATGAACGCACCGCGCATCGCCATCATATCGATCAGAGATCGCATCGGAATCTCCCAGGCCGTTCGATAGATCTGTTTTAGTTCGTCCGAAAACTCATTAATTTCCTGGACTGAGCCCTCTGCGATCTTGATCTTCGCTCGAATTTCATCGGTCCAAAGGCCTAACGCCTTCAGTTCTTGTACCAGATATTTATTTACCTGAACGAAATCACCTGATAACGTCTCGCGCTTGAAAAGATTGGACACCTGCGGTTCGATACATTCGCAGCACCCGGCGATCGACGCAATAGTCGCCGTAGGGGCGATCGCTACCATTAAGCTGTTGCGCAGACCGTGCTCCTTGACCCTTAAGCGAAGTGCGTCCCAGCGTTCGGTATCAACGGGCGTTACACCCCAAAGGTCAAACTGAAATTCACCCGCTGCGGCACGTGTGTCGGCAAACGCCGGATGCGCACCTTTCGTTTTTGCTAGATCGCACGAAGCATCGAGTGCGGCAAAATAAATCTCTTCCTGAATTTTAGCCGAGAGTTCGCGGGCATCGGGCGAATCGAAGGGAAGCCGCAGCTTGAAAAACACGTCCTGCAAACCCATCAGGCCGAGACCGATATTGCGCCAACGTGCATTCGAAGCAGCCGTGCTCGGAATGGTGTAGAAATTGAGATCAATCACCTTGTCGAGTTGTCGCACGGCAAGGCGGACATTTTTTCGGAGTTTATCGAAATCGAATTCGTGATCTTCCACATATCGGGCGGCGTTGATCGAACCGAGATTACAGACGGCGGTTTCACTGTCGGACGTAACCTCGAGGATTTCCGTACAGAGGTTTGAAAGGTGGATGACATTTTCAGGCTTAGCTGTCTGGTTCGATTTTCGGTTGCTTGCGTCCTTGAAGGTCATCCAGCCGTTGCCGGTCTGTGCAAGGGTGCGCATCATTCGGGCATAAAGGTCGCGGGCCTTGACCTGCCGCACAAATTGGCCCGCTTCTTCTGCGGATCCATAAGCCCGCTCAAACTCCTCGCCGTAGAGGTCGCAGAAATGCGGCACCTCCTTCGGATCGAACAACGACCACATTTCGTCGGCCTGGACCCGCTTCATAAATAGGTCAGATATCCAATTGGCGACGTTCAGGTTGTGCGTGCGGCGTGCCTCGTCGCCGGTATTGTCGCGAAGCTCAAGAAAGTCTTCGATGTCAGCATGCCACGATTCCAGATAAACACAGCAGGCTCCTTTTCGCTTCCCGCCCTGATTAACAGCGGCGACCGATGAATCCAGCGTTTTTAACCACGGCACGATGCCATTAGAGTGACCATTCGTGCCGCGGATGAGCGACCCTTGCGAGCGAATCCTATGGTAGGCGATCCCTATGCCGCCGGAAAATTTTGAGAGCATTGCGACATCGGAATACTTGCTGTAGATGCTTTCGAGGCTGTCGGCGGGTGAATCCAGAAGAAAGCACGATGAAAGCTGCTCATGCTTAGTACCGGAATTGAAGAGGGTCGGGGTGCTGGGAACATATTCGAGAGATGAGAACAAACGATAGAGCTCAATTGCTTCGAGAGGTGTTTCGGAAAGGCCGCATGCAACTCGCATCCAGAAAAACTGTGGTGTTTCGATTACGTCACGTGTCGTGCGGTTCTTTAGGAGGTAGCGATCGTATAGCGTTCGCAGACCAAAAAATTCAAACAGATCATTTCGAGAATGGTCAATGGCGTCGTTCAGTTTGCGGCTGTTATCCGCGACGAAGTTTATTACGCGCGGCGCTATAAGTCCTTCTTTTACGCCAAATGCTATGGATTGAGAAAACGAATGGATCTCTTGATTGCGAACCTCTTTTTCGATGTATTGATTCAGAAGGCGGGCGCCAAGGCGAGAGTACTCGGGTTCTTCAAAGATCAAACTCGCAGAGGTCTGGATCGAGAGTTTATCAAGTTCTTTGGTAGTTGCGCCGTCATATAGGCCGCTGATCGTTTTGGTGGCGATCCTGAGCGTGTCTACGCTCGACAGACTTGTATTGCAACGGTCGATCGCACGAACGATCTTATTTATATCTACCGGCTCGAACGATCCATTACGTTTTCGGACACGCATCGTTGTTTGGGTTGTTTCTTCCGATTGGCGTGCGACGGCGGTCGAATTCTGTGGGGCAACTGATTCCATCCTGGAAATACTCTCCTTTGCTTCGGGTTGGGTCGAAGATTTATCCTCCGAGAAAAGACGACTGTATTACAAACGTGACGTAAGGAACTATCCGCCGCATTTCCCGTGGCTAGAATCAACTGGACCAACGGGTTAAATTGTATGTAAAAGGGCCTTGTCTTAAGGCGATTCCTACCGACTGCCGATACTCAGGCTCGAAATTGAGAATTCGTTGGTGGACAGTTTTCGTTCCCCATCAAAGCTATCGGGGCGAGCGTGGCGGACCCGAGGGCCCGCCATTCTTTTGATCATGACAAATTGTCAAAAGCAATCGCTGCAGTGGATATAGACTATATGGTAGTAATACGGGATTGTCAACACTAAATCTTGTGGTTTAGGAACAATTCACTAAGTGTTGTGTTTGCCCTACTTTAGACGCCGAGTCGTTGCAAGTTACGTTAAGACAGTCGACTGGCGACTAGTCCGCCACCAAACCATCATATGCAAACTGCACGTTTTCGGGCAGTAAGTGCGAATCTCGCGCGTGCAGAATATCGTGGTTCAGATGCGTCAGAAATGCGCGTTTTGGTTTCAAATCCTCGATAATTGAAAGGGCTTCATCCAAACAAAGGTGTGTCGAATGCGGTTTGATGCGGACGCAGTCGAGCACGAAAACATCCAGATCGCGGAGGCCCTCCATGGTATCGGGCGGGATGGTTTTTAGATCGGTCGCATAGGCCAGGTCATTGAAGCGGTATGCAACAACGGGGAGCTTGCCGTGGATCACTTCGAGCGGTGTAACCTCAACATCGCCGAGACTAAACGGGGCATTGTGCAAGACCGTATGTGGAATTAACTGCGGCAACCCGCCGCCGAAATGGCTTGGTTCAAAAATGTATTGAAAAATTCGGCGAAGGTCGGTCCACGCGATCTCATTCGCATATACGCCCATTGCGCCGTGGCGGAAATTCAGCGGCCTGATATCGTCAAGTCCGAATACGTGGTCGACGTGACAATGTGTGATCAGCACTGCATCCAGCCGATTGATACCGGCGCGGAGCGCCTGCTGCCGGAAATCCGAGGAAGTATCGACAAGAATTATCTGATCCCGGTGTTCAACGAGTATCGAAGCACGAAGACGTTTGTCTCGAGAATCGTCAGATAGGCAGGTTTGGCATTCGCACCCGATCGAGGGAACTCCTGTGGACGTGCCAGTACCAAGGAAAGTTAGTTTCATTGGATCTCCAAGAAGTATCCGGGCTTGTTAATCAGCGCCGCCCTATCCGGCACTATTTCTTCCCGAGGATATCAGCGCCTGAGAATTTTTGTGCTGCTTGTGCCTTAAGTTTCTCTTCCGTGGCACGTACGAGCTGCACATACTGCATTCTCAAATCACCGAGTAGGCCGTCCAACAATCGTGCTTCCTGAACGTGGAGATTTCCGTTCGTCTTTTCTTTTATCATTCCGAGAACGTCTAGCCAATACTTACCGGTGTCGAGATCCAGTGTACGTTGTCCGGTGGCGGGATGCGGGACGGCACCGAGCGCAGCGGCCGCATTTGTAGCAAGCGTAGATAGGAAATTTACAAAACTTGCCGGATCGTCCGCTCCAGGAATATCATACGCATCAGCAGCTTCGTCAGTGATGTGATCAATTGGATCTAAAGGGTCGGCTAGTGTCGCGGACCGTTCTTCCGAGGCCGGCACTTCTTCCGAAACGGCCATCGGTTTCTCGGGCAGCGAGTCCAGAACAACGCCCTCTTTTAACGATCCGTCCGCGTTGAATTTTCGCCTGTCAGCGACCTTAAAGTGAACTTCTTCTTGATTTTCGTCTCTACCGATCATATGCCTTGATATTAACATAACCGCCCGCCGCGAACGGAAACCGCACCGCCATTGAGATTCTTGACTGTGCGTAATTTCTGGAATCTAATACGAGTATGTCTAAATCCTTCGACGATCTTGTTGCCGTGATGGCAAAGCTCCGTGCGCCAGGCGGCTGCCCCTGGGACCGCGAACAAACTTATTCGTCCTTGTCTCAATACTTATTGGAGGAGGCGTACGAGACGTTCGACGCGATTCAGGAGGCCGATCAGACCGGCGACACCGCGAATCTTCGCGAGGAATTGGGCGATCTGCTGCTGCAGGTGATATTCCACTCGACAATAGGCGCCGAACGCGGCGAATTCGATATTGATGATGTTGCGGCGGGAATCACGCAGAAGCTGGTGCTTCGCCATCCGCATGTATTCGGCGACGTCAAACTGGAAAAAGCTGACGATGTGCTGCGAAATTGGGACGAACTCAAGGCAAACGAACGTAAGGCATCGGGAAAGGCCGAAAAAGTTAGCGATTCGATGCTCGACGATGTTCCAGTCCACTTTCCGGCATTGCTTGAGGGCCTAAAGCTCTCGGTAAAAGCAGCAAAGGCAGGCTTTGATTGGGAGGAGCGTGCTCACATATTTGACAAGCTGGATGAGGAAATAGCGGAGCTGAAGCAGGCGATCGAAAATCGCGATGCTGGCGAGGTCAGCGAAGAGGTCGGTGACCTGCTGTTCGTGGTTGTAAACCTGGCGCGCAACCTGGATGTCGAGCCGGAAACGGCCTTGAAAAAAGCTAACAGGAAGTTTCGGAAGCGGTTCGGATTTATAGAGAGTGAGCTGAAAGCGAAAGGAAAAACGCCTGAACAATCCGACCTCGCGGAGATGGATGCGTTGTGGACCGCCGCAAAGGGCCAGGGAATATGATCGAAACGGAACGATTGAAACTTATCGCGTGCACCAAGCTGCATTTGGCAAGCCTCACATATGGAACAACCGCGTTGGCCAATTTTCTCGAGCTCGAAGAAGCGAATAACTGGCTGCGATCACCAAATTCCGTACATGAAGCCTTGGTGACGCTGGAGGATAAACCGAATTCGCTGCGCTGGGGAATGCATTTGATCCAATTTAAAGATGAAAATCGGATAATCGGCACATGCGGCTACAACGGCGCGGCAGATGCGGACGGTATGGTTGCGATCGACTGTGCAATAGCGCCCGATTACGAGGGTCAGGGTTTTGCAACTGAGGCGGTGGCGGGACTGCTAGATAACGCATTTTCATGGCGGATCGTCGAGATGGTCGATTCCTGTACGCCAGCGGGCGATCAGACGATGGCACGGGTTTTTAAGAAGCTCGGTTTTACGAAGGTAGCGGGAGAGACCAACGCAAAGGTAAGAAATCCGCGGCGCTGGCGGCTCCGGCGCGAAGAGTATTCCGCATCGAAGGAATCATCGAGCGGCTAGTTTTCGAACGGTTTATGTTTTGATGCGATACGATCGGATTCACGTCAATCCAGGCTCTGTCTTCTTTCAGGCGGACGTAATTACCTACATTTCAACAACTTAATCTCTTTGGCATATCAGTTGCGATATCGCTTGGTTAAATCGGGTTTGTCTCGATGTTAAACCAGGAGGTAATAGTAATTATGAACAAGGGGTTATTTCGGATAAGTATGTCAGCGATCCTATTAGTAGGGTTTGCGATTTCTGCAATTGCGCAAGATAAGATCATTACGAAAAAAGAAGTTACGGTCCATCCGGACGGATCATATACAGTCATCGAATACCCGATCGGCAAAGAAGTCACGGTTAATTTACTGCCAAGTCCAACTATCACTGGAGGCAAAGGGATAGCGCGAGTCATCCGAGCCGATGGAAGCACGAAGGTGTTTGTGGACGTAAGCGGGGTTCCTGCTACAACGAACAGCTTTTATGCTTACGCAGTAGATGCGGGCGGCGTTACTACGCTCTTGGGGCCTGTAGTTGTGAAGAATGGTGTCGGCACGGCGGAGTTCGCCACTCCGATGAACCAGTTTATGGTTGTACTGTCACCAATGGATGGACTAACGGCAGTGGATCAGACGACGACGGTATTCCATAGTGAAGTGCCGACAGGATTCCAGGTTGTTCCGAAAAGGATCAGCGAAAATCGTGTGGTACCGGTAACGGATCCGGCGGCCGGATACGATGTTCCGCTGCTTAACGTACCAAAGTTTGGCGAGGCCGAAAAAGAGGTCAAGATCAAGTTCACAGGTGATCTGAGCGGGCTGGAAGGCAAGGCCTACATCGACCGCGAAGACGGAACGACGAAGATCAAGATGCACTTTGACGATATGAAGAAGGTACCGGCAAACAAACGCCTGACACTTTGGACATATTCGCCCGACGGAGCGTACACGAAACTCGGGCACGTGATAAATTCTGGTAAGCGAGATGAAAGTCAGATCGTAAGTGAAACTTCGCTTACGGACTTTGGACTATTGATAACAGTTGAGGATAGCGATGTCATGGTTCCAACGAGCCGAACCTACTCGGTGTTCAGCATCTCGTAGAACAGATGGGATCAACAAACATAGGTGGGGCCCCAAGGCCCTGCCTATTTTCTTATTCGGCGAACATTTCCTGAAGACGGGCTAAAACTTCGACTCCAGCTTTTCGTTCGATCTCACCGATCTTTTTTACAAGTCTGATCTTGTCGACGGTGCGAATTTGGTCGAGCACGATCGCACGCTTTCCATTTAGAAAGTCTATTGGTATTCGAGTTGGGTAACGGCGACTTACTG
Organism: Pyrinomonadaceae bacterium; assembly: GCA_049679665.1. Classification (GTDB taxonomy): domain Bacteria; phylum Acidobacteriota; class Blastocatellia; order Pyrinomonadales; family Pyrinomonadaceae; genus OLB17. The sequence continues at coordinate 1,133 of JBAUGL010000034.1, read as the reverse complement.
ACGACAACGGTGCGACAATTACATTATCAATATTGCGGTTGAGTTCGTCCGGAGAAATTATCACGCAAGGACGCGTATTCTTGGGGTCATCGGAAGGTTCAAGGTCAAGGTTGACCATAAAAATTTCGAAGCGTTTTACCATTGCCATTCCTTTTTCTCAAAGGTTGTTGATGAGGCAGGGTCAATCAGATCTGCTTCATCGTTTTCGGCCATCGAACGAAACGCTTCGTCCCAATGTGCTCTTGGCTTTTGAATATTTCGAACCAGTATTCCTTCGGGGCAGATCTCGAGCTCAACATCGCCGGTTAGTTTGGTTTCTTCGAGGAGGATTTTTGGGATCCGAATGCCCTGTGAATTGCCGATCTGAATAATCTGCGTCTTCATAATTACATAGTAATTACAGCAGCAAGTTTCGTCAACCGGTTAACGGATCCTCTCGAGCCCGTTCATATACGGCCGGAGCACTTCAGGTATCAATATTGACCCGTCGGCCTGCTGGTAATTCTCAATGATCGCGATCCACGTTCGGCCAACCGCAAGCCCCGAACCATTCAAGGTGTGTGCAAATTCGGGCTTGCTTCCGCCAACTCGGCGAAAGCGCAGGTTCATACGCCGTGCCTGAAAATCGCCGCAGTTCGAACAGCTCGATATCTCTCGGTATGTCTGTTGGCTTGGAAGCCAAACCTCGATATCGTAAGTTTTCTTTGCGCCGAACCCCATATCACCCGTTGAAAGCGTGACAGTCCGATATGGGAGCCCAAGCAGCTGAAGGATGCGTTCTGCATCCGCGGTTAGCGTCTCATGTTCCGCTTCGGAAGCTTCGGGCATGGTCACCTTTACCAGCTCGACCTTTTCGAACTGATGCTGCCGGATGAGGCCGCGTGTGTCACGGCCGTAGCTTCCGGCCTCACTCCGAAAGCAAGGCGTATAAGCGGTATATAATTTAGGAAGCTCCGAAGCGTCGAGTATTTCGTCAGAATGATAATTTGTCACCGGCACCTCGGCCGTCGGGATCAGTGCGAAGCCGCGGTCGTCTTTTATATGAAAAAGGTCGTCTTCAAACTTCGGTAATTGGTTGGTGCCGAATAACGATTGTCGGTTGACGAGAAACGGCGGCAGGGTCTCGGTGTACC
>JBAUGL010000033.1:0-12119 GCA_049679665.1 Pyrinomonadaceae bacterium | reverse complement strand
GGACACAGCCGCGAAAACCGGATTCATCGACGTGTTGGCACCGGTGTCGCTCGCCGTTCGATAGCTTCCAGGAGCGACAATATCATCGCTCCCTGCGGCAGCCGTAGCCGCTGCCCACCAGTTGCCGGAAGCTGCATCAAAAAAGCTGTAGGCTCCGCCAAGGTTGGAGCTATCTCCGAATTGGTCTTGCAAGGGATTGGTAAATTCAAAAATTCTGTGAAAGGGAGTTCCGGTAGGGGCGAGCAAGAATGCATCTAGATCTCCTACGTACGTATGCGTCGCAGTAAAGCTGACTCTGACGTTAGTGGGCGCCGCCGAGAGTCCCGAAACGACAAACTGGATCTGCCGTCCGGCCCCGTCGCAGTCATTGTCGGGGATCGCGCCTAACGACCCTGCCGTTGCTGGAAAATCAGCGCCGATCACGTTTCCGGCGAATACAAAACAGATTGCGGCAAACATCCAATGAATGCCTGTCTTCTTAAATTGGGATCCATTTCTAAGAACCGAGAGATTCATCATTCCTCCTAAAATCGTAAATAAAGGACATAATCGGGTGGAAGTTCGCGAAACTTGTACATGTAATTCGCTACGGCGATAATATTCCGGCAATACGCGGACAATGCCGATGAAGCGTGGCTTGGGACGTGAATAATCGCCGAACACAATTTGATGAGCGTTGAATTGGTATTCACAAACTAATTAGTAGACAAATGAAAATTAATCCTTTTTTCATCCGAAGTCAATGTTTTTGCCTGGGCTATTCCTTGTCCTTTCAACAACTTCGTACCATTTCGTGTTCATATGAAGCATAATTCGGTGATTCTCGTTTTCATTGATGGTTTGGGGATCGGAGCCCGCGGCCGGTCGAATCCGTTCGAGGGACTAGGGGACGTCGACCCGATCGCACATTTCTCCGAATCTCGCAGGAAATGTTTTATGGATGGCATAGTTGTGCCGACCGATCCGCGTTTGGGTGTCGAGGGACGCCCGCAAAGCGCGTCTGGTCAGACCACGATCCTAACCGGTATAAATGCCCCCGCCGCACTTGGGTATCACAAGCAGGGGTTTCCGAACGAGAGACTGCGGTCGATAATTAGCGAACACTCAATATTTCTACAATTGCGAAATGCGGGTGTATTGCCAAATGTTTTTGTGAATGCGTATTCGCCCCGTTTTTTTGCTGAAATACCACGCTGGAAATCGGCAACCACGTGCGCGGTGGAGGCTGCCGGAATGCAGTTCCGTACATTTTCCGACCTCCTCGCACAACGTGCTCTATATCATGATTTTACGAATAGCAGTCTTGTTGAGAGCGGCTTCGACATTCCAAGTGTGTCATCCTCTGCGGCAGCCTCGACCCTTGCTAAATTTACGAACCCTTATCGCTTCATTCTCTACGAGCATTTCATGACCGATAAGATAGGACACGACCGTGACGTCGAAGCAGCTCGACGTCACCTGCCACTATTGGCTGAATTCGTGCGAGCATTACTTGAGTTTGTTGACCTCGAAAGTACAACTGTAATCTTGACAAGTGACCACGGGAACATTGAAGATTTGTCGGTACGAAATCACACACTTAATGATGTCCCGACAATCCTTTGGGGCAGAAACGCCGACAGCGTTGCGCCGGATATTCGAGATCTGACCGACATTACTCCGGCCATACTGCGACTCCTAACTGAATGAACGAAAACAATATTTATCCACAAAACGACAAAAGAGAGATCTTTGGCTGGTTGTCGTACGACTGGGCAAATTCTGCCTTTTATACAACGGTTGTCAGTGTTCTGCTTGGGCCATATCTAACGGCTCTCGCCCAAGCTGATGTCGGAAAAGGCGGCAAAGTATTCGATCTCGGACCGTTTGGTTCGATCACCTCCGGCAATTTGTTTACGTCCACCCTTGGCCTTTCAATATTCTTTCAAATTTTTCTGCTCCCGGTACTGGGTTCAATTGCCGATTACACCCATCTGAAGAAGAGGATGATGGCCTTTTTCTGTTACCTCGGCGTTACAGCAAGCAGTTTGCTGTTCTTCATAACTGGCGATTCATACGTTTGGGGATGCTTTTTTTTGATTATTGCGAATATGTCATTTGCAGCGGCAAACGTTTTTTATAATGCGTTTTTGATCGATCTAACGACTGAGGATCGGCGTGACCGAATATCGAGTTATGGCTTTGCTTCTGGCTACTTAGGCGGCGTCGTTATGCTTGTTTTGAATCTACTTCTGATCACCTTTGCTCCGCAGATCGGGATAACGGAAGGCTATGCTGTCCGGATATCGATGCTCGCGGCGTCGGTTTGGTGGGGCGCATTTGCAGTAATCACTTTTTGTCTTATAAAACCTCGCGGCGCCGTAAGAGGTTCGGGCGGAGGTCAAAACCTGTTGAAGGTCGGCTTCAAGGAGGTTTGGGCCACGTTAAAGGAACTGGCAGGCTTAAAATACACGCTTCTGTTTCTGATCGCCTATCTTTTTTATAACGACGGAATCCAAACCGTTATTCTCAATTCCTCGGTTTTTCTTTCTCAGGAGCTTTTTGTTTCAAAGGGTCTCGAGACCAGTCAGACATTCCTTCTTGGTATTTTTCTGGTTGCTCAAATATCAGCGCTTGTTGGAGCGGTCATCTTTGAACGAATATCCCGCGTCATCGGTGCCAAACGAACGATCATTTTGTGTCTCGTTATCTGGTCCGGGATCGTCATATTTGCTTACGGATTTCTTGAGAACACTTTTCAGGCCTGGATCATGGCGGTATTCATTGGGCTTGTACTTGGCAGCGCACAGGCGCTTTCGCGGTCGCTATATTCGCAAATGATCCCAAAGAAAAGGGAATCGGCGTTTTTCGGCATCTACGAGATCTCCGAAAAGGGAACGTCATGGCTAGGCAATCTTGTTTTTGCGATAGTTGTCGGGACAACCGGGTCGTATCGTCAGGCAATTCTCGCCCTGATATTCTTTTTCGTTGTTGGCTGCATTATTCTATTGTTTACAAATACTAAGAAAGCGATTCACGAAGCGGGTAATCTCACCCCCGAAGAGGCAGCTAAAAGTTGATAGATTGGTTAATAATGATTCGCTTGGCTATAATAAAGTTGAAATTCTCACCTCATTGAAAATATAGGAGATACCAGTGGAAGTGAATTCGACAGACAAGATCGTAACGATTTTTGGGGGTTCCAGATGCGACGAGGACTCGCCCGAATACGCTGACGCTCGTGACCTTGGAGGAAGGCTTGCTGAAGCGGGATTCACCATCTGCACCGGCGGGTATCTCGGAGTTATGGAGGCTGCGTCGCGTGGAGCACGAGAGAAGGGAGGGCGAGTGTTCGGCATAGTAATGAATCAGTTCAAATCGGAACCGAATCGGTATCTGACCGACAAGGTCGCGACAAATCACTTCTACGACCGACTTCAAAATCTAATATCCCGATCGGTAGCGTTTGTTGCGTTTCGCGGCGGAATGGGCACCGTTACGGAGGTTTCGCTGGTTTGGAACAAACTTCAAACCCGCGTTATTGATCAACGTCCGCTTGTGTTGATAGGTGATTGCTGGAAACATGTAATTGACGCATGGCAGGCGCATCTGGTTGTGAGCGACAGCGATGTTTCTCTATTGGAGTTTGCCAAAAACGCCGAGGAGGCCTGCCGTATTATTTCAAGCAAAACGGAAAGGATCAAGATATGAATTGTCCGAAATGCACCGTCGAACTCTTACCGAACGCAAGATTTTGCGGATCGTGCGGATTAACGCTTTCCGCAGAAGGTTCTTCGTCAGACACTTCGGGTTCATCACTACCCGGGAGCGCTTTCCACTTTGATGCTGACGGACGCGGAAAAGGCAGGGGCTATACATGGGAAATTGAACATCAAGGCGCGTTTGCACTTGCCGTAGTTAAGTTGCAACCCGAGCAGGCCATTTCCGCCGAGGCGGGTGCTATGGTTTCGATGTCATCCAACATCGACCTTCATTCTGAATTAAAGGGCGGCGTATTTGGCGCTCTCAAACGGGCAGTTGGTGGCGAATCTGCGTTTGTGTCGACGTTTACGGCTCGCGGAGGGGCCGGCGAGGTTACGTTTGCACCCGGAGCCCCCGGCGACGTTGCCGGCATTGAAATGCAGAATCAAAAGTTTATGGTGCAGTCGAGTTCTTATCTCGCCGGTGATACTTCGCTGGTGGTCGATACGAAATTCGGCGGGACCAAATCTTTCTTCGGCGGAGAAGGATTGTTTGTGCTGGAAATTTCTGGGGCCGGGCTTTTGCTTGTATCGTCGTTCGGGGCGATACACCGAAAATCCCTTCAAGCCGATGAACAGTATGTTGTCGACACCGGACACCTTGTTGCATGGGAGGGCCATATGCATTACAACCTCAGAAAGGCCGCGAAGAGTGGATTCTTCCGTAGCTTTTTGAGCGGTGAGGGGATGGTAGCTGAATTTGTAGGCCCGGGTGAAATTTTGATCCAAACAAGAAACCTGGCAGCGTTCGCGGGCTTGATGCGGCCATTCTTTCCATCGCAGAGCGGTGGGAGCGGGTTCAGTTTCGGTAATTGATGGTGAACAATTCCCCAGTCCCACGAGACTTGCAATGGATAATTCTAAGACACCTCCAGCGATCGGGGCGAAGATTCAATCGGAAATTACACTGAAAGCCCGGTCGGTATCGCGTGGAGTTGCGATCGGAAAGCTTGTCTGCCTTCACGGAAAAAAACGACAATTTTACCGAATAAATTTGCGTGATTCTCAGGTGGAAAGGGAAATTAGGCGATTGAACGGCGCCCTTCGGCTCGCCAAGAACCAACTCGTAAAGATCCGCGCGGGTAAATCTTCGAACGTGAGCGAAGCCACCGCCGGAATTTTTGAAGTTCACCGGATGATACTTGAAGATTCATCCTTAGTCGCGGCGATCGAGCGTGTAATTAGAGAAGATAAAGTTAACGCGGAATGGGCGGTAAAGGTTGCCTCGGATAATGTGATTTCGAAGTATAAGGCCATCCATGATGAACACCTGCGCGATCGTTATATCGACCTTGAAGATGTAGCGGAACGTATCCTGACCGCTCTCGGGGGCGGGGGCGGACGGACGCGAACTTATCTTGAAAAAGATTCGATTATCGTAGCGAAAGAGGTTAAACCGTCAACTTTACTTGAATTGATCGAGAATGAGCCCAAGGCGATAATCACGGAACACGGCGGTTGGACATCCCACACTTTCATTCTCGCGCGAGAGATAAATCTACCGGCGGTCACCGGCATTCGAAAGCTCTTAAGGCGTGTCCAAACCGGCGATGAGGTAGTGGTTGATGCATACGCCGGTCAGATAATACATCATCCTACCGAGTCGACGATCACAAGATACCGAGCTGAAGCGGCTAGATTCCGGGAATCCAGTCAAGGCGTTGTCGAGGTTCCGCGCGGAACATTGGAAACGCTTGATAAACGAAAGATAACGATCCGGGCCAATGTTGACCTTCCCGTGGCGTACAGACGGGCCAAGCGATTGGGGGCTAAGGGAATCGGGCTGTACAGGTCGGAATTTCTATTCAATCAGTTCAAAGGCTTTCCGACTGAACACGAACAGATCGCAGCGTATAGGAAAATCGCTGAGTTAGCAGGCCTGGACGGCGTTCGTATACGAACCTTCGACCTTACGTTTGAGAGTTTTGCGCAAGAAAGCGACTCCAAAGAAAAAAACCCGGCATTGGGGTTGCGGGCAATTCGCCTAAGCCTCCTATACCCCAAAGAGTTCCGAACACAGATTCGCTCACTACTTCAGGCCTCCGCCGGCACAAAGATCGATATCGTTCTACCTCTAATTTCTGATGTTTCAGAAGTTATCCAGGCGAAGAGAATTATCGAGGAGGAGAAAGCCCAACTAATCAGAAAAGATATCGAAATTGGGGCGCCGAGCGTAGGGGCGATGATAGAGACGCCCGCGGCAGTTCTCACAATTAATGAAATAGCTAAAGAGGTCGCATTTATGTGTTTGGGAACAAATGACTTAGTGCAATACCTTCTGGCAGTCGATAGAGATAATGAAAATGTTGCGGATTGGTTTCGCACGCTTCATCCTGCGGTGATCAGAGCCGTCAAGACCGTGATCGAATCCGCTGAGCTAAATAATACTCCTCTCATCGTTTGCGGCGAAATGGCAGGGTCGCCATTTTATGCTCCGGTTTTGATCGGACTTGGTGCTAAAGAGCTAAGTATGAATGTCAATTCGATCCTTCGTGTTCGCAATGTTATCGCCGGTATTGCATTCGAAGAAGCACACGTTTTATCGAAAGAACTTGAACAGTGCCCGAGTGCCCGTGAGACTGAAGGCGCCCTTTACGATAATCTGATAGAAAAATGGGCCCATCTCTTCCCACCAGAGGAGATCGCCTCCATTCGGCGCAATGGTGCCTGAATCATTAATCTGCTATAGTTCCAATGTCGCGGATCGGAGTATGCCGGGCAATCGCTTTTGATTCGTCAAAAGAGGAAAGTCCGAACACCAAAGGGCAGCGAGCCGGATAACTTCCGGGCGTTTGATACGTCAAACGACGACAAGTGCAACAGAGAACAGACCAGCCGTCTTAGTCTGATCGTCGATCGGCCTGATGAAGGTGATGGGTGAAACGGTGAGGTAAGAGCTCACAGGCGCGCTTGGCAACAAGTGCGGCCAGGTAAACTCCTCGTGGTGCAAGACCAAATAGGAAAACGCCTATGAGCGGCCCGCTCAAAGTTTTGCTAACGCGAAACGGCGTTTTCGGGTAGGTCGCATGAGCAGGTCGGTAACGGCCCGCCTAGATGAATGATTGCCATCCGCCGTAAGAAGCGGATACAAAATTCGGCTTACAGGCATACTCCAAAAATCCCGACGATTTCAGAATCCTTGTAATTCGCCTTGCCGTTGCGCTAAGTGACGGCCTTTTTTCTTTTGTTTAGCATTTTTGTTAGAATCGTTCGCGAATGAACAGAAGGTCGATATTCCTTTCTCTCGCCAGTATTGGGGCTGCATTTATTGGAGGATTTCTTCTGGCAAATGCGTTCAACCGCAATGAGCTCACCTCGCTGCGAAGTGAAAATGAGCGACTGGCAAGCATGTCGAACTCCGCATCGGCATCAGAGTCGTCGTTAACCGCGGGGGAAATCCGCGACAAGATAGCGGAAGCAGATCAGAATCCTGTCGATTTTCAATTTCAGAAGGGCCTCGGGCTTTCGCTTTATCGGTACGGCGCAATGAAAAAGGATCCTGATATTTTGGCTGAATCCGCCAGGCTTCTTCAACGTGCTGCCGATCTCAACAAAAATGACCGCGACGTGCTCGTTGGACTAGGAAATGCCTATTTCGACGTGGGCTATTTTAAAAAAGACAATGCGAGTCTTGAGCGCTCGCGCAAGTGGTATCACGCAGCACTTGAGCAGCGTCCTGATGACGTTGAGGTCATCACGGATCTTGGGCTGACCTATTTTCTTCAGGATCCGCCGGAGGACGCAAACGCCGTTATTGAATTTAAGCGCACATTAGCGATCGATCCGACACACGAAAAAACGCTTCAATTTCTTGTACAAGCGCTACTTCGGCAAAACGATGTGAGCGCTGCAGAGACCTTTATCGCGCAATTGAATAGAGCTAACCCCAACAATGAATCTCTCGCCGAGTTAAATACGCAATTGGAAGAATCCAGGAAGGAGCCGCGAAAGTGAAAGAAATTCTGGTTGTATTCCTCGTCATATTGATACTTCTTGGATTGACGGCATACCGCTACCGACAACAATTGGCCGCGATGCTACACGTCTGGCGGGTCCTTAAGCAAGCTCGAGGTACCTTATCGGGTTCAAAGGCTAATCAGCAATTTAGTCCTGACACTAATAATGTCCAGCTCGTGAATTGCGCTAAATGCGGTTCCTGGGTAGCCCGTAACGAGTCGGTTCGAATTACGCCAAACACATACCTCTGTGTTGAACGGTGTGCCGCCAGGGTTGTTGACGCGGCTTAAGCGAATCATCGGAGCACTGAGTGCACGTACCAATTTATGATCTGATCCCCGACAAGAAGAGAAAATATCGATCCAGCTCCGAGAAATACGCCGAAAGGCATTCGAGATTGAAAGTTTGTGTCTCTTTCTTTCAGGGCAAACACGGTCCCGATGACCGCGCCTGAAAAAGCAGCGAGAAATATCGAAAGAAGACCAAGCTGCCACCCAAGCAAAGCGCCCACGCCCAACATCATTTTTACATCGCCGAGACCCATAGCATCGATACCCCTGACCACCTTCCAAATGGCGCCGATAATCCACAATGAACCACCGGCGACCAGCGCACCGAGAAAAGACATTAACAAAGACGCGGCGATGGGGGATGAATCAAATCCGAGCGATCGTTCAATGGGGAAATGGCCTGATGTAACTAGAGTTGGAAAGATCAGCCTCGCCATGACCGCAAAGATCATTAACTGGTAAGTAATGACATTCGGAAGGATCATGTGTTCCGCGTCGATAAACATCAACGCGATCAATAACGACGAAAAGATCCATGCTGCGGGCAGGAAAGGATCGAAGCCGAATCGCCAGAAGAGAAGTAAGAATACGACCGCCACGAAGATTTCAATTAGCGGGTAACGAACCGAGATCGACACCTTACAATTTCGGCACTTGCCGCCGAGAAGCAACCAGCTTAAAACTGGGATATTGTCGAAAGAGCGAATCGAAACATTGCATGTTGGACAGCTTGAGCCCGGATAAACGACCGAAAGTCCCCGCGGGATCCTATAGATGACCACATTTAGGAAACTCCCGATCAACAGTCCAAAAATGAAAACCAGAAATGAGACCATAAAATGCAAGAAGGACGCATGCGCATCCTTCAAAACAAAGTCTCACACGCCCCGGAAGCGGATTAGTGTCAACTAATTACGTTTAAACCGCTTCCGACTGCGATGTGAAGTTAAATGCCTTCAACTTCAGGGCTGGAAGCAATGCCGAACTCCTGCCGCCGCCTTCTGAACCACCGACGCGCTCCGAGGTTCCGATCATCTCAACATTTCCAGGCGCGATCATCTGCGTGATCGATTGATTGAAACGGAAATTATGCACCGGATGGCTAATCTTGCCGTTCTCGACAAGCCAAAGGCCATCCCGAGTTAAGCCCGTAATACTAGCTGTACGCTGGTCGGTAGATCGAATGTACCAAAAACGGCCAACAAGAATACCGCGTTTTGTGGAAGCGATCATATCCGCGACGCTCGATTTTTCCGCCGACGTTTCCAGGATCATATTTACCGGGCCCGGCGTCGGCTCTTTGCCTTTTTGCTTTGCCCAAAATCGATTGTAGATGAGATTCTCTAACACACCATTTCTGACCAAATACATCTTTTCGGCGGGGATTCCACCTTGAGCAGATTGTGAACCGGGAAGTTCGCTGTGCCATGGATCACTTAAAATACTTATTCGTTCGTCAAATATCTTTTCACCTAACCGTGTCTTTCCGCCTGCAAGGGAATAAACGCTTCGGCCCTCATCTGCGGTGCGGGCGTTGAACGTGAACCCGAGATTACCAAGAAGATCCGCAACGGCCTGTGGTTCGAGAATGACGGTGTACTGTCCCGGGTCTATCGTTCGAGCGTTGCCACCGTCAAGGGCTTTTCGAACGGCCTCGCTAGCGATCCGTTTTGAGTCCAGTTTGGCGATGTCGTAGTGGCTGCGAAGAAAGTATCCGGAGCTCTTCCCATCCGGCGTTCGAGCGGTGGAAGAGAGACTTACATTCGTTGACCTTTCGAATTCGAAGTTTCCGTTCTTGGTCGCGCTCGCTCCGGCCTCGGCCCGCGCTGAATGAAAGCCTGCTCCGATCACGTTTTTTTTCTCGAAATCTGATAGTATTTCGCCGATGGTCCTTGCTCGCTCGCTCAATGAAAGGTTTGCTGTAGATTCAACATATCCAGATACAGGCTTATACTTTTGCCGGCCAAGAGTTGGCAAATATTCGCGGTCAACGGGTGCCGTGCGAGCGATCTTTTCGGCCTGTTCGACCATTGATCTGAGGCTTTCGTCGTCCAAGTCGTTTGTTGACGAGCTTCCACGCTTCTCATCAATCCAAACTGTCACGGCGGCCCCACGGGAGATCCGTTGGCCGCTAGTTAAAAAATTATTGGCCGCAAACCTCAAATGTGACAACTTATCGCTGCTCACACCAACCGTCGCATCATCGGCCTTTACGTAAGACAATATTTTGTCGGTAATCTCCCTGGATTCTTTTTCGCTTAAAAGCATTCTCTTTCCTTATGCAGACCCTTTGGCTGATGTATTTAGCACATTGATATCTCTGAATCTTGCAACGGGGCAGCCATGAGAAACAGCATTGGACTGCCCTGGCTCACCCTTTCCATCATTAAAGGACCCGGGGATCTCATAGGTGGACCGCCCTCCGAGCCCGTCGCACGCTCCCCAAAAATCGGTCGTTCTCGACTGATAGGCAACATCTCTCAGCATACCGGTAACTTTTCCCTTCTTTATTTCCCAAAAAGTTTGACCTCCGAATTGGAAGTTATAACGCTGCTGATCTATCGAATAGCTGCCCGCACCATGGATCATTATGCCCTTATCCACGCCGGCGATCAGGTCATCGGCCGAAACGTCATCTTTTGCGGGCTCCAGCGAGACGTTCGGCATTCGAGGGAACGGAACACTGCCCCAGCTATCGGCATGCAGGCAGCCGTAAGAGCTCTTCTTGCCGATCAGCGGGGCTAGATCACGGGTCGTCTGCCAGTCCACAAAAACTCCGTCCTTTACAAGATGCCAGCTTTGGCCCGCTACACCCTCATCGTCATATCCGACGGTCGCCAATCCCAGCGGCTGCATGCGGTCAGCGACAAAATTAACGATCTTTGAGCCGAACTGCAACTTGCCCGTTTTGGCTGGAGTCAAAAAGCTCGTCCCGGCATAATTCGCTTCCCATAATAAGGCGCGATCAAGCTCCGTCGGGTGTCCAACTGATTCGTGTATGGTCAAGAAGAGATGAGAAGGATGAAGGATCAGGTCGTACTTGCCGGGTTCTACCGACTTCGCCTTCAATTTCATTACGGCATCATCTGCTGCCCGTCTTGCATCGTCGATCCAGTCTTGTTTCTCGATGTATTCATACCCGATCGCCTGGCCTTCACGCAAGGCGCTGCGCGTTTGAAAATCGCCTGTTGAACGATCGACGGCGGTAACGGTAAAACTCGGGTTTCCACGAATCAGATATTGTTCGATACGCGAACCATCGGACGTCGCAAGGTATTTTTGTTCGTTAACCCAAACCATTGAAGAATTTACAAAACTTACTCCTTTGACCTTTAAGGCCTCTTCATTCAGCTTTAGCAGAAACGCGGCTTTATCGTCGACAGGAACATCGAAAGGATCCTTCTCAAAATTACTCTTCCATGAAGTGGATACCTTTGGCGCTGTCACCATCTTGATAGGCCTTCGCTGATAAGCCGAGTTAGCTTTAGCGATCGCGATCGCTTCATTGGTAACACGGATCACTTCTGTTTTTGTGACCAAAGGACTTGCGGCAAACCCCCACGTCCCTTTCACTAATACTCGAACGCCGAAGCCGAAGTTCTGGCCGCTTGAAATGTTTTGTACCTGTCGTTCACGTGTTTGCACGGCCTCCATTCGGTACCGGTTTATTCGAATGTCCGCATATGAAGCTCCGAGCTTCTTCGCCGTTGAAAGTGCGGCGTCAGCCAATTCATTCTTATTGACCTCGATAAACGCGTTGCCCGCCGCCTGAGCGTCGTAGATCCACGTCGGAACGGTCGCGGCTCCAAGGGTAAACCCTGCAGTCTTGATAAAATCACGTCGGGAAAATGGCATATATTCCTCTCTTCAGAATTTTTCGGATGTGGAATTAGAGTCTATTGCTGTAAACATTAAGTGTCAAGATTCGCGGCAAAACTCGACACCTCCGAACTAGTCATTTTTGCCAGCCACAATCCGCATTTGACATAAGTTTCGGGGTGAGGTTAGACTTTTCTCGATCCCACGATCAAGAACCAGGTTTCCCATCCATTCGGGAGTATTTAGAGAATTTATGTTCGAAAAGGGTGACCGCTCGGCGAGGTGTGCCGATGGCGGTGTTGTCGTATCTGAG
>JBAUGL010000032.1:0-50745 GCA_049679665.1 Pyrinomonadaceae bacterium | reverse complement strand
TGCGCTGTGGGTGACATGAACATCGGGAACAGTCCCATTAAATTCGAGACAAGCACCAAGATGGCGAAGGTCGCAACCACCGGAAAATACTTGAATCCATGTTCGCCGACCACGTTTACGATCATGTCCTTAAGCGCAAGAAATCCGGCCTCAAGCGTTAATTGGCCTTGTTTCGGATCGTCTTCGGAAAGCTTTCCTCTAAGAATACTTATCAGGATAACGGTAAGTATACAGGCGATCACAAACATTATCGTGTACCAGGGAATCGCGTTTTCAACCGTGTATTCCCCGAAAACATTCTCTGCGGAAGTGCCGAAGTTGCCAAACACAATATTGTTCCAGAGTGGTTCGGTAACAGCCTTTTGAAACTTGTGAACTGGCTCACCAAGATAATGATTTATGAATTCAACGATCAATGGCGTGTGGTGGCCGCCGGCTGCAAACAAATACATTATTTAAAATTCCTTCTTAAACGAGCTTGTAAAAAATACTAATGATCCCTTCGATAACTATTGCAAACGCAAAACTTGCCATCCCCAGTACGACCGCAATGACGGGCAATACACCGGCCGTGTAAATTGCGGCAAGTATGAGGCCCATTATTGCATAGCGTAAAATATATCTTACCGGCAATAGCCGCGGAGGTTCACCCACGATCGCCTTTTCTACCATCCTCTGGGACGAACGCTTGAGCCAAACATAATTGACTATTGCCAGCGCGCCGCCAAAAAGAATGCCAATCCCGAACCGAGTTGAATGAACCGCCGTCGCAGCCACACCCCCAAAAACGGTTATCACCATCATTTCGATCAAAATTCGACGATGAAATGACGACGCGCTCGTGTTTTGGTCCTGTACCGATTCGGAAATGCCGCCCATTGCAAATCCTAAATTTTACTAGGAAAGCGCCAAAAATTCAAAGCGGCAAAGGAGGTAAGAATAGGTTTTATCGATCGTCGTCGTTTTCGGGAGCGTTAATATGGGGGGCCGGGTCAGGACCGCGGAGAATTCTGGAGGTAAGGCGGAAAAACTGCAAAAAGCCGATCACTGATCCGATGACTATGCCGCCGAGAATACCCCAAGGGGTCGTGCCGAGCAATAGATCAGCAAACCACCCCAGCAGCATCAAGAAGAGCACCGATGAAAAGAGAACTATCCCGGCTGACCATGCAAGACCTGTTTTACGGACGGTTTCGCTCGGTGTATCGGGAATGAATTCGAGCAAATGAGTATCCTCCAAGGGCGACTTTGGATCGCCATATCGCTTGGGTTCAGATTCTGCCGATTCAGGATGCCGTGCCGAGGAATCCTGGTCCGGTCGGTCGTCATCGTCGTCGAACAAGCCAATTGCCATCACTGTTCTCCCGAATACCTATTTTACCGGTGTCCCCGCAAGCCAATCAAGCAGTTTATCCTGAATTTCCGGATTGGTCACCAATCTAGTATGCCCTTCGCAGTGGTAAAGTTCCCCGACAGGTAAGACGTTTTTGTTTCCATTTTCAGCGGCTGCGACGCTTGAAAGCGAGGCTTTCGTAACTACTCCGTCGCCTTTTGTGTACAGCAGCGGCGTTATGACATCGGCCGAAACTTTTTCTCCGTTACTCCGCGTGAAGGAATTAGCTTCGAAGATCGGTTTCCATTGATTCTCCTTTTCGTCGCGCATCAGCATTACTGCGCCTAGCGTATCTTTACAATCACCGCCGATCAGATACATTGAAACTGGGATATTACGCGTTCCGCTTGCGTCCAGCGCCTCGTGAAATCGTTTTGCCCGGTCGAGTGCCGCTTCGAAAAATGACTTTGCGTTACGCTGCTCCAACGGGGAAAATCTCTTCTCAAAATTTTCATCCTGCCAAATGGCCCAACCATATGATTCCCAAGTCCCGGGATCGAAGAGATCAACTTCGATCGGTTTCAAGTCCTCGCCATAAAAAACAAAGCTACCAGTTTGGGGCAGCAGCTGATATGCGGCCGGAATCGTAAATACATCGTATCGGTCAATGTCCTGGATGAACGGCAAATTCAGCCCGCCGCCGCCGTAGGAATAGCCAGTGAGCATTGCTTTGAAAGAAAGAACCGACCCATCGTTCGGAGTCCCGACCAGGAATATTTTATCGAAATGCCGCGCCCCGCTCCACGTCGGCTTAGGGTTCCGCAAGGGGAGTTCCGCATCGCCATACATTGCGGCGTAGCGCGAAATGAGGCCTCCCATAGAGTGCGCGACAATATTGAATTTCAAGTCCGGTTTTCCAAGTCTTTTCTTTAGTCCTTCGACTTGTCGGACGAGAAGCCGGGCATTCTCAACATTGTCCCTGCGCCAATCATATGGGAAAACGTAAAACTTGTCCCGGTCACCGTCCTTGCCTGGTTTATCCCAATTTCCTTCTTCGTACCCTCCACGTTTCTGAAGGCCGTCGATCAGCCGGGCGTAGATCTCAACTTCCGGAAGAAACCTAACGAATTTAAGACTTCGGATAATATCGCCCGGTATCAGGCTATCGCGGTTCTCGAGGAAATTTGGCGCAGTGGGCAGCCGAAGATCATCAACTTTCGACCGCGATGTATTGAACCAGACCTTTTCGAGGGTGTATCGGTTAACAAGCTCTGAGCCCGTCAACCCGGGAATGACGATGACGGGAGCCTTACCGGGTTTTGTTTCTGTCTCAGCCGCGGGCCGCCGGGGTTCTGTCGCAACTACCTGTACAAACAGGCAGAGAAAAAGTAAAAGAGAGCGTACGGTTATTAATTGCTTCATTTAACGTCTTAGATGTACTCACCCGTGAGCATCACTGTCTATAAAACACAATAATATCATAGCGATAGCGCCACCCGGCCCGGATCATCCGCCAGCTCGAATTATCCTGGTCTCTGTGGGAGAGACGAGCTTGTAGGTTATCCCGCGCCACGTTAGGCAGCGTGAAAACGCAGCGACAATAGAGTTGTAAAAGAATAACCCGGGCGTTAAAAGCCAAAACGTGTTTTGCGCCCACACTTGTCTCCGGAGTTCATTTTCGTAGGGTTCGAGAACCATTCGTACAGCCTTCAGGCGCAATCTGGATTTGCTTATACTGAATGCCGCAACCAGTATAAGAGTTGCGACCGAAGCCCACATTTCGGTGCTATGCCATTTGCTAAATGCGACGATAAATATCGACGCGGTCATTACGATCGAAAAGAGTCCGGACCCAAATAGGGATAATCGCCATAGTTTCGGGGCGTATGTGCGCGTGATCTTCATCTGCCGGTTGGTGAATTCGACAAGGCCCTTAAACGTTGGCGTTTCGACCGACGCAGTTAAAGCCGCGGGGACAAAATACACGCCCAAGCCAGCTTCCTTGATCTCTTTTGTCATTGTGAAATCGTCTGAAAGCGTGCCTTTCCATCTTTCCCTTATATCAAGACGATCAAACGTCGTTCGCCGGATCGCCATCGAGCCGCCCCAGCAAAAATTACTCTTCTTATTTCGTCCGAGTGCGGAAGCGATGGAAGCGTTCCAGGCGGAAAGCATCTCAGATGCCAGGGTGGGCGCAGCCGATATAAACCAACGATAACCGGATGTGGCGCCTACGTTTTCATCCCTCAACGGCCCAGTGAGCGCCTTCAGCCAATTCGCAGATGGCCGGGCGTCGGAATCGACAAAGACGAGGATCCGAGAGTCGTCGGCGATATGGAGTACCGCCTCGCGGAGGTTCTCGACCTTTTGGCCACAATTCACCGCCTTCGGCGCAATGACCAGGCGTGAATTCACGGCAGCCCTTGAGTAAATCCGGCAAACTTCCCGTATTAACGGAACGGCCGGGTCCGTTTCGTCATCGACGACAAATACAACTTCGTACTGCGGGTAATTCTGGTCAAAGAGTGCTTTGAGATTCTGTTCCATCTCATGATCAGCAAATTTGTACGGAGCTAATATTGAGACGAATGGCATGAAGTCGGAACTCGGCGTTGAAAGTTCCTGTTCGAAATAATTCAGGTAATCAACACCGCTGCGATAAGACCTGTAGCTCAAAAAGATCAGCAGTGCGGCGAAAATATAATAGATGAAGATCATTCAGATCGAGTTTCTACGAAGCAGTTCGCGTAATTCGGCGACGGTCTTTGCCGTTGCACCCTTGTTAGCATTCATGACCGACAAGGCGTTTCTACCGATGGCATTTCTGGCTTCTGAGTCTTCGAGAAGATCGGAGAAGGCAAGGAATATATCGTCAACTACCCGCTCGTGTCTTGTCTCTGACAACTGAATCAGTGCGGAGTTTTCGACGAAAGTTCTAACAACCTCGTCAAAATTGTGCGTATAGGGCCCTGTAACCGTCGCCTTACCGGCCGAACCCGGTTCAAGAACGCTTTGGCCGCCATGGGGAATCATTGACCCGCCAACGAAAACGATCTCAGCGAGCCGATAGGCCGCACGCAGTTCGCCGATGGTGTCGAGTAGGATAACGTCCGCGATCTTATCCGAATCCGATTCAATATTTGAACGTCGAACAACGCTGAACGGCCTGAAATTCCGATGAGTAATTACGCCAAACGACCTGGCCAGCTCCGCGACCTCGGCAAATCTTTCGGGATGCCGAGGAGCGATCAACAGCCGCGGTTTAGGGTGCGGCGGATCGATAAGACATTCCGCAAATGCCTCAAGGATCCAAGATTCTTCGGGTGCGTGGGTGCTTGCGGCAATGATCAGCGGCCTGTTACGCGAAATATCGAATCGGTCACGGAGTTCGAGGCTCAGACCGCTTTCATCGATCGAGGGCTGTTGGTCAAACTTAAGGTTGCCCGTTACCTTAGTCCCCGTGGGCTGCATTCCCAAAGTCACAATGCGCTGAGCATCGGGCACTGCCTGCATCAGAGCAAGATCGATATTCGCCAATACGCTGCGAATAAATGCGCCTCCCTTGGAATATCGCCTAGCGGACCGTTCTGAAAGTCTGCCGTTCACGACAACGATCTTTACATCGCTCCGCTTTGCTTCACGAATAAAACGCGGCCAGATCTCCGTTTCCATCAGCAGCACGGCGGTAGGCTTAAAGTGCTCAAGTGCTTTCGTTACACTGAATTTCCAATCAAAAGGGAAATAGAATATAGCGTCACTATTATCGGCGAATACCTTCTGCGCCAGTTCCTGTCCTGTTCTCGTCGTGGTCGACACGATGATCCGAATTCCGGGAAATTCTTCGGTTATTCGATCGACTAGCGGCCGTGCTGCGTTAGTTTCTCCGACAGAAACACAGTGAAGCCAAATGACCGGACCGCGCTTATTCTCAAAATCAGGATAGTTACCGAGTCTCTGACGAAAACCGGAAGCGTATTTGTCCGTTCTTAACAAGAACAGCGGAGCCATCAATATGAAGGCGATCGTAAGGAAAAGACTGTAAATAATGTACATTGAGAAAACCTGAAGTCAAAAAAGACACGAAAAACGTGCTGGACGCTCCGTGCCTTTCTATCGCAATGTCATTTTGGCTTTCGCCCGACCCTTATTTAACACGCTCGATGTATTTCGCTTCGGTCGGATTAACCTTGATCTTCTCACCCTGCAGAATAAACGGCGGGACCTGCAGCGTGACACCGTTTTCCAGGGTCGCGGGCTTGTTCGAATTTGACGCAGTGGCACCCTTTAGGACCGGTTCGGTGTCCATGACCGTAAGCTCCATTGAGCCCGGCAGTGCAACTCCAATCGGCGTGCTGTTATAAAATTCGACCTCAATTCTCAGTCCGGCCATCAGCCATTGAGCGGCGTCGCCGAGTTCATCTTCGGTCATTGCGATCTGCTCAAAGGTCTCGGCATTCATGAAGTGGTGGTGTGAACCATCGGAGTAGAGATACTCCATCTTATGCTGTTCGAGAGTCACCTTTTCCAGCGTATCGTTCGAACGAAAACGGTGTTCGAACGAACTTCCGGTAAGAAGATTTCGAAGGCGCGTTTGCACCATCGCCCGCAGGTTTCCCGGCGTATGATGATGAAATTCCATCACTTTTACGGGAACTCCCTCTAAGAGGATAACCATCCCTTTTCTGATCTCATTAGCTGAAATTGCCATAAAACTTTGTTATAACTCCGATATCAAAATTTCGAAACATACAGTGTATCGGAATAAGGCGAAAAACCGAAAGGAGTAAAGCCGAGAAATTGAAGCGCGAAAGCGTGCGGAGTCAAACCTGTCCGCGTTTGAACGGCAGCGGGGGCGGCTCTTCGCCTTCTTTCGGATATTCTTTGTTCATACTTTCGTAGATCAATACTATTTGATCTATCCAGTCTTTCGCTTCGGTCTTAGAGGGGTCGAGTTTGAATGCCCGCCTGTAATCGCCTATCGCAGACGCGTATTGGCGCGCCTGAGTTAGTGCAACCGCTCGTTCGAAGTAAGCGTCGGCAAGGGTTTTTCTTGCGTCGGCGTTGCCGGGTTTAGCTTTTTGATGTGTTTCTGCGTCCGCTACTACTTCATCAAGTTTGGCAGTATCAATTGGTTCCCCACTCTGTGACCACTTCGATTTCGGGCCGGCCGGATCTGTGGTTCTCGGCATCGGGGCTGGCCGGTTCTCAGTAGTATGGGCGGTTACTGTCTCCAGTTTTTCAGAGCGATCTGCGACCGTCGTCGAGTTTGTATTTGTTTGAATGCGCGCCGTTTCTCCGGCGCACCCCATCAGCGAAAATACCGCCAAAACTAAGATCAGTTGTTTCATTTCAATTCCACCTCACGGTCAGTTCGATCTGTTATTTGTATGGCCGGGCTTGTACGATGTAAATGCGGCTGTTCATTATTCCCCATTCGATATCCTGCTCAACTTTTCCTCCGAAGACCTTGTGAATATCAACGGCTGCTTTCGCTAGTTTACGGGCTTGCAAATCGGTCAGGACTCTCTTTCGCGCATTGGCGCATTTGTCCGAGGTCTTTTTCAGGTCGCCATTCGCGTCAAACGACAATGCGTTTTCCTGCTGTGAAAGCGTCATCACAACCACCGAATTCGATTTTGGATTGAAGAGTATCTGCTCCGGTATCCCGCTGTTGTCAACGACCTTGGATCCGTGGCCGCACACCGCGCTAATGTAAACCGCATCCTTATTTAACGGGTCGAAAGGATCCTTGGTTATCATCACGCCGCCTTTTGTCATATTTATTCCGACCTGTATCAGGGCGGACATATAAACGTCCGATTGGCTGACGTAATTTCGTACTCGCGCTTCATAAGCCTCAAATTTCCAGAGCGACGCCCAAACTTTCTTTACCGCCTCGATCAGCGTGCCTTCCTCTCGAACGTTCGCAACGCTGGAATATAGGCCCGCTCCGCTAAAATTAGGAAGGTCTTCGGCGTTCGAGGAACTGCGCACAAATACGGGACGGCCGCCGAGTTGCGTTTTCCATTGCCGAATTATCTGGCGGCGGAGCGCTCGATCGAACTTGCCACCCTGCATTGCGGTCCTGAGTTCCTCAAGCTTTTCACGACGATATTTTGGGTTGTGGACGAACTGCAGATCGCTGGTGAGCGAATAGATAGTTTCTTTGAACCCATTGTCCCGCATGAATTTGTCGTACCAATGAAATGGCACGGTAAACCCATCCGGAACAGTCACACCTGATATTCGCGATCCAACCATTTCACCGAGATTCGCGGCCTTTGAACCATAAATGACGCTGTCTTTCTTGCCCATTTCACCGAGGCCGGCCAGCTTTGTCACGCGAAGGTTTACGGGCGGAACTTGTTGTCCGGGCGACGCGAAATCAGATTTTATGAGATCAAGGGATGCACGCAGCAGTTTGTAGTCGGTCAGGTTTGCTTCGAGCTTGTAAACATACGAGTCGTATTCGCGAAATAGTTTGTCTGCATCCTTTATATACACGTTTGGGATGTTCCATCCCTTCGCCAGAATGTTAATGTGCGAGAGCGGCGACGACGGCTTGGCAACAATGATGCCCCGTACCGGGGGCAGGCTTTGCGGAAGTTCCTTCAATACTAAGATCTCGTTGTCACCGATCTCGACCGTTTCATCAAGGTTGTCGATTACGTGTATACGTCCGACAGCCGTCCCGGCGTTTAACGCAAGATACTCCTGATTTTTGTTGATCTCGCTTTGAAGCACCAATCCGATGCCCAAATTCGCGGAAACATCTTCCTGACGGATCGAGTTCGGCTTATAGGCGACGTTAGCGAAAAACGAATCGTTGATAACCTGATTCGCGAGCCTCAGATGCTCGGCGGTTGCGAGATCGCCCTCCCACAATTCCCACGTAAATTTATCGACCGGTTTCTGCCATGCAATTGTCCCGACAATAAACCGGCGGTCCGCTTCGAT
The DNA here is from genome assembly GCA_049679665.1 of Pyrinomonadaceae bacterium. Lineage (GTDB taxonomy): Bacteria > Acidobacteriota > Blastocatellia > Pyrinomonadales > Pyrinomonadaceae > OLB17. The sequence continues at coordinate 42,455 of JBAUGL010000032.1, read as the reverse complement.
ATAAATGGGATTGAATACGTCAGCGCCACGAGGAACCATGTAATTGGAAAGCAAAAAATCCTTATGAAACTTGTATTTCTGCGAATTAACGTAATAGATCCGGTTACTAGCTCGTCGATCGATGATGAACATTACGTGCGGAAGGGCGTACGGCGTGTTCTGATGAAACACCCGGGCGATCAAGTCGAAGTCTTCGCGTGTGTCGATCTTTGCGACTGAGTTCTGAGGCGAATCGGGGGACTTTGGAAGAACGTTATTCGGCTGATTTAAGGCGGAAGGCTTCCGCGCCATTTGGCCCCGAACTACGGAAGAAAAACAAATAGCGAGGAGAATTGAAAATAATACGCCAAACCCGGCCATGCGCAAGAAAGATGATGTAATGAAGGACATTATTATTATCAGATTATTCAGGCCCGCGGCCGAGATCGGACCCTGCCAGATCACCTTCGAGTCGTCGGCGGTTCCGTTCCTTTACCTGAAACCTTATACTAAGAAAAAACGCAACAGCGCCCAGAACTGCAGTAACGAAGGCGCCCTCACTGCGCTCATACCATAGAAAATACGCGGCCACGCTGCCGAGGATCACCGCTACAATCTGGAACGCTCTTTCCAAGTGGCTAACCTGCCTTTCGGGCGACGTTCTCAATGGACTCGCCACGAATAAACGCTTTGACCGCGGTCCACATTCGCCTCAGGGCACGATATACTTTCGGGAAAAACCAGAAGAAGCATATAGTGAAAATGACGAGCACGATCGCAATAATTACCGGCGCGAACACGGCCAGGATCGATCCGACGAACGCGATTACATCCTCGACCAATGACAATACCCAGTTCGACACGGGTTCGGGCGAAAGGTTGGCGCCGGCCCTTAACGCGGCCTTTGTCCCGTGCGAAGAAAGTGCGAGTCCGCCACCCAGGAGCGTGGCGACCGTCGCGACGCCCGGGTCCATCTGGTTTGTCGCTGCGTAGGCGACCGCGGCTCCGGCCGGCACACGTATGAATGTGTGGATGACGTCCCAGACACTGTCAACATACGGGATCTTGTCGGCGAAAAATTCGACAAGATACAACCCGGCTGCGACGCCGATCACCCACCAATTATCGAGCACGTTGAGTCCGCCCGGAAGTTCGATCGAACCGAATCGCTGCAGCAAACCCAACACCGCGACGGTGGCATAAAGATTTATTCCCGAAGTCCACGCGGTACCAAGCGCTAAGCTGATCGTTGAAAACCATTCCATAGATTTTAACCTCTACTTATTCCTCATCGGACTCAAGGCTTTCGTCCTTTTTGAAACCGAATTTCTCCAATCGATACTGCAGGGTCCGGAACGTCAAGCCGAGCAGTTTTGCTGACTTTGTGATGTTGTTATCGGTCCTTTCCATTGCCTGCATTATAAGGCTTCGTTCAACGTCCTCGAAATTAACACCTTCGGCCGGTAATGTGAATAACGAATCACGACCGGCGCCGGACGATCCCGAATCCTGTTTCATTTCCCGCGGAAGTTCATCGATCGTGATCGAATCATTCTCACACAAAAGGATCGCTCGTTCGATCGCGGATTCGAGCTGCCTAACATTTCCCGGGTAGCCGTAGTTCCCCATTAGCTTTTTCGCATCGGCGTTGATCGTCACATTCCGATCGGTTCCGCGAGTGTGTTTCGATAGAAAATAATCTGTCAGTACGGGAATATCGGTCCGACGTTCTCGCAGCGCCGGAAGCTCTATAGACAGAACGTTTAGACGGTAATAGAGATCGTCCCGGAACCGCTTTTCTTCCACCATATGCAGCAGATCGCGATTGGTCGCAGTGACGACGCGAACGTCAACGTCGATTTCCTTCGTCCCGCCAACTCGGCGTATTTGCTTCTCTTGTAAAGCCCTCAAGAGTTTCGCTTGAAGCGAAATGTCCAGTTCACCGATCTCGTCAAGGAAAAGTGTCCCATTATGAGCCGCCTCGAACAAACCCTTTTTCTCGCCAACGGCGCCGGTAAATGAGCCTTTCTCGTGCCCGAACAGCTCGGATTCCAGCAGATTTTCATTTATCGCGGCACAGTTTACTGCTTGAAATATCTCGTTAGTACGAAGGCTGTTTTTATGGATCGAGCGAGCTATAAGTTCCTTGCCGGTACCGCTTTCGCCGCGTATCAGGACCGTTGAATTGGATTTCGCGATCTTTAAGATCAGCTTTTTGACCGCGTCCATTTCAGGTGACACGGAGATTATCTCCGTATCGAGGGCCGAAAGTTTATTCAACGCACGTGAAACCGTAATCAGCAATTTTTCGCTGTCGTACGGTTTTTGCAGATAATCAAAGGCACCAAGGCGAAGCGCATCGACCGCCGAATCCACAGATCCGTGGGCCGTTAATAGTATGACAATAATAGATTTATCGAAATTCGTTAGCTCTTTGAGTAGGTCAAGCCCGCTCATTCCGGTCATTTTGAGATCTGTAAGGACAAGGTCGAACCGTCGCGAATCAACAAATTTCATTGCCGCCTCGCCGGAACTCGCGGTGGTTACATCGTAACCCTCGCCCGACAGGATCATTTCCAATATTTCGCGCTGTCCCTTTTCGTCGTCAACAACCAATATAGACTTTCTTGACATAATTGATATCCGGTATCCCCCGGACCGTTAAGCACTCGGCAATCTTACCGTAAATTTCGTTCCTTCGCCTACACGGGACTCGACTGAGATCGTTCCTTTATGCGTATCCACTAACTTCTGTACGATCGCAAGGCCGAGACCCGTACCGGTCTCTTTCGTCGAGAAGTAGGGTTCGAATATTTTCTCCAGATTCTCTTCGCTGATTCCTGCGCCCGTGTCGGACACTTCCACGCGCACAAAACCATTATTATCGTCGGGACTTATCTTTATATTTAGATGTCCGCCGATCGATCCCATTGACTGCGTCGCATTGATGAACAGATTGTTGAACACCGAACGTAGTGATTCCGCATCCCCGATTATTTTCTGCACTCGTTCGTGTTCGATCAGGCCGATCTTTATATTCTTATCACACGCTTCGGCCTCAACTATTCGCAGCGAAGCGTCGATCACGTCGCGGACATCGATCGGCTGCAGGTTTGCCCTTGCGGGCCGCGAGTAATTCAGAAAGTCAGTTATCTGCCCGTTTATCCGCGCCACTTCGGTCTTGAGCTGGGAAGTCAACTTTTCAAATGTGGCTCGGCTATTGCCATCGGCCGGTGAAAACTTAGATCGAAGATGGTCGAGCGTTAAATTGATATAATTCAAAGGGTTCCGAATTTCGTGGGCGATCGCAGACCCTAGACGCCCGATGACCGCAGACCTTTCCGCGTGCTGCAATTGGGTTTCCAGATCGTGCTTTTTCTCGAGTTCCGCGGTCATTTCATTAAATTGCCGCGTCAGCCGCCCCATCTCATCGCTCGGCGTGTCGTCCGGAACTCGGACCGCGAGATCACCGGCGGCAACCCTTCGCGCCGCGTTCGAAAGGTTGGCGATGGGCCGCGTGAAGCGCCAAACCAGATAGAACGAAATAAGTGTCGCAATAAGAAGTATCCCAAGCGTAAAGATCAATGGTTGGGCGGCCCGCCAGGCGGCTTCTTTCTTATCATTGTGGAGTAGGACCATTACGTACCATCGCCCCTTACTGGTCTCGATCGGGATAGCGTGGGCTACGTCGCCCGAATCAGACGCAACCCTGCTATTCGGAAAATGTTCAAGGTCTGATCCCAGCCGTTTACCTTCCATCAAAGGGGGCAAATCGGTCAGCTCGGACAACTTTTTATAGGTCGTGTCACCATTTTCGTCGGTCGTTCCAAGATATTCGGGATTGAGGGAATCATAGACTTCCCACTCATTGTCGATGATCAAGATGTCCCGAACCCTCGCCTTTGCCGGTTCATCGAGAAACGATTGATCGCTGGGCGCAAGGAGGTCTTCCATTCGCGTGTCCGACAGGTTTATGCTGGCGAAGCCGAGTGTGATCGCAGCGACGAGCGTTTGGCCTTGTTCCTCCCGAATTCTTTCATCCTCTTGCTGAGTTCGGTAATTTAGGTAAAACTGGACACCCAGGGTTGCAATAAGCATCAGCGCCAAAACGAGCAGCAGCCGGCCGCGAAATGTATTAAAAAAATTCATGCTATTGGCACAATTAAGCGATCGCTTAAAATTGCTTGCGTCTTAACGATTTGAATGTTATATTCAACTCTAGCTTTAACGCAAACCCTTTGAAAGCTAGCAAATTTTCAACAATCACGAGTTTTCCATTCTCCTTACGAAATCTCAATCAACTTGATATCTGAGGTCTTTACATGAAGTTAATGCGTTCCGCAGAATATTCTCAATCGCCGCCGGTAATTGCCGTACTCTTGATCCTTCTTCTTTTCGTGGCCGGGGCTGAAGCGCAGACTCGCAAATCCGCCAAGGCAAGCGCCCCCCGATCTAAGAAGGTTGAAAAGAACTCCAGCGATGCCAAAAAAGAAAGCAAGAAGAAAACGGCAGAAAAGGATTCTGCGAAAAAAATGGACACGAAAGCAGCGGCGCGGACAAGGGAGAGTACAAAGGAAAGAGAGGCTCGAAAGAAACTAGAAGAAAAAAAGAAAGCGGAAGCGAGGGCGGCTGAAGCAGAGAGACGACGACGGGATGAAGAACGCCGGCAGGCAATTCTCGCCGAGCGGCGGCGGCGTGAACAGGTAGCACGTGAAGCGCGGGAGAGAAAGCTCGCATTCGAACGGGGCCTACGTACGGAAACGGTTGAGAATATCGGTGACGACAGAACCGAGGGTGAGGACCTTAATATAAGACGGGCTGCGGTCCAGGCGCTCGGATCGCACGCCGGCACCGTAGTTGTTATGGAGGCCCAAACAGGCAAAGTGGTGACAATCGTCAATCAGGATTGGGCGATTCGAGACAGCTTCAAACCGTGCTCGACGATAAAACTTGTAACGGGCGTAGCGGGCTTGAACGAAGATTTGATCGACAGCGATGGAAACATACGCTCGGCATCGTCACGCCTTGACCTTAACGACGCTCTCGCATATTCAAACAATGCTTATTTCCAGCGGGTCGGTGTAAATATGGGATCGAACAAGTTGATCTCGTACGCAAAGGGATTGGGGTTAGGTTCGCCGACAGGGATCAACGCCGATGGTGAGGTTGGGGGCCGTCTGCCTTACGGTAATAATAATGCCCGGATCTATTCGCACGGCGATGATTTTGAAGTGACACCCCTTCAATTGGCAGTGATGGTTTCGGCGATATCAAATGGCGGGAACGTCGTCGTACCCCATATCCCTCGGAGCGGTATTGAAAAGGTCGGATTTCGCGGACCCGTTAGAAGAAAGATCGATCTGCCCGGCGAAAACCTCCGCGGAGTAATTCCCGGAATGATCGGTGCGGCTGAATACGGAACGGCACGAAAAGGAGTCGATTCCTCAATGGGTGTCGCTGGAAAAACCGGTTCGTGTATTGGAAAGGGTACATGGGTCGGGTTATTTGCCTCCTTTGCCCCGATCGAACGACCGGAATACGCCGTTGTTGTTATCACGCGCGGACAGAGCGAGCGCGGTAAATACGCTGCGGCCATTGCCGGAAAGGTTTATGACGCGTTGGCGCCGCGATTAAGACGAACCCCTGCGGAAGCGCCGATTTTTGCGGCGGCAAAGCCTAAACCCAAGGTCGACGATCGTACACGCGCACTCTATGAAGAAGAAGAAGACGATAACGAAAGAGAAGTCGAAGTGAGTGATGCCGACGCCGCAGCAACCGCTGCCGCCGAACAGCTCCAAAATCTCGAACGTACATCGGTGCCGATAATTGTCGGTAAACGGCCACAGCCGATCATCGTCCAAAACCGTCCGGATCCATCTATCTACGAGGAAAACATTCCAAAATCACAGGTAAGGAAGATCGTAGACAGTAGAGCGATCTCGAAACCGGTCATCATTTCATTTCGAAAGGACGGCGTTTTGACGGATCGTGAACAAAAGCCAAAGCCGCGTCCACGTATAGTGAAGAATAAATAGACGAGAACCACGAATTAGCCTAGCGAATCATCAGCGCAAGTGCCATAAGGAATTTGCGCTGATTTTTAATGTGGCGTTACGTTTTTACTTGACAGCGGTGTAGCATTTGCGTGATTATTTAGCATTCTGGCTATTCAGCACAATCGGAGTTTTTTGTGAGGATCGAGGTTTGAATTCTTATCTAAAAGTGTGCAACTTTTTATTTTAGGTGTACATCTGAATTGTCGCAAAACGCATGTGATATTGACGCGGATTTGCTAGATAGCGGGAAGATCGACCATCCATTTGTTTGAGGAGTATATTTTAATGAAAACGATTTTTAGATTTGCGGGTTATGGGCTAATGATGACGGCACTGTTCGCTGTGGGCGTAACGGCGGGTACTGCTCAGGATATATGTGCCGATTCCGCCGGTAAGGCTGATTTGGACGGCAAATTTCGCACCAATTATGCGGGCCCAGTTGCTAAGAGCAAGATCGCTGTTGATGCGGCAAAGCAGTATATCGAAAAGTACGGCGCTTGTGAAACAGATAAAGATTTTGTCGAATATTTGAAGGGGTATATTCCGCAGCGAGAAGCCTGGATCAAGTCCGAGGAAGAGAAAGCTGCCAAAATGGCGCTTTACAATCGGTTTAACGACAGCTTTAATGCGAAAAAATGGGATGACCTTTATGTCGCCGGTAAAGAAGTAGTTGCAAAGGAACCTGATAACCTCGACGTAATTCTGGTCATGGGTTCGATCGGATATGACGAATCCTTCAAAAAGAATTTTAAGTACAATGACGATACGATCATGTTCGCAAAGATGGCGATCCAAAAGATCGAGCAGGGTAAAACCTCAAAGAAGTACGGATTGTTTAGCAATTACACGTACGATACCCGTGATAATGCTCTCGGCTGGATGAATCTCACGATCGGGTATTTAGAGTATTACGTCAAGAACAATAAGAAAGAAGCATTGCCGTACCTTTATCAGGCCTCGAAACTTGGACCGGAAACCTCAAAAAATCCTTTGGTTTTTGAAGCAATCGGATCGTACTACGGTGAAGAGGTAAACAAACTCGGTGGCGAGATCGGCGAAATGCTCAAGGCTTCGAACAACCAGGATACGCCGGAGATCAAGGCGAAGGTCGCGTTGTTCAATGGATATGCCGAACGGGCTATGGACGGATTCGCGCGAGCACACAGGGTTGCCAAGTCCGACGCAAACGCAAAGGCTTATAAAGAAGGTCTTTATAAGACGATCCAAAACCTATACAACCGCCGTTTCGCGAAAGAGGAAGGTGTTGACGCCTTTGTTGCAACATTGGTTGCAAAGCCAATGCCCGATCCGTCGACAATTGTTGCCCCGATCATCGAAGAACCGAAAGTCGATGTGAAGACCGATACCGAGGAAACAACGAGTACAACCGATAAAAAGCCGTCCGCAATGACGACGGCATCGGCGGATACTAAAACGACGGTAGATTCTGCTCCAGTTAAGACGAAACCCGCGACAGTGACCAAAACGGCAGTAAAAGTGAAGGCTCCGGTAAAGAAGGTGACTCCGAAGAAAAAAAGAACGCGTTAAATTGGTTCAGGTTAAATCTAAAAATCGGTCGGGCGCAGATTACGTTTGCGCCCGACTATCTTTTTTACTCCAATCTTTCTAAAATTAGCCTCAATGTCGAAGGACTTGGTTAAGCTCGAAAAGCTTCTCGGCTATAACTTTCGTGATATTGGGTTACTTGTGCGGTCGCTCACTCATCGTTCATGGGCTTACGAGAACTTGCCGGGCGAATCCGAAACGAACATCCGACTTGCGGAAAATGAATCGATGGAATTTGTAGGTGATTCCGTTTTGGGATTAGTGATCGCCGAAGAACTCCACCTCAAGAATCCCGGCCTCAGCGAAGGCGGACTCACCCTTATGAAGCATCACCTTGTTAGTACCAACACGCTTGCAAGCATCGGGAAGGACTTGGCACTTGGCGACTTTGTACGATTGGGCCGCGGAGAGGAGAAAACGGGGGGTCGAAAGAAACAAGCCCTGTTGGCAAACACACTTGAAGCCGTGATCGCCGCCGTGTTTTTTGATAGCGGATATGTTGCGGCCCGCGGTGTTGTCAAAAGACTGTTTAGCGCTGACCTGCAAAACACTTCGCCAAAAACATCGATCGATTACAAAACGCTGCTCCAGGAAACTCTTCAGTCCGAGAAACTCGCCGCACCGGTTTACAATGTAATAAAAACCGAGGGGCTGCCGCACTCAAGAACGTTTTCTGTCGAGGTCATTTGGAAAACAGGAGTGTCCCGTGGCACTGGTCGATCTATTAAAGCTGCTGAGATGATGGCCGCCAGTGAAGCCTTAAAAGACCTGAAGGTGGAGTCGTTAAATCGTACTGGAAACTAGATACGTACTTATTAATGTTTTTATGAGTAAAGAAGAGAACGAACGCAATATGGAAACCGGCCACAAATCCGCCGGGCCTCCAAAATCGACGGTCCGCGATTATTTTGAATCCTTTGCGGTAACGCTTGTCATGGCCATCTTCGGTATGACGTTTGTCCTGCAGGCCGTTACCGTCCCGACGGGCTCTATGCAGAACACCATTCTCGTTGGCGATTATCTGCTTGTGAACAAGTTTATTTTTTCACCCGGCGGCGGATCGCTCCCGCTGCTTCCACAGCGCGACATTCGACGTGGTGACATAATCGTCTTCAAATATCCGGGAAACAAGGTACATCCCGAAGCCGACCGTCGCCGCAATCCGCCGATCATTCCATACCAAATAAACTACGTAAAACGTGTTATCGGCCTGCCCGGCGAGACCGTTGAATTTCGCGATAATCAAGTCTTCATCAACGGTGAACTGTTGCCCGAGCATAGGATCATCGGCGATGCCGACGATAGCCAGTCAGCGCTCGAAGTCAAGGAGTTTGAGGACCCGCCCGCCGGCGCTAGCTACAAAGTTTATTACTCCGAGGACGATATGATGGCCGCAAAGGCGGGCGAACCGCTTTCGCGTCGCGATTATGAATTCGCGGTTCCAGGAAAACCTTCAAAGGTCCCCGAAAATCATGTTTTTGTAATGGGCGACAGTCGCAATAATAGCGAAGACAGCCGTTATTGGGGCTTCGTACCCCGCGAATTGATCGTCGGCCGCGCGATGTTCGTTTATTGGTCATGTGATCGCGGCGCTTCGAACGGAGACTTTTTCGGATGCCTGACGCATCCGCGCCTTGACCGGATCTTGAAATTTGTAGAATAGCACGCCCTAATGAATCTCAATTATTCCGAAGAGGTCTCTGACGCGATAAGTGATGGCCGGCCGATCGTCGCTCTCGAATCGACGGTCATCGCACACGGGCTGCCTTATCCGCAAAACCTGGAAACGGCGCTAAGACTTGAAAACATCGTTAGGGAAAATGGGGCGGTGCCGGCAACAATCGCACTTTTTGCAGGGGATGTTTTCTGCGGCTGTTCAAACGAACAAATAGAACGGCTGGCCGCAATCGATGGCATTAACAAGATCTCAACACGGGATTTGGCCATCGCGGTCGCCAATAAGCTTGATTGCGCCACGACCGTCGCAACAACCTCATTTATAGCCCACAAGGCTGGAATAAAGATATTTGCCACCGGCGGCATTGGCGGCGTGCACCGTGGTTATTCACAAGATGTTTCAGCCGATCTTCCGGCACTAGCGCGTACTCCGATCACGGTCGTATGCTCAGGCGCAAAGATCGTGCTCGATCTGCCCGCGACTCGTGAATGGCTTGAGACCAACGGCGTTCCGGTTCTTGGCTGGAGATGCGATGAATTGCCAGCGTTTTATTCGCGGTCAAGCGCATTGCCGGTGGATGTAAGGATTGAAACTGCTGCAGACGCCGCGAAGATCGCTGCAAGTCGCGACGAAATTGGCCTTACGTCGGCTATTCTCGTGGTAGTACCTGTCCCGCAAAAATTTGAAATAAGCATTCGCGACGCCGAAGAAATACTCGCGGCAAGCCTTTTTGATGCTGAACGCGCCAGGGTCACGGGCAAGCAAATTACCCCGTTTCTCCTCGACCAAATGTCTCAGAAAAGTTCGGGGAAAACGCTCACGACAAACATCGCATTGCTCGAAAACAATGCATATATCGCGGCATTGATCGCATGTGCCTAGCGCACCTCCATTCTTTGTTTAAGCGAAAGCAGCCGCTTCTGCGCCTCTGCGGCCTGCAAAGAATCCGTGTGAAGTTTTACGATCGCCGCCCAACTTTCTCCGCTGTAATGAAAAGTTTTTGTAGCTGAATTGAACAGAAATCTGATTCCAAGCTTCCTATACCGATCAAGACCAACGAAATTCAGAAAGTAACTGTGTGAGGGGGCAGCCGAAGCGGCCATTTCTTGCCTTTTTAGTCGGATGGATGCGTCTTTTGAAAGTTTGACAGCGGCCTCTTCAGCCAGGTCTCCGAACAGCAGAAGTATTGCCGGGCTGAATTGTGACTTCGGATAGACCTCGAGAAATGCCGAGGCAAGTTCGAGACGTTCGAACCCTTCCGCTGCCTGCACCAGGTTGGCGAGACGAGCCTCGTCCGAAGGTCGAAATCTTCCAAATACTGCGTCCGCCTGAACCCAGCCGACATGATTCGGTGGAGCCGAAATTCTATAAAAGTTTACGCCGTCTGCCGCTTTTACAGCGAGTATTTTGACCTCGCGTCCGCGACGCATACGCTGCAATGAATCGGCATAAAGGCTCGGCTTCAGCCGAAGCACTGAAAGGGTTTCGTCAATTACGACGGCCGTGCTGCCAATTTCATTCGACTTGACGGCGGCCGGCCCACGACGCTGCGTTGTGCCCGTATTGCGGCTACCCTGGGCACTGGCATCATGGGCGATGAAAGAAACCATCAGGCCCACAAGTAATAACAAAAAATGGGAATTTCGCATTGACTGTTTATCGATTATAACTATCCAGATTTGGCCTTATTGATCCTGTCCTGCATTCCTGCATGGTGGAAATGGCAGATAGCGATCGCCAAAGCGTCGGCGGCGTCGTGCGGCGTGGGAATGGCCTTCATTTTGAGGAGCAGTTTCACCATCTCCTGAACTTGATGTTTCTCGGCATTTCCGTATCCAACCACCGTCTGCTTTACCAGTCTCGGGCTGTATTCTGCTATTGCAAGTCCACGCTGTTCAGCAAGCAGCAGCATTACACCACGAACCTGGCCGAGTTTCAGGGCAACACCCACATTCACCGCATAGAATGTGTCTTCGACCGAAAGTACATCCGGCCGGAGCCGGTCGATCACAGCCTCGACTCCGTTGAAAACCTTTAGGAGACGTTTGGAGAAGGCCTCGCGCGGACTAGACTTGACCGTGCCAAACTCGACGAGCGAATAGTTCAGACCATTTCCCTCGACGACGCCCCAGCCGAGCGTTTCACTTCCCGGATCGATACCCAAAACTCGCATCAGTATGATAAAAAAGGCGTTAGAACACCGTTACGATACTCCAATATTTTTGCAAATAGCAAGCCGCTTTTCCAATTCGGCAGACGATTTGGCAGAATAGAATCATTGCATGTCTATATGACCACAACGATTAAAAAGCATTCACCGGCTGTACTCGAAACGGTGCGTACTCTTATGAACGGCGCAATTGATTATGCCGGGCTGTTCCCGCCTTCGCAGTTGCCGATGCCTGACGCTGTACAGAATTTTGCTAAATACAGTTTGAGCGATCATAACTGGATGCTTGGGCGATTCGTTGTAGGTCTAGGAAAGCTGCCGGAGTTTCTCGCAATCTTCGATGAATTCGAAACACCCGATTGCGATACGTGGCGCATTAGCGTCGTTGCAAGTGCCGACATCAGCGAAACTATTGAGCGCATATCGCGGACGAACGAAGTATATTCGGGTCGTCTGGCCTGCGATTCGGTAGAGATCAAGTCCGTTTCGCTAAAGGCTGACATCAAACGGGCCGCAGCATCGCTGCCAGATCATGTAACTGCATTTTTTGAGGTGGCTGTCGACGAGTACCTTGACGAATTGATCGCGGCGATTGCGGCCAGCGGTCAGCGTGCCAAGATCCGTACCGGAGGCGTAACGGCCGATGCATTCCCGACCGCAGCCGAGATCGTCAGATTTGTACAGGCGTGCACATCGGCGAATGTTCCGTTCAAGGCCACCGCCGGGCTGCATCATCCGCTCCGCTGTCTAAAACCGTTAACCTATGCGCCTGAAGCCCCTCGGGGTATGATGCACGGGTTCCTCAATATGTTTTTGATGACGGGCTTCTGTCGAAATGGCCACGAAACACGGCTGCTGGAAGAACTTATGGGCGAAACGGCTGCGGACCATTTCAAGTTTGCGGAAAACCATGTGATTTGGCGTGATCGCGCACTCGACGTTATGGAGATCAAATCTCTGCGTGCTGACGGCATCATGTCATTCGGCTCATGCTCATTCGACGAACCCATCGACGATCTGAGAAGTCTGGGATTGCTGTGATAATCAGAAACACTACCCAGATTTGCCGACTTTTCGGTTGGCGCATGCCTTTCCACTTAACTATTTATGACATACCAAATAAATGAAACCCACGACGTCGATCTGAAGAGCTGGGTCGAATCCGCGAACTCTCCGGATACGGATTTTCCGATACAAAACCTCCCGTTATGCGTGTATGAATTCGGCGACACAGAACCCCTGCTCGGGATCGGTTTTGCAATCGGCGATAAGATACTGGATATCTACGGTTGTGTCGGCGACGGCCTGATCCAGAACGAGCATCTCGCCCAATTTGCGTCGTTTCGATTTTGGAGCTTAAATGCAGTAGGCGGGCTCGGCGCCGGCGTGCTCACCGATCTGCGGCGGCAGGCGGTTTTTCTCCTGTCCGATAAGAATGATGACCGGACACAGGTTGCTGAGCACCTCGTTTCCATCTCAGACGTCCGATTCGAACCCGCATTCAAGATCGGCGATTATACCGATTTTTACTGCTCCATCTTCCACGCTACGAATGTCGGATCGATGTTCCGGCCGGACGATCCGCTGCTCCCGAACTACAAGTACATTCCGATCGGCTATCACGGCCGTGCATCGTCGATCGTAATTTCCGGTACTGAGATCCAACGTCCAAACGGGCAGAACCGCAGCGACGCCGAAAAACCGCCGGTTTTTATCCCTTGTAAGAATCTCGATTACGAAATGGAGGTCGGCTTTTTTGTCGGACAGGGAAATGAGTTGGGCAGATCGATCTCGATCGGCGAAGCTGAGAAACATATTTTCGGGCTTTGTCTTGTAAATGACTGGTCGGCGAGAGATATTCAGGCGTGGGAATACCAGCCGTTGGGGCCATTTCTTGCGAAGAATTTTGCGACGACCGTTTCGCCCTTTGTCGTGACGATGGAGGCCCTGGCGCCGTTTCGTACACCGGCGTTCGAGCGCAACGAAAGCGATCCGCAGCCGCTTAGTTATCTGAGCGACACCCAGAACCAGAAATTTGGCGGCATTGACATCAACCTTGAGGTCTATATCCAGACCGAGAAAATGCGAATCGAAAACATCGAGCCGCATTTGCTGAGCAATTCCAACATGAAGGATCTTTATTGGACGATCGGCCAGATGCTTACCCACCACGCCTCGAACGGCTGCAATCTGCAAACCGGCGACCTAATGGCGACGGGCACGGTTAGCGGTAAATATAAGAACGAACGCGGATGTCTGCTTGAAATGACCTGGCGCGGAACGGAACCGATAGATCTTCCGTCCGGCGAACAGCGCCGGTTTCTTGAAGACGGCGACGAAGTGATAATGAAAGGCTACTGCGAACGCGACGGGTTTCGTCGGATCGGTTTTGGCGAGTGCCGCGGCCGCATTATTTCTGCCGAATAATTGATTGGACGCATTCTTGTGTTTACTTTCCGGCAGATTCCAGTGCATAGGCTTCGAAAGGGCCGCTGCCACATCCTCGCGGCCAGGGAACCTTTTACAACTCCTAATTTACGTCTGTATCTCTGTGTCTCTGTGGTGAATTGTTTTAATATAGATGTAGATGGAACTGGCCTTCGACAAATTTAAGGAAGAGTGCGGAATTTTCGGCATCTTCGGGCACGCGGAAGCGTCGACGCTTACGCAGCTGGGCCTGTTTGCGCTGCAGCATCGCGGGCAGGAGGCCTGCGGGATAGTCTCGAGCGATGGCAGCGAGCTTCATCAATTCCGCTCGATCGGACTTGTGGCCGACGTATTGAGCGAAGACGTGCTAAACAAGCTCACCGGATCGAGCGCGATCGGGCATACCAGATATTCGACGACAGGCCGCAACACGATCAAGGAGGTCCAGCCGTTCAGCGTGAGGTGCCAACACGGCGATATCGCCATTTGCCATAACGGCAACCTTCCGTTTGCCGAACAGAAGCGCAACGAGCTCGAAGACGCCGGTGCTATATTCTCGTCGACGTCGGACACCGAGACCATTCTGCACAGCATCGCCCGGACACAGGCCGTGAATGTGGTCGGAGCGATCGAAAAGGTCCTGAACGAAACCGAAGGGGCGTTTTCGCTGCTGTTTCTTACGCCGAACGCTCTCATCGCCGTCCGAGACCCGCGCGGCTTTCGTCCGTTGAACCTCGGCAAGCTTCAGGGTGCGTGGTGCGTGGCGTCCGAGACCTGCGCGTTCGACCTGATAGACGCCGAGTATATACGCGAGGTCGAGCCCGGCGAGATGATCATCATCGACGAGAACGGCCTTCATTCGTCGAAGCCGTTTGCCGAAAAGCCGCGTTCAGTCTGCACCTTTGAGCACGTCTATTTTTCGCGGCCTGATTCAACGATCTTTGGCAGACCGGTAAACGAATCGCGGCACAAAATGGGCAAACAGCTCGCCATTGAGCACCCGTGCGATGTGGATCTAGTCGTGCCCGTACCCGATTCCGGTGTCGCCGCCGCGATCGGTTACGCAAATCAATCGGGCATCAACTACCGGCAGGCGATCATTCGCAATCACTACGTAGGCCGCACGTTCATCGAGCCTTCCCAGTCGATACGCTCCTTCGGCGTTCGCTTAAAGCTCAACCCTATCAAAGACCTCATAAACGGCCGCAGGATCGTTTTGGTCGACGATTCGATAGTACGCGGCACGACATCGAAAAAGATCGTCCAGATGGTCCGTGAGGCCGGCGCAAAGGAGGTTCATATCCGCATCTCTTGCCCGCCAACCATCAGCCCATGCTATTACGGTGTTGATACCCCGCGAAAAGCGGACCTGATCGCCGCGCAGATGTCGGTGGATGAGGTTTGCCGCTATATAGAAGCCGATTCCTTAGGTTACCTTTCACTCGAAGGAATGCTCGCCGCCATTGGTTTTGACTCGGGGACCTCCTGCACCGCGTGCTGGACCGGCAAATACCCAACCCTGATCGCGAACGGCAAAGCCGCTTGATCTATCCTCACATACTAACCTGGGTCAAGAACACCGCCGCCGCCGATGTCTATATCGACGTCGGGGAGGTTTGGCAGGCATGCGTCGAGGGCGGCCTGGAGCGCGGGGAGTTCGGCCTCGGCCCGCGTTATGCGTTCGGCGGTGGCTGTGATCTCGCGGACGATGGCCGGTTTTGCCTGCGGGGAAGCGGTTTGCAGCTGCTGCTGAAGCAGGGTGCGCCTCAGATGCAGACCCTTGATCTCGTCTTTTTTGGCCTGCAGAGCAGCCCTTTGTTCGGGGCAGAGGATGATGGGCGGCCTTGGAACCGGGCCGACCGTTATGCTGCCGTTGAGGACAAAGCGGTTCGAGGACGATTGCGGATCGTCGCCATTGAAGATCTCGGGAAACTCGAAGGTCCTGCTAACGATTTCACCGTCGATAAAATTCACGAACGTCGATCCGAGAACGTCGTCCTGATTATCAAATAACTTCTCACCGAGCGAAAGATTATCGCTGATCGCATCTTTGACGGCGGATTTGACGGCGTCGTTGATGGTCTTGACTTCGGCGTCGGTGATCGGATCCCGATTCACATCACCTATACGCTTACTGACCAGAAGGTTCAATTGTTCGTGGATCTCGTCCGAATAAGCCATCCGCCCTGGGATAATTGCGTCTTGCGGCGTCTCGTCCTCTTCCAGTAGTACGGCGATGCAGCCGGCCATCATAAAGTCGAGCGGCCCGGGATCGACCTCGAGACTAGCGCTCGCAATAAACACCGGAACGTTCATTATCTGGCCATCGGCCACATTGTCCGCCATTTCCGTACGAAACGCGTCATATGCCGGCGTGTGCGTCGTGACCGGCTCCGGCATCGCGATATTGCGGCCGTCGAGCGCAAAATATGTGACCCACAGATAAGGCTCCGAGCCTCCGGTGCCGTCTGATTCCCTAATACATCGAAGTTGGTTAAGGCGAAATGTAACTAATTGCGGCGGCATTGCGTGTAATCCTCCCTAGTTGAAATGCGCCGAATCATATCAGACGCCGCCGTCGTTGGCAATAAAATTTTCGATCTTCACTGGGTCGTACCAAATGGAGTGACTAATTCTCCGTCGCATCGCGACGCCTGATTGTAGCCGTGGGTGAAAACCCACGGAAACGATAAATAAAAAATGATTCAGTCGCGTTAGTCGAACAAATAGCGCTCATCATAGTCGATGTGCCGTGTTTCTTAAGAAGGGCGACATATTCCTCTTCGAAACTTCGATTTGAATGATGCTCACGTTTGCTCTTTATGTACCGCACTACCGTTGGGATCGTCGACTTCGATACCGAAAACACGCCGTAGCCATCCTGCCAGCCAAATCCAGCCATGCCCGGAAATTCCCTGCGCAGACCGTAAGATGAATCGCCTTTCAATGCCTTTGCCCCCTGACTCGAAGACATCGTAGCGGGCACTCCGACGAGGGCGTGAACGTGGTCCACCGATCACCGATCTTGATATCATAGAATCCGCAATGTACATCCGGGACAAACGCTCGCCTGTGCCGAAGAACGAGGCCGTCTCGCGGGTGATGAGCGCCAACCGGGCAAAAGACACCGCCCCCGAACTCGCACTCCGCCGTGCCCTCTGCCAAGCCGGCCTTCGCGGCTATCGCCATAGTCGAATTTGGACTATTTATCTCCGATCGATACAGTTCGTTCGGAGGTAAAAATGAAACCCGCAACTTACGAGAAGCTAGTTCCGACCGCGACGTTTGCCGAACTCTGGTCCGGTCGGCTTCCTGACTTTCGCGCCCGAAATGAAATGCGAAATACCGAGCGACAAGGCATTTCCGCGGGATTCCGGCGACACGACGACCATTTTGTTCGTCTATGGGCGGAAGCAACGACTGAAAAGCACGTCGCATATCTCGAAAAGCGAGGATATACACGAAAATGAGCGAACGGCGGCTTGTAACAACGTGGTTACTGTTTCGGCTCCCGGAAAACGTCGTCGATGACTGCCACGTTTCGTGCGGAATATGGAGCGTCGACGATTTCGGCGAGAGCTACGATAAGCAATGGATTGGCTTTTTCCTTTGCGACGATCCCGGCTCGACGTTAACTATCGAGCACCTCGTCAACGACGCGACCGGATTCAGATACCGTGTAACGCTGATATCACGCTTAACCGACGCCAACGGCTGTCTCCGCGACGACCTCTGGGTCAGCCCGAGCTATGTCCAACACGATGACTTTGTTGAAAATGAGAAAGGAAGAGAGTTCGAAGCTGATTATTTCTTCAACGACTGAAAAGTCAAAGTTCTTGAATGCCGAGCTTTTTCAGATATTCATACGTGCCATCGTAAAATGCCGGCAACCGGGTTTTATCGGAGCTGTCACCTTCCGGTATAAAAATTACCATTCCTTGTCTTGCTCGCGTTAACAGAACCCTATAGGCGTTTGTCAGGTAACGCTTTGCAAACTCATCATTAATATTCTGCCATTTTGTACCCTTGAATTTCCGACGATTCCATTGTCCATTTTGAAAATACAGGTCGCCGTCCCAGCAAACACATGTCCAATCAAGTTCAAGCCCCTGGATATCAAACTCAGTTGCAACTTCCTCATGGAAAAACGAAGACCGCACGTCATCTTTGTCGTTAAGAAACCAAATTGGGGCGTCAATATTGTGCTTTACAGACAATCCAAGCGGTCGTAACCGGTACGCACCGGACGAAGCAATGACCCCCGTTCTTTCCGAACCTCTTGCCTTCTCTCGGAGCCATTGTTTTGCACTTTTCAAACTGCGAGTAATGACCACCGGATAATTATCATCTTGCAATGTCTCATAAAGTGTCTTCGCTCTATCCACATCTGTATTTAGGAGAGATTCAACAAACGCTGATGCGTTTTCGGAACGGAAGGAGCGAATCGATACAGCTAAATGCAAGGCTGTTTCTTCACTACCGACTTTTGTTAGCCGTCGTTTTAAATCTTCATTGTTCAGATAATTATTATCCTCGACGATAAGATTTGAATAATGAATTGACCAATCATCAAAGTATGTAAGAAGTGCGTTGAGCCATTCTTCAAGACCGGCCTCACCTCGGTTAATTTCCTGACCTCCTCCGATAAGACAGACAACGGTACATGAGGGATGTCGGTTCATTACATCTATCAGAAATTCAGGTTCCGATTGATCGAAACCTGATATCCCTTTTTTGCGACGCATAAAACTGGACAATTGCTCTCTCGTCCATGCTCGTTGGGCCTCGTCGAAGACAACGATTCGATCTGTCGGTGCTTCTTCCTTCCCGACATACTCATCACGAAAATGATGGATATTCTGAATGAAGGCGCTCGCGCTCCGAGTCGCGGTTTTCTTAGTTACATTTATTCCAGCGTCTTTGTTTTTCGCTACAATGTTTCGGGCTAACGCCTCTCTTAGGACATCAACAAGGGGACCGTTGCCCGAAAGAAAAACAGAATGGTCGTCCCCGAATCTCATGTTCTGTGTCGCAATGTTAAGTCCCGCCAAAGTCTTGCCTGCTCCGGGGACACCGGTTACGAAACAAATTGATTTCCTGTTTTCGGCTTCGGCCGACTTAATTATTCGATTGATGCAATCCGAAGTTTGAGTCAGGTTAATTGCGCCGGCATCAGAACGAGAAATATCTTCAACGCTGTGATTGTTATAAAGAGCCTGTGCCGCTTCGACAATTGTTGGTGTTGGTTTGTAAGGTGAATTTGCCCAATCTTCGGCTACAATTGTCGATGGTTTGACTTCAGCGATTGTGAGACTAAGTACTTCGAAGAGGTTCTCTTTGTTGGCAAAAATCGTATTGAAGAGGTTGTCAGACGAGTGAATAAGAGCGTTGTTTCGCGATGGTGCATTTGTTGCAACCAACAATGGAATCAACGGTTGATCGTGACTGCCTAAATGAAAATTCTTTAGATCAAGTGAATAATCAACCACTTGCTCAATCGCATTTGCGGTATATTCTTGATCTCCGACCTTAAACTCGACGATAAAAACCAGGCCTTCGATAATCAAAACACAATCAGCACGTTTTCCCATTCGTGGAATAGCGAACTCTAAAAAAACGTGGCCGTTGGGAAAGTCTGGAAGGTGTTGTTTCAGTATTCCTATTTCTTCCGTCCAAGCATTGATCTGTAAAATCGCCAAGTTTTGAAATGGAAAATTTCTCGTCAACTCGCCCAAAATTCGAGTTTCGTCATCCTGCAAGAACGCAGCAATATTGTTGGAGTAAAAGTATCGTGCCATTACGTCTCGTTTTTTGTTTGGTAGTTCTTCGCTGAATTCGCTGTGCCGAAATTCAACAATTCCGATACGGACATCTCAAACGTCTTCGCAAACACGCCGATATTTGAGAGCGAGATGTTTCGTTCGCCGCGTTCGACCATGCCGATGTAGGTGCGATGGAAGCCGGTTTGGAATGAGAGTTCTTCTTGCGAGAGATTTCTTTCGGTGCGAAGTCGTCTGACTCGTTTACCAAATTCTTCGATCAGAATTTGATTTAGCATTGGGATCAAACTATACGTATTGTATGCATCCGATCAACATACAATGCGTAGCATTTGAATAGGCTGGGCCAAACGGCTGTACGCGAGTTGTGACAACGCCGACCTTTCAATTTTCATCTTAATGTCGTACACTTGCTGTCCGCCAGTTGGGTTAGGGGTTATGCCCTTGCTAACGCGCGGGCTTCTGCAAGGGAAGCCACCTGCTAGCGCAGGTGGTTCTGACAGAATGGGGGCGACAGGCTTCGACAGGGGCTTGTATAGATCTTTGGATGCACGTCGGGCTTTTTGTAGGTGAGCTCGTTAACAAAACTTGCAAAACACAAATGCTAATCAAGAATTAGCTCTTGCTGCTTAGTTTAAATACTAACCACAAGTGTCTTACCGGAAGTCAGCTTGTAGCGACCGGATAGGGCATAACTCAGTAGAAGCTAGGGCGCGCCTCCCACCTGCGGGCGCGATTTGAAATGTTAGTCAGGTTAGCTTTTGACGAGGCCTTGCCGGTTCACTTACTTGTCAAAAGCGAAATTAAAGTGAAGCGGCTAAGCGTGTAGATTTCACTGGTCACAACCTTTGGATGCGGGTTCGATTCCCGCCGCCTCCACCACTTCAATTTTGGATTTTAGATCGCGGATTTTGGATTTAATTCCAGGATCCGTTTTTAGTTCTTACGCGGGGCTTTCTTAGTCATCGGAATCGGCTCTTTCAGGTGCTGCGTGGTTTCGTCTGTGACGCTGAAGGGTACGGTGGACGCAAGTCGACTGGTGTCGGCCGGTGACAGATATCCGGGTTCGCCATTACCTAGTTCCTCGGTGCCTTTTTCGGTTTCGTTTTTTGCTTTCTTATCGCTTTTTTTGCTGACCACAATTCCGTTGAAGATGAGGGCAGCGCCGACCAGCAGCGGGATCACGCCTACTATCCAGATGCGGCTTAAGATCTCGGCAGCGACGTCCGAGACGCGGCCGCTGATGATGATCCCTTCCATTAAGATCGAGAGAACAAGCATCAAAGCAATGCCGGCGCTGGCCGTGATCACGCCAGCCTTTATCTCGTTGCGGCGTTTCACTTCGGGCGTGATGCCCTGAAGACGTTCCAGTTTAGCCTGTTGTTTGACGGACTCTTCGCCGGACATGAACATCTCGGCGACCCACGTCTTGCTCCAATCGAACTTTTCGTCCGATTCGTCGCGCGAGGCCATTATGCGCCGCAACGCGTGCAAATTCGCGCCGCACGTCTTGCAGAACTTTAGTTCGTCATTCTGGCTAGAACCACACTGGGGACAGAACATAGTTTATAGACGCTTTGCCTCCATTTTTCGACCGCCTTGATCCAGGATAAGGGCACTTATCTTGCCGTTATCACCTTTCACAAAAGTAACCTCCGCACCGACGACCGGAATTTTAAAGTTTATGGGGCCTGCGGGCTCAAGTTCAAATCTTTGTTGACCGGTCGCCTGGCCGTAGAGCTTACCGTTCTCAACGGTGACAGTGATCACAAAGTTTGGCGCAAGCTCGTATTGCCCCGCATATTGACTGAGTGTGTTTGGATCGACAGCGACGACAGGTACTTCGAGCCGCTTTACCGCCTCAAGGGAGGATGGGAAATTCGGATCGATCGCCAGCGCTTTCTTGTATGTCGCAAGTGAAAGATCGCGATGACCACCAGCGAGGTACGCTTCGGCGAGGCTATCGAGAGGGTTTGCCGCCTTTGGAAACATCTCGATATTGAGCATAAATATCTCGATCGCTTCCGGCGCCTTTCCGGTTCTCAGTAAACGGTAACCGAGAGTGTTCAATTCCGCTTCTTCGAAATTGTAGGTTGCATCACCTTTCGACTTCAATGAGCGGTACTGATCGATCCCGGCCTTAATGCCGCTGGTTCCGATGGTATCGAAAAGCGTTTCGCCGATCGAGCGTTTGGCTAACGTATATTTTTGGTCGTAAAGGATGTTGGTGATGGCTGTTGTCAATGGTCCCAGATGCTGTCCCTGCGACGTGTTGTCGAGCAGAATAACCACGTGGCGGTCGGACACCAGGCGCGTCAAGAGCGTATTGAAACCGTTAATACCGCCCCCATGGACGATCGTCGGGACTTTGGTCTTACCGTCGCTGAGCGAGGCATTGGCAATTACGAAACCATAACCATAATTATCGAGACCGGGCTTGAACATAAGCGCCTTGCTCGCGGCGGTCAGCACCTTGTTTTCATAAAGCGCCTGGTCCCACAGATACAGGTCTTCAACAGTTGAATACAGCGACCCGGCAGCATAGGGAATTGACATATCGAGATAAGCAGAATTCTCATATCCCTTGCCGACCTTTGTATATCCGGTCGCGCGTCTTTCGATCAACGGATCATGATTGTCGTAGCCCGAGTCTTTCATTCCCAAGGGGCCGAAGATATTCTCATTGAGTGCTTGCTCGTACGTCTTGCCGGTCACTTTCTCGACGATCGCACCTAGCAGAAAATAGCCCGAATTGTTATAGGCGTATTTCGTTCCCGGTTCGAATTCAAAATCGCCGCTGCAATATTTCTTAACCATTTCGGAAACTGTGAACGGATTGCGGCTGACATTCTCAAAAAATCCAGGTTGATCGGTATAACTTGGGATGCCCGAAGTGTGATTCAGGAGCTGATGTATCGTGATCTTGCCGCCGGTATCCTGGCGATAATCGGGCAGATAATCCGTAAGCTTGCCATCAAGTTTGACCTTACCCTGTTCAACCAGCTGCAAAATGAGCGCAGCCGTAAATTGTTTTGTTATGGAGCCAAGCCGGAATTTCGTGTCCGGATGATTGGCGATCTTCCACTCCATGTTCGCCAGGCCATGACCTTTTTTGTAGATCACGCGGCCTTTTTCGGCGACGAGCACCGCTCCATTGAACTGGCCGAAGCCATGGTAGCCCTTAACCAATTCATCGATCTTCGCGGCCTTGCCTTGTGCGAAAATCGCACAATGTGAAAGGGCGATCAGGGTAAGTATCAGCAGAATTTGCATCCGAGCAGTGAAATTTTTCATTGTTTTGATTTGAAGGAATGGATACGTGCGCCGATCCCGAAAAGTTGCAACATTTCGGGCGCATCTCATCTCGCAAACTTCCGTGTCTTTCCCGACGTGTTAGCGCATTGCGATAAAGTTCAGCTCGGACAGGTCCTCATTAAGGGTAACTGTACGTGCTTCAAAACGATATTCCTTATGATATGCCGCGGCCACATAGGTTTCACCGCTCGGGATGGCGGTTGTCACAAAATAACCGAAATGATTGGTACGAGCCGTCCAGCCCTCACCCGAGCTGCTCGAAAAAATGACCCGAACTTGTGGAATGCCAAAACCCTGTGCGTTGAGCACACGGCCAGACACTACTACATTTGCTGCGGTCGGCGCGAAGTTGATCACGAAATTAGAACTTGAAATTCCGGAGGGTGCGGCAAAGTCCGCTTCGCGAACACGAAGACGGGCCGTGTTGGTCGGCATATTCGGCACGGTCCATGCATACGAACCGGTATTTGGCGCGTTCTCGATTATCGTAGTCGGAAATGTCGTGCCGCCATCGGTCGACAGCTCGATCGTTACATTTCGATCAAAGCCGCCGCTGTTTATCCATCGAATGTTTGCAGTGGAGCTAATGGTAACGAACGCAGCCCCCGGCGAGACGCTGCCGATCGTGTCCGGCACGCCGTCAGTGTTGGTGTCGCGGTACCAGCCGATATCGCGCATCAGCTGGCGCGTGAGGTCGAGATCGATCGGCAAACCGCTATTGATGCTGGGCTCCATAAGCAGGTTTGGCGAGGCGGCGTTCGAGAAATGCGAAACCGAAGAGCCGATCCGCAGTGGGGAAGGGGCATAAAGCTGGACACGACCCGAGCTATCACTGCCGCCTCCAAGAAATCCCGATGCGAGCCGCACGCTTGGTCCGTCCCACTTCAACCCGCCGTTGCTGACGGCCGAGGCCTGCCTCTGCGAGTCTGTCATCTGGTCCCAATGCGCTCCCGTCGCTTCGTCGAACATACTTCGCGCCCAAATATCGGGAAGGCCTTGAAATAGCGCCCCTGTACTTTCATCAACTAATGAAATGAAACCCACTCCATGGCCAATTTCGTGAAGTACTGTAGCAAGCAGGTTTATGCGGCCCGACGGTACCGAACTGTTCAGCCCATAGTAGTATCGGGTTCCGGCACCGAGGCAGGCATCGTCGATATCGACATTAAATTCGGCGTCGAGATCGGGTGATGTGCTTCGGTCAGTACCGGATTGTTTATTCGCCAGTGCGCCGACGTACCACGTTCCAGGGAGTTCCGCTCCAGTAAAATCTCGATGCAGCGTGAGCGGGCCGGCGCCGCCGAGAATCGCGCCTCCCGCGCCGCACTCCATCGAATCAAAGCCCGCTCGCACCTGGATCGGCACACTTGTATCGAGGAAATCACCCCAAATACCGGCTGCAAATTCGAAAACGTTCATTCGCTGTTCGCCGCGCGTTGCTCCGGTATTGCCGCCTTCGGGGTTGGCGAACGCCGGCCGGGTGTCGTTGAATCCCTCACCAGGACCGTCATTATTGATGATAGTGATCGTCGCGGAATCCGGGCTGAGAAAACGTCGTGCGGCCGCTCCCGCAATTAGTCTTTCGAAGAACGCAAATTCCTGTTTGGACATTGAGTGATCGGCCGCTGCATGAGTTGCTCGTAGTCCAGTTATCTTGATTTGAGGGACTGCCGCCCCAGTTTCGAGATCTCGGCCGAAAAACGCATTCGCTTCGCTAAGGCTCGTTACGCAAAATGCTGCAACGGAACTGCGCTTCTCGATTCGAGCTAACGCGACGTTGTGAAATCTGCCGTTAAGATCGATCGCCGCTCCGTTTGGCGTAAGCATCTCAACGAGTCCAAGCGATGTTCGATCCGTCACCCTTCGAAGATATTCCGCCATTTCGCGATCCGTGCCGACTTGCGACTGAGCATTCGAGATCAGGCTGAACGCGAATAGAACAAACAAAAAACGTAATTTTTTCATACGATCAAGTTCTGGCCATTAACGGAACCGGGCCGTTGGCAGTAGTCAAATTGAGCGGGCTTATTAATAATTGTCAGTACATGAGCCGAAAGAATGTCCGGACGGACATATCGGTTGCACATATCATATCCATTTCGCGGGGCCTTTTGCAATTTTACAAGAGGTGATCGAGATGATGTTAATAACACAAAAACCTGTCAGCGTTTGCCGTTTGCCGTTCGACGGCCTTTCCGATAGCCTTATATTTCGGCAGACAGCACTATGACCGCGAACGACACGAAAAACAGCCTCCCTATCGGGATTTTCGATAGTGGCGTAGGCGGCCTAACGGTTTACCGTGCACTACACGAGCGCCTACCCAATGAACATTTCATCTATCTCGGTGATACTGCCCGTGTTCCATATGGCACAAAATCACTGGCGACGGTCGAGCGTTACGCGATCGAAAATTCCCGATTTCTGGCGTCGCGCGGGATAAAGTTACTCGTAGTTGCATGCAATACAGCGTCGGCTCTTGCACTTCCGGCGATTCGTAAGGCGGTAGGTTTGGACGTCGTCGGGGTTATTGGCCCCGGAGCTCGACGAGCGGCGGATTTAACGAACGGGAAGAAATCGCCGAAGATCGGTGTTATTGCGACCGAAGCTACCGTTGCGAGCGGTGCATATTCCAATAAGATCCTTGAAGCGAATAGCAGGGCTGAAGTGCGTCAGGCCGCGTGTCCGCTCTTCGTGCCTTTTGCCGAGGAGGGCTGGGCGTCTGCGCCTGAAATGTACACGATAGCCGCCAAATATCTGGTTGATCTGAAGACGTTTGAGCCGGACGCATTGGTGCTTGGCTGCACACACTATCCGATACTGAAGGATGTAATTCAGCAAACGATCGGCGAAAATGTTAAGCTGATTGATTCCGGCGACGCAGCCGCAGAAGAGGTCCGGCGACTTCTTCTCGAGACTAAGCTGGCAAGTAAGCGCGAGGTGACCGGACGCCGGGCACTTTGCGACGATCTTGATCATTTTTATGTGACCGACGCGGCAGATAGGTTCGCTCGTGTCGCCGAGCGTTTTTTAGGCAGTAAACCATCAAAACTTGAGGCAATAGAAGTTATCGATGCAGAACACCACCTCAATTGAGAAAATGACCTACGAAAGACCAGACAACCGCTCCTACGACCAACTCAGAAACACAAAGATCACGCCGAATATTTCGCCCTATGCCGAAGGTTCAGCCCTGATCGAGGTCGGCGGGACCAAAGTTATCTGCACTGCGAGCGTCGAAGAACGCGTTCCGCCGTTTTTGAGAAACAAAGGAACCGGTTGGGTAACCGCGGAGTACGCGATGCTGCCACGCGCCACGAACACCCGCACCCAGCGTGAGACGCAGCGGCCGTCTGGAAGGACGCAGGAGATACAGCGTTTGATCGGACGCAGCCTTCGTGCGGTAGTTGATACCAAAAAGCTTGGCGAACGGCAGATCTTTATTGATTGCGACGTGATACAGGCGGATGGCGGTACGCGGTGCGCGTCAATTACTGGCGCATATGTAGCGCTTGCATTGGCGGTTCGTAAATTAGTTAAGGTTGGAACGCTCAAAACATCGCCGCTTTTGAGCGAGGTCGCGGCCGTGAGTGTCGGGATCTTCGAGGGTACACCGATTCTCGATCTCGCCTATGCTGAAGATTCCACCGCCGAAGTTGATATGAACATTATTTGCACAGGATCCGGCAAGTTCATCGAGATCCAGGGTACGGCGGAACGCGAGCCGTTTACTCGAGAACAAATGGACGAAATGCTGGTTTTAGCTGAGAAAGGTATCAATCGGCTTTTTGAGATCCAAAGACTCGTACTGGCTTCTTAGTCCGGCCGCCCAATTAAATCCATTTTCTCATAGCCTTAACGAAATCGTTCAAAAGTGTTCTCAAATCAGACACTTCACATTGCTGCATGTTCTCCGACGCCAAGCATCAAAGTTGCAGAATTACTAAATAAATCGCCAAATTATCGGCGTTAACCGAAGTTTAGGGCAACCCAGCTGGGTCTGGCACGCAGTTTGCTCAGAGATTTATCGCAATTCCTGACGATCTCGTCAGATGGACGGAACCGAATAGGGGGAATTAATATGCTTTGGTTAAGAAGGTTGATTTCTTGGTTCACTTTTCAATAGAGATGACAGGTTTTGGACACCGAATTGGCTGCCGCAGAGACCAAATAGGGTTTTAGCGTTTCCGCAAGATTTGGCCGGGTAACTTGCCTGTAGCCTTTCCCTTTTCCCAAACAATAATACCGTTAACGAGTACCAGATCGACGCCACTGGAAAGTTGCTGTGGATGGCTAAAAGTCGCATTGTCGATCACCTTTTCCTTGTCAAACAACACGAGATCGGCCTTCATCCGCTTTCTTATAAGGCCTCGGTCGGTAATTTGAAGGCGGGCGGCCGGCATTGATGACATTTTGCGAACAGCCTCCTCTATTTCGAGCCAACCGTTCTCTCGCACAAAGCGGCTCAGGACCCTTGTAAATGTACCCGTTCCGCGGGGATGACGGCTGCCGATCCCGCCGTCGCTTGAAACCATTACCCATGATCGAGTGTAGAAATTCCTGACGTCTGTCTCGTTCATCGAATTGCATACGACTCCCGCTCCGCCATTTTTTACGATCTCAATATAAACATCGACTGGCGACGTGTTCTTCGATGCAGCGATATCCTCGAGTGTCCTGCCCTCGTAATCGCGATGCGCGTCACAGCTGGTCACAAGCACCTTGTCTGCACCGCCGACATTACGAAGTCCTTTCGCGATCTCATCGCGGTCTGTGTGACGCCGGCTCGGTACCAGCACGGTGATCGTCGAGGCCCACGCAGTATACGGATAAGCGTCAGCTGTAATATCGAGCCCCTTAAGACGCTCGGCCTCGATCAGCGCAATTGCGTCCGGGGACTTTCCCCAAACGTTTCGATTGCCCATCTTAATATGCGAGATCTGCACCGGAAGGCGGGCCTGGCGCCCAATGCGGACGGCCTCTCGCAGCGCGTCGAGCATCCCTTCTTCCTCGTCGCGCATATGTGTCATATAGATGCCGTCGAATTTAGCCGCGGCCTTCGCGAGTTCAATTATCTCGTCGGTCGACGCAGAAAAGCCGACGTCATATTCGAGACCGGTCGATAAACCGAAAGCTCCGTCCTTCATTGATCGCCTGACCAACGCCGCCATCTGCATTACTTCCTGCGGTGTAGCTTTTCGCATGTAATCGGTTTTCAAGACGAGTTGGCGAACGGTGGCATGGCCTATAAACGCTGCCACATTAACAGCGACACTGCCGTCGATCGAGTCAAAATAATCCGGAAGCGGAAACGGCGAGCCCCCGTCCGGTCCGATGACCACCGTGGTGATCCCTTGCGAAACTTGATTCGCCGCGGTCCCCTCGCTGAGCAGTCCGAACGACGAGTGGTTATGAATGTCTATGAATCCCGGAGCAAGCACTTTGCCTGTCGCATCAACGACGTCATAGTTTTTGGAGATTTTGATGTTTCCGATCCGGGCTATTCGTCCTTTCTTTACAAGTACATCGCCGTCGAATGCACGCCGCCCGGTGCCGTCGATGATCGTTGCGTTTTTGATCAAAACGGGCCGTTCCTGCGCTCGAATTGAAAGTGAAAGTGAGATCGCCAGGGTAAATAGAAGAACAAATCGATCCAAATTGCCGGGAAGTGTCATAGGTTGTGTTGAATGATAAAAGAAATTGGGCCGGACGTCTACGAAAATTAGGAATGAACCTTCGCAGAAATACGGCTATCAACCATCGCAACTTTTGTGAAATCATAAACTCGAATAGTATTTACTAAAAAGGTGTTTTATTTCATTGGCTAGGCGCAGGAGAAATTATTTTGAACGAAGGTATGTTTGAAGGAAGATCGGCAATCGTAACGGGCGCGACCCGCGGGATCGGGAAGGCGATCGCCCTGGAACTTGCGAAGCGCGGCTGCAATGTCGCATTTAACTACTCAAAAAGCGCCGAAGAAGCTGAAAAGCTGAAGGCCGAGATCGGCCGGCTGGGTGTTAAAGCATTTGGCGCACAATGTGACGTCGCAAGTACGGAAGCAGCGGCCGAATTCGTCAAGCAGGTCCAAACCGAGTTCGGCGGCATCAACTATCTCGTCAACAATGCCGGGATCACGCGCGACCAATTGATAATGCGGATGAAGGAAGAAGATTGGGACGCGGTCATTGACACCAACCTGAAGGGTGCCTGGAATTTTTCGAAGGCCGTACTTCGTCCGATGATGAAGACTGAGAAGGGCGGATCGATACTAAATATGTCTTCAGTTAGCGGCGTTGTCGGGATGCTCGGGCAGTCGAATTATTCGGCGTCGAAGGCCGGGATGATCGGCTTGACCAAATCCCTGGCAAAAGAGGTCGCCAGCCGGAATATCACGGTGAATGCATTAGCGCTCGGCCTTATCGAGACTGAGATGGCTGCGGAAATGAACGCCGATTATCGTGAGAAGGTCCTGTCGCAGATTCCGCTCGGCCGTTTGGGCAACGTGCAGGAAGTGGCCGAGATCGCCTGTTTCATGCTGTCGGACGCCGCGTCTTATATTACTGGCCAGGTAATACAGCCGAACGGCGGTCTGGCCATGTGATCGGCCAATTGTTTACCTCACCATTATTCGTATGCCTCGAGTTC
Organism: Pyrinomonadaceae bacterium; assembly: GCA_049679665.1. Taxonomy (GTDB): domain Bacteria; phylum Acidobacteriota; class Blastocatellia; order Pyrinomonadales; family Pyrinomonadaceae; genus OLB17. The sequence goes on along the minus strand of JBAUGL010000032.1, from coordinate 12,839 downwards.
GCGTTCATCAGCACGTTAATCCGTTAGCTCCGCATTACCGGCAGTCACCGCTCCCGGTTGACCTCTCGGTATTCGCTCGGCCAGAGCTACCGCTCCACCTCGATATCGGATGCGCTCGCGGGCGATTTCTCCTTCGGATGGCAGAGGTCGAGCCTGATTGGAACTTCCTCGGGGTTGAGATTCGGGTGCCTTTGGTCGATGAAGCCAATCGACTCGCCGCGGAGGCCGGCCTGCCGAATTTGAGGTATGAATTCTGTAACGCGATGCTATGGCTAGGACGGCTTCTCGAAAATATTCCTGAAGGACTGTTGCGGCGGGTTACGATCCAATTTCCCGACCCTTGGTTCAAGAAAAAGCACGCTAAACGGCGGATGGTGAATCGTGAATTGGTTGAAGCGATCGAATCGATGCTTTCGCCCGGCGGCCGTATATTTATTCAAACTGATATCGAGTTTCTGGCGGACGAGATGTTTGGCCTATTTACTGCCAGTCCTCATTTTTGCGAGATCGAAACCGACAGAAACCCGTTTCACGTAAAAACAGAACGGGAGAAATCGGTCGAATTCAAAGGGCTGCCGGTTTACCGCCGAATTTTCGAACGGTCAGAATGAATTCGGCTGGATTCGAGAGACTGACGGGCCGGACGTGTTGAGGCCGATAAATATGCTACTGAAGCTGCTGCTCGGTCGGCACGAACCACCACCTCGGTCCACTGCTCCCGGCTCCAATCTGGCAGATCGATATAAATGCCGCCCGACAACGAGCCTTCGGAGATACGGAACCCCTTGGACATAGTCACGCGAAGGGCGTCCATCATCCGGTCGACCTCCACAATCTTTGAGCCGGGAAGGTGCTGCGCCGGTTTCCAGTGGCTGAGCCTCGCCGAAGCGCCACTCGACCATGGCCGGAGTCGTCTTCGACGTCTCGGACCCTACCGCCCTCTTCGTCTCTTGCCCAATAACCGCCGGGGCGTTGAACGCGACAGTCGCAACGCCAGTCACGACAAACAAACAAGCGGTGGTCGGAAGCTTTTTCATAATCGTTGCCTCAAACTTTCAAACAGATAGCATCGCTGCCGGGCCTGCCGTTACCGCACCTTTGCGCCCTTCTGGTCATAACGCTTTGGTAAAAGGTATCGGGGCCAAAGAATCGGGAGCTCACGCCGATATAACCTTTATTAAGGGTTAACCAGAGGTGAGGCGCGGAATTTCAGCTATCTGGTGAATCGAGCGCATACTATCACCTTTATTGACATAGTGGAAAATTATTATTTGTTGAGATCGGCAGACCCTGAAATGAGCGAGGGCAGAGAACAGGTTTGAGAAACTGATTATTCGACCTATCGCCGAGGGTTTACGAGCCTTCGTCCGCAGTCAACTTCTTACCGCCGTTATTTCCTTCAAATTCCGAACTGAGATTCTGGCGGCGCTTTTCTTGGTCGAAATAGCCTCAACCAATGCCTCGGCTCCGGTGATCGTGGTAACGTAGGGCACATTGAACCGCAACGCGGCCTTTCGGATGGCCTTTTCGTCGTAATGCGAGGTTTTGCCTAGCGGGGTAATGATGATAAGTGCGATATCGCCCTCGCGGATGAGGTCGGCGATGTTGGGGCGGCCTTCGTTTACCTTGAATACTCTTTCGCACTCAAGGTCGACCTCGCGGAGACGATTTGCGGTGCCGTAGGTGGCGACGAGGTCGAATCCGAGAAGTCGAGGCGGCGGGCGAGGACGACCGCCTGGCCTTTGTCGGCGTTGGTAACGGAGATAGACGCCTTTCCGGCAAGCGACAGGATCAGGTCCCGTGCTATACCAGCGGATCACCAAGTGATGTCTAGATCATAATCATCGTCACCGCCGTCAGAATCGTATATCTGAATCACGGCCGTATAATTATTCTGATTCGAGGGTTGTTGGAGAACAGTTACCTGGCCCCTCCCGTCGCGCTTTCTTACATTAATTGACCCCGGGCGCGCCGCGAGATAGCCGTCAACGTTAACCGTTTCATTAAATGTCGCCTGGCCGGAAATAGTTTCGGCCCATACGTCATTACCTGAAATCACAACATTCACACGATCATCGACACGGCCCCGCCATCTCACACTGCCCCGGCTGTACTCCTCGCTGACGTTTCCGGCCTGCCAAGAGATCTCCAGACGGTAATTATCGTCCCCACCGCGAGGGTCATTGATCTCGATGATAGCGGCAAAGCCGTTCCGCCGTGTTGGCTGCTCAATGATCTGCGCCGTTCCGCGCCCATCCTCTTTCCTTAAGTACACAGTCGACGCCCGCCTCGGCAGCACTCCGTTCATATTTTGGTTTCCCGGCCTCAACCCGGAGCCCGATACTGCCTCTGCTCGAATGGTGTTTCCCTGAATTATGACGCGAGCCCGATCGTCAACACGTCCGCTCCACGTGGCTGACCCGCTAGATGTCCCAGGCCCCCCGCCTCCGCTTCCGGGAGGGTAAGTCGGATATGTTGGGAATGTGCTGCCCCCCGAACCGGTTTGCTTCGGCCGGTTATCGTAGCCGTCGTTGTATCCCTGCTGAAAGATCTGGAAATAATTCGCATTTGCCTGGCCAGAATACCTGGAAGCCGAGCGGCTCAGATTGCCACGGCGGTCGTAAAGGCCAAAATTATAGCCCGCATCGTAATTGCTCCGCTGCAATGAATCCCACTGCGAACCTGACTGTTCCCCGCCGGCAAAGCCGGCATCATATCCCTCGCGGTAAATACTTTCGTACTGACGTTCAAATTTATTCCGATATCGCTGGTGATCACGGCGCTGATTGTTGCGAGCATCATTCGCTCCATCCTGCAAACCTTCATCGTAATAACCGCATTTGATATGCGACTGGCCATAGCGAGCGCATTGCGCATTGGCCGAGTATGTCCCGACGCAAATAAAGCAAAATGCCATTGCGAAAAACAGTAGTGTTTTCATTCACTTTCTCCGTTGTATGTTGATAAATGGATTTGATCGTTACGGAAGTAGTATAGCAATTATTGCGGAAGATTGGGCGGTGCTAACGCCATTTCTTTTCCTTGAGAAATCTCTTGACGAGCATGTCGCGTCGCATCTTTGGAAGATGGTCGATAAATAGTTTTCCATCGCAATGGTCGGTTTCGTGCATAAAAGCGCGGGCAGCGTAACCCTCCGCGTCACGTTCGAACCATTCGCCGTTCTCGTCCTGTGCCCTTAAACGGGCCATTTCCGGGCGTACGACGACCGCCGGGACCTTCCCTACGGAAAGACAGCCTTCCTGACCCGACTGTTCACCATCTGTCGATATGATCTCCGGGTTTGCAGCAATTAGCTTTATTCCGTCACAGTCGATCACAAAAAGTCTGAGACTTAGCCCGATCTGCGGGGCGGCCAAGCCGACGCCTTCGGCTTCGTACATCGTCGCGTACATATCAGCACATAGATCCGCGAGGCCATCGTCAAATTCGACTACCGGTTTGCCGATCCGGGCCAAAACACTCTCGGGGTATTCGGTGATATTTCTAATTGCCATGCGCCAAGTTTTCGGGGGCTAGCGGGGGATCACGCCAGTGCGCGAGGTCCGGATGAAGTTACGCTGAGCATTGAAACCCTTTTCTTTGCGGGAAAGGCACTCCCAGCACATCACCTTGCTCTCGTTCGTCGGAGACAAAAAAGCATTGTAATGCTCCATTACCCGGTCGCATTCAGTGCACCGCGCCGGCGGCTTATCGATAAGTTTTGGATCGGTAGATTCAATCATTTTCAATTATGCTCCAAAATAGCCACGGATAGTTTAGTTTCAACGCGAAAAATATTCTACTGGCCAGACGGCAAATAAAAAAGCTGCGACCCTACCGAGTCGCAGCCTTGCTGAATCAAAATCGCTTGAGAAATACTATTCCGGTTGACCCTTGCATCCAGGGCCGAATAATGCCGGGACCTTAGTGCTGATGATGGGGTAGTTCTCAGCGTCTTTATTTATCTCGAGCCAGTCGGTGTATTCTTCAGGAAACGACATATCGGAAAAGATCGCTTCAACAGGGCACTCCGGCAGGCAGGCGTCGCAATCGATACATGAATCAGGATTGATAAGCAGGCGATCCGGGAGTTCGTGGAACGCCTCGACCGGGCAGACGGCTGCACAATCGGTGTACTTGCATTCGATACATGGCTCCGTGACGATATAGGTCATTTACGAGAAACTCTCCTTTGATCACAAACGAAAAATCAAAATAAAACCCTAATATTCAGAGGGTAACTTGTCAAATCAGTGTTTACAAATGGTAGAATGCCTCATAATAAAATCTTTAGTAAACCATAAGTGCAACAGGAACAATAGATGACACACAGCAAAGCTGAACGTGAGTTAGCGTTGGATTTTCTTCGGGTGACCGAAGCTGCGGCCATCGAATCGGCCAAAACAATGGGACAGGGCGACCGAAAGCACTCTGACCACGTGGCCGTTGAGGCAATGCGAGAGGTGATGGACACCGTGCCTATGAACGGCCGAATCGTGATAGGAGAAGGGGAACGGGATGAGGCCCCGATGCTATATATCGGCGAAGAGCTTGGCGGCGGGGCGTTCTCCGACGAAGCTCGGCACGAGTTTCCGGAGGTGGATATCGCCGTAGACCCACTCGAGGGCACCAATTTGTGTGCGTTGGGTGCAAATAATGCGATAGCAGTGCTGGCTGCAGCCGAACGGGGTGGATTGCTCAATGCTCCCGACATTTACATGGACAAGATCGTTGTCGGCCCGTCCTGCCGTGGTTCCGTCGATATCGATGCGCCTGTCCATGAAAATTTGAAGAACATAGCACGACGTTTAGGCCGAGACATAGATGATCTTACTGTCATCTGTCTCGATCGGCCGCGTCATAAAAAGCTGGTTGACGAAGTTCGTGCGTCGGGCGCTCGGATCAGACTGATCTCGGACGGCGACCTTTCAGCAGGAATATCGGCGGCCGTCGCCGGCACCAATATCCACGCCCTGATGGGAATCGGGGGTGCGCCGGAAGGTGTCATTACGGCCGCAGCAATGAAATGCCTAAATGGCGAGATCCAGGCACGACTTGTCTTTGACCCTGATCGCCTTGGCGTCGACAAGAGCAAGGTTCCGCCCGCAGAGGTCGTTATGAAACGGCTCAATGAAATGGGCATCACGGATGCCGATAAGGTGTATGATACCAACGACTTGGCGCCGGGGAAGAAGATCATATTTGCTGCTACCGGCGTGACAGATGGGGCCCTGCTTCGCGGCGTAAGATTTTTCGGTGCCGGCAAGCGCACGCATTCCGTTGTTATGACTACTGATTCGAAGAGCATACGGTTCGTTGATACGGTTCATGTCGAAGGCGGACCCGACACGGTGATTCGATTTTAGAGTTTGATCAGGTTTCTAAATGGGAAATGAAAATCCATATGTTTTGAATTTGAGCGACGTTGGCGCTGACGATGTAGCCCTGGTCGGCGGAAAATGTTCGAGCCTTGGGGAGCTTTTTCGTGAACTGACGACGCAGGGTGTACGTGCCGTTGATGGCTACTCGACCACCAGTCATGCCTACGAACTCCTTTTGGAAGCCGACGGTCTTCGTAAGCGCTTACGAGCCTTGCTAAAAGGTCTGGACGTAAATGACCTCGACGAACTTGCACGTGTGGGCGGTGAAGCTCGGCGAATGATGATGGATACTCCATTTCCGGTCGAACTTGAAAACGCGATCTTCAAGGCGCATGAAGATCTCGGAAAGCGAATAGGAAAGAATAGTTTTGAGGTAGCCGTTAGGTCTTCTGCGACGGCGGAGGACCTGCCCGATGCGTCGTTCGCGGGGCAGCAGGATACGATTCTCAACGTAAAAGGGCATGGCAAGCTGATCGAGGCGGTTCGACAGTGTTACGCCTCGCTCTGGACGGACCGTGCCATTTCGTATAGGACCGCGAAAGGTTTCGACCATTTCGATGTGGCGCTATCGGTCGGTGTACAGCCGATGGTGCGGTCGGACATCGCCTGCTCGGGTGTAATGTTCACTCTGGACACCGAAAGCGGGTTTCGCGACGCCGTAGTTATCAATGGCGCCTGGGGACTCGGCGAAGCAGTTGTGCAGGGAATGGCTACGCCAGACGAATGGATAGTATTCAAACCCACGTTAAAACTTGGGTACCGCCCGATCGTTACCAGAAAACTCGGAGTCAAAGAAGTAAAGATGGTTTTTGCCGATGACGGGTCAGGAACTCAAGTTCGTGACGTGGTCGCTACCCAACGAAATCGACTGTGCCTTGCAGGGTTTGAAGTGCTGCAGCTCGCGGAGTGGGCATGCGCAATTGAGGACCACTTCTCGAAGCGGGCCGGCAAGCATCAGCCGATGGATATCGAATGGGCAAAGGATGGTATAACGGGCGAACTCTTTATACTCCAAGCCCGGCCAGAGACTGTTCACGCGCAGAAGACGGAAAATTTCATCGAGAAATACAAGCTGACGGGAACCCATGGCGCCCCGCTCGCGACTGGAGTCGCCGTTGGAGAAAAGATCGGGCACGGCAAGGCACACGTCCTGCTTGATACGACAAAGCTGACATCGTTTCAGGAAGGCGAGATCCTCGTTACATCAATGACCGATCCGGCATGGGAGCCAATTATGAAGCGTGCTTCCGCGATAGTTACGGAGCGCGGCGGCCGAACGTGTCACAGTGCCATCATCAGCCGCGAACTCGGGATTCCGTGCATAGTTGGGACCGGGAACGCAACTGAAGTCGTCCGAACCGGGACCGATATCACTGTAAGTTGCGCCGAAGGCGACCGCGGCAACATATATTACGGCAAGGTGGATTTCGAAGTCGATAAACATAAAATAACGGGTACCGAACGGCCGCAGACACAGGTTATGATGAACGTCGGTGACCCGGATCATGCCTTTGCCGTCTCGCGGCTTCCGAATGACGGTGTTGGCCTCGCTCGGCTCGAATTCATCATCAATAACAATATCGGGATCCATCCGATGGCTCTGGTCAATTATCCGAACCTGAAAAAGCGGGAGGATGCGGAAGAGATCTCGCGCCGGATAATGGAAGAAGACCCGAAAGAGTTTTTCGTCAGGATGCTTGCGGAGGGTGTTGGAAGGATCGCGGCGGCTTTTTACCCAAAACCGGTCATTGTACGTATGTCCGATTTTAAGTCAAACGAATACGCGATGCTGATCGGCGGCGGCGAGTTCGAGCCAAAGGAAGAGAATCCGATGATCGGATTCCGCGGGGCGTCACGGTATTACGATGACCGTTATAAGCCAGGATTTAAGCTCGAATGTCAGGCATTGTGCCGAGTCCGCGACGATATGGGGCTGACGAATGTAACGCCCATGATCCCTTTTTGTCGAACTGTCGAAGAGGCCAAGAAAGTTATCGCTCTAATGGGCGAGTTCGGATTGGTGCAGGGCGAAGGCGGACTTGAGATATACGCTATGTGCGAATTGCCTTCGAACGTCACATTTGCGGATGAATTTCTGGAAGTGTTTGATGGATACTCGATCGGATCGAACGACCTAACGCAACTTGCGCTCGGGCTGGATCGTGACTCGGAAATGGTCGCGCACCTGTTCGACGAACGGAACGGAGCGGTGGAAAAGATGATCGGTATCGCCATCGACGCAGCTCGGCGCTCGGGTAAGAAGATCGGTATCTGCGGGCAGGCACCATCAGATTATCCCGAATTTGCACAGTTTCTCGTCGAAAAGGGAATTAATTCGATCTCGCTCAATCCGGATACCGTGATCCAAACTACACAGTATATATTGGAAACCGAGAATCGGCTGCGGCACTCCAGTTCCGCGGCTTCGAGCCCTAAGATAACGGGAACCTGATCCCAGAGAATGACCGAACCGGTCGAAAACTACACCCCACAAGCGGCACGACTCCAGTTAAAAAGGCATGACAGGGTCATATGGCTGGCAGCTCTGGCAGCGACGGCATTATGGATAGCCGCCATATTAACCGCCCCAATTGCCAAAGCTGCAGAATTTCAACAAATCTCGGGCCCGGTCTACGGATTTTTCGGGTTCATCTGTCATCAGATCGAGGCACGGTCGTTTCACATATCGGGCCATCATCTCGCGGTGTGCTCGCGCTGCTTCGGAGTGTATATTGGCTTACTTGCGGGGTTTGCGATCTATCCGATTTGGCGCGGCTTGCACAATATCGAACCGCTTCCTCGATTTTGGCTGATACTGGCTGTTTTTCCGATGGCGATCGACTTCTCGCTCACACTGTTCGGCATCTGGGAGAATACACACGCTTCGCGCTTTATCACTGGTGCGGTACTCGGTTTTGCATGCGCCACGTTCATTGTGCCGGCACTGATCGAGATCGTACGCGGCCTCACCGACAAACACCACTTCGGACGGTAATACTGAGCCTAACGAAAAAAGACTGCCGTAAAGCAGTCTTTTTGTCTAAATTTATCTTTGATACAATTCTTTGTTAAACTGTTGGCAGCACAACGGTTAACGATAGTGCCCCTTGATAAGTAAATCTAATTCTATCACAAAATCAGCATGTTGCAAGCCGCGATGCCGCAAATAGAGCGTCAAAAGGCAAAAATTGTTACCGCGCCGGATCAATAAGTTTCATTGACTAAAGTTCTAAACAAGAGGAGAATTACGGGATAGACAAATGGCGTTTGATAAAAATAAAGCGGTTGAGCGGGCGAGGGAAGATCTAGCGAAAAGATTAAAACTCTCCGAAAAAGACATAAAGTTATCATCAGTATCGGAAAAGGAGTTTCCTGATATGTCGCTTGGAGCTCCGGCCGAGGGCGAGATGTCTGGACAGATGATCTCCAGCGGATGGGAGATCAGTCTCAGTGCCGAAGGGAAAAGCTTCGAATACCGAGCTGATAAATATCAGTTGCGGCTTCGCGGTTATAAAGGGAAAAACCACATAATTGAATCGTGACGGTCACAAGACGGAGTAGTACAAGATGAATCGCAATAATTTTTGGATACACATTGGGGTTGCAGCAGTTTTAATTACATTAGCCGCGCTGGTCGGGCAAATCAGTCGATTGGATCTACAGTTGGACGGTCCCGACGCTATAGTGGAAAAACCAACCCATAAACTGAAATCCGTGAAGCGTTCTGAAGAAGACAGCGTTCCTGAGGTGCTTGTACGATTTCGACATGAACTGTCACTTAGCGAGATCAGGAAGGTCGCGGCGAAACTGAACGATTCGGTTGAGGACGAGATCGAATCGGTCAAGGGGCTGGTTTCGATCGACGATCTTGACAACGTTGATGCCGAAACTGTGGCTCGCCAATATGCTGAGATGACCGATGTGGTCGCATACGCAGAGCCAAATTTTGAGATACGACTTGACGATCCATCTTCTCTACCGCGCAAAGACCTTCTGATTCGCGAACTCTCGTCAAATTTGCCGAATGATCCTAAGTTTGGTGATCAGTGGTCCTTGAACAACGACGGTCAAAATGGCGGCAAAAAGCGGGCCGATATAGATGCCTTGAAAGCATGGTCGAAATCGAAGGGCAGCGATGACGTGGTAGTCGCTGTGTTGGACAGCGGAGTCGATTACACGCACGCCGATCTTGTTTCGAACATGTGGTTTCGGCCGGACAATATCCCCCAATATACCGATGACGAGCTGGGAACGATTAATGATGAGCGCGGCTACGACGGTACTGCGAAGGCTGCCGATCCGATGGATGACAACGGGCACGGCACGCATTGCTCGGGAATTATCGGGGCCGAAGGCGACAATGACGAAGGGATCGCCGGCGTTAACTGGAACGTCGAAATAATGCCGCTCAAGTTCATGGGCCGCGGCGGATTTGGAACTACAAAAGACGCGATCGAGGCTATTAATTATGCGATCGACCGAAAACAGAAGGGCGTGAATGTCCGCGTGATCAATGCAAGTTGGGGATCGACGATGAGATCGAAGGCTCTGGAGGACGCGATACGGGCGGCCGGCGAGCAAGGGATATTGTTTGTCGCCGCGGCCGGTAATGCAGGAACCGATAATGACCGCAGGCCGCATTATCCATCGAATTATGACCTACCGAATATGATAAGTGTTGCGGCAATGGACAACGGCGACACCATCACGTCATTCTCGAATTTCGGTATTAAGACTGTGCACATTGCGGCGCCCGGGAAAGATATACTTTCAACCTGGCTCGGCGGCGCTTATCGTGAAGCGTCAGGGACGTCGATGGCCGCGCCGCATGTCGCGGGCGTGGCAGCCTTGATCTTATCGAACGAACCCGATCTCTCGGTTGAAAAACTTCGGGAACGATTACTCGATTCGGTGGACGAACTCGATTCACTAAAGGGAAAGGTCGAGAGCGGCGGGCGACTGAATGCCGGGAAAGCGCTAGGAGATTGATACGAAATGGGAGACGGCTTGACGTATTCGGCTACCCACTAGATGGCCATAACGTAATTTGAAGTTTTCATAAAGCCCTGTATTTTCAGGGCTTTTTTGTATTATGGGGAATGATTAGCGTTGTGGCACGTCGATTGCTTCATTAGGGTCGGCAACGCCGATCTGAAAATTTGGCGAAGAGCGAACAGCGGGCCGTTGCATCGTAAGCTATTCAAAGTAGGAGAGTGTACAAAATGAAACGTATCAAAAGTTTAGTAGCTTTGTTTGCATTTTCGTTAATGATCATTGCCCTTCCGGCCGTTGCGTCGGCACAGTGGTACCCGGATAACCGCCGGAACCGCGATGACGATTACTACGGAAACAGCCGTTATAACCGCAATATCAAATCGACGGTTCAGAACTTGAAGAACCGCAGCAAAAATTTTGCGAAACGCGTAGATAATATAAATGACCGCCGCGACGACCGTCGGGAGGACCGACGTGACGACCGCTATGATCCGTGGGGAAACGGACGGGATCGTCGTGACGATAGGTACAACAACCGTGAAAATCTGGAAGAGCTCGCTGAGCGATTTAGAGATGCCACAGAGGATCTTGCGGACGAATACGGTAACGGACGTAATTTGAATAACAGCCGCGATGAAGCACAAAGAGTGCTTCAACTTGGCAGCCAGATCGATAGTGCGCTTTATAGTGCACGAGGAAATTCAAACGTTCGGGCCGAGTGGAATCGGATCAGCAGCGATTTAAGGGTGATCTCGAATGCCTACGGCTATAACTACAACGACCGCAACAATCGGAACAATCGGAACACTGGCGATTGGAGGAACAGGATACCGTTTCCGCTTCCATTCTAACCAAAAACAATAGTTAAACTCCCACAACAGGCCCGGGTTTTCGAACTCGGGCTTTTTATTTTGCGATTCGAAATTGGTAAAGCTATCATCGATGTCAACCATTACGATATGGTGAATATTATGCTGGGAACACTCTATCTTATAGCCACGCCGATCGGGAATTTAAAGGACATTAGCTTTAGAGCAATTGAAACCCTAAAAAGCGTAGACTTAATAGCTTGCGAGGACACGCGCCATACACGCAAGCTGCTGAATCATTGCCAGATATCGAACACACTCATAAGTTATCACGAACATAACGAGGCCGATCGGGCCGAGGAACTCGCGAAGATGCTTGAGGATGGCAGGTCGATAGCGGTGGTTTCAGATGCCGGAACTCCGGGCATCTGCGATCCGAGTTATCGGGTCGTCGAACGGGCCAATGAGATCGGCGCCGCGGTGGTAGCCATTCCGGGGCCAGTTGCGTTCGTAAGCGCTCTGATCGTTTCTGGATTGCCGACTGATTCGGTATTTTTTGGCGGATTTCTGCCCTCAAAGGCCGGGGATCGGCGAAAACGGCTCGAGTCGGTCAAAGGCATTTCAGCAACGCTGGTTTTCTACGAAACGCCGCACCGGATCGCGGCCGCATTGGCCGATTGCGCGGCAGTTCTCGGTAATCGACGGATCGCATTAGCGCGTGAACTCACAAAGCTTCACGAAGAGGTTATAAGGGGCAGACTGAACGAGGTAATTAATGCGATCTCGGACGCAAAAATCAAGGGCGAGATCGTTCTAGTAATTGACCGAGAAGAAACCGGCGGACGCGTAGATGCGTCCACCGCTACTTTGACCGATAGAATGGATGAGATCATGGCCGCCGGAACGGATCATCGATCTGCGCTAAAGCAGGCCGCCAAAGAATTGGGGCTGAGCCGGTCAGGGGCATACAGGATCTTCCAATCGGAAAAGGAATGATGGAACTCCCGGGATCTTTCGGTGTCTAAGGCAAGTGAAGTTCAAATTTTACGCTAAGGGATCCCGCAAATTTCTATGAGAGAGATCAAAAGATCGTTAATCGCGCTGAGTTCGATCTCAGCACTATTTTTCCAACTCTTCCTTTTTCCGTCCGCTGCTTCTGCTTGTCCGGACGAGATGCCGGCAACGCTGCTTAGCCTCTATAAAAACAGCGACGTAATCGTAACGGCTCGATTTTTAAACCAGGTCGACGGCCCGGTAACTGAAGAAGAAGAAGAAAGCTATAGCCTTGTTCGAATTTTCAAATATTTTTCTGTGGTATCGGATTTGAAGGGTGACGGACCGACGGTGTTTGTGGCGGAAGATGAGGAATACCGCCCGAAGTCCCCCGCAAATGCGGTTGAAGCCGATGCGGCTGAAGCTGAGGAACATGGGAACTATGATGAGAACTCCGAGTTGAAAGAGGATGATACTGCAATCTTATTTCTTTCAGATGAGGGTGACGGGAAATTTGTATTGTCGAATATCGCCTACGGTATAAAGAAGCTTTCGCCGGAACACCTTAAAATCTATGAAGCCAGTATTCGCGACCTGAACTCGATCTACACTGCGGAAAAGGCAAGTGACGAAAAGGTACTTGACTGGATCATTAGGATGG
>JBAUGL010000031.1:0-15056 GCA_049679665.1 Pyrinomonadaceae bacterium | reverse complement strand
CTTTTCTTCCTTTACGGCCTCTCGCTGGTTATCAAGATTCTCCTGATTGACGGCGAGCGACCGCATTCGGTCAGATTCAAGCCACAAGGCGAGCGGTAGTTGGCTTGCCGGCAAAGTCTCGAAGTAGTTAGTGCGTTCGCTCGAGGTTGTGCCGTTCATCGTACCGCCGGCCTTCATAATGTACTGGAAATGCTCAGCTTTCTTAACGTTCGCGGAGCCTTGGAACATCATATGTTCAAACAGATGGGCAAATCCGGTCCGTCCTTCACGTTCATTTCTCGACCCGACATCATAGTAAACGGCGACCGCCACGACCGGGACTGCGCCGTCTTGGTTCAACACGACCCGGAGGCCATTATCAAGCGTAAATTCCTCAATATCTAGAGGTTGAAGATTGAAGGTGTCGGACATGACTTATGAAACCATTATAACGAACCAAATGCAAAATTCGCCTAAATTATAGTCTGCCAACACGCCAAGTTCGGTACACTTCAAACATTGCACGACACACGCGGTCGTTCACGAGTCGTATTGCCGGTCGATCGGCGGGTTGGAGTTCTTTTCCTGGTTTTCTTTTGCTATTGCGTAGAGAGCCGATTTGACGTGAAATGGGGTCAGATCAGGATGCTTTTCCAGCAATAGTGCAATAATTCCGACGATGTGTGGACAAGCGAAACTGTTTCCCGTTAGGTTCCGGTGGCCGCCGCCGAGCCATGGGGTGCGAATGTTAACACCAGGCGCAGTAAGCTCGATAACATCGCCAAAATTAAAACCGAAATTAAGTGGATCCGTCTCCTCACTTTTAATAACCGAAATAAGAGACGACGAGAATACTGATGGAAAACTTGGCTGCGGAAGGTTGTTCGCAGCCGCAACGACTATACATCCCGCCTGATATGCACGATCGAGAAGATCGTGCAATGGAGCGAAGAACTGCGGTTTGGTCGTACCGAGGCTAAGATTGATAACTCGAAAGCGCCTCTTGATCGCGTACTCAAGTCCGGCGAGAAACGCATGTCCGTCGCCCAAACCAGCGGCGCCAAGAACTTTGATGCTGTAAAGTTGAACATCGGGCGCGATCGCCGCAACGATACCGGCGCAGGCCGTCCCATGTCCGGCCGAATCGCCATCGTCCGAGGGATGAAAGACCACCTTCTTCCCTTCGGCCACTGCTTTGACCGACTCCACCACCTTTTTGGCTAGATCCGGATGACCCGTCTCAATCCCACTATCCACAATTGCTACGCTTACGCCGGAGCCAGTCGCCGACCGCCAGCTGTCGTCAATTTGAAAATAGGTTGCCATCGAACTATACGGCGTGGATTCGTATCCAGTAACTGTCGTCATAAAGTAAGATCGATAGTCGAGACCGGTCGGTCGAGCTAAAAATTCAGAAAACTTGTGTCGGTTTTTTTATCGGAAAATCGAACAAACGACTCCAAAATCTCACGGCATAGACGTCTTTCCGAATCGCCGCGGGAAGCGACTTCGCGGACCAGTACCGCAAGATCGATCATTTCACGATGCTCGTTAGAATCACGCAGATCTGAGATCCAACTCCTGATCTCAGATATATCAGCGGAATCACCGTTTTTAAGGAGTTTGTCTCCAAATTCATGCAGCAATTTTGCCGATTCATAGGCGTTAACGAGAGATGAAACAGCTTCGCTGAATACGGCGGCTTTGTCCATTTCGTCCGGTGTAAAGGACTTATAAGGCGGCTCACCCGGGCGGTTGATGTATTCGAGCACACCGATTATTTCCCCTTCATGTCGAAGCGGCGTAGCAAGGATCATTTGCGTAGAATATCCCGTTTTTCTATCGATCTCGGCATAAAAGGATTCTTCTTCACCGACATCCGAAACAGCCATCGGCTGTCCGGAAGAAAGTACAAAACCAGCAATTCCCTTTCCTGCGGGAACTGTTACGCCGATAAGCTGTTCAGCCACCGTTCCAATTGCCGCCAGAAACCGCAAATCGCCGTCGGAACCGTCACGTATAAGCACGGACGCCTCGGCGGAATTGATGTCGGCAGCCGAAATCTCCAATAGATTTTCAATCGAATTGGTCAGCGGCTCGGTTAAGAGGTTGGCTACGTCAATCGTTTCGAGCATTTGCCGCAATCGGACGGCCAAACTGTCACTTTCTGCCATACTCTAGATTCTCACCTAATTGCCTTGGTTTTTCAACTTGATTAATTTTGAACGGTGAAGACGCATCCATGCTAATATTCGGCTGAACGTAGATTGACTGAAATTGGGACGGTTAAATAATATGGCCGCAGGGTCCAAAGCATTAAAAACCGCGCTTTGCTTTCTTTCGATTGTTATTGCCTCGAATCCAGTTATCCAATCCCAAGCGCGCCTATCATCCAAACGCACAAGCGCGGAAACGTTGCTGGCGGATCTCACCGAATCTGCTGAAGTGATCAGAAAGCATCACGCCGGCGGAAAAACAACCGATATAGCGGACCTTACCGCTTCCGCCATCGCCTCGATGCTTGAATCGCTGGATCCGCATTCGACATATTTCAACGCGGAGGATTTTCAAATACTGCTGGAAGAGCAGGAGAGCGAGTATTATGGGATTGGAGCGACGATAGCCGAGTACGTGTTCGCAGGCGAGATCAACACTTACATCCTTTTAACTTATCCTGGTTCGGCCGCGGCGAAGGCAAAACTAAGTTTCGGCGACAAGATCCTATCCGTGAACGGCGAGAACATGTCCGGACAAAGTTCGGAGTACGTAAGAGACAAGGTTCGGGGACCTGATGGCACTACAGTCAAATTGACCGTGGAACGCTCGACTACGAAGCGCCCCGAATCTGTTGAACTCAAGAGGGGACGAGTTCCGCAGCCGTCGATACGCGACCACTATTTGCTTACTTCCGATGTTGGTTACATCGACTTGTCAGACGGTTTTAACCGCACTACTTTAACAGAATTAAACAAAGCATATAGCTCACTTCGGAAATCGGGAATGAGATCTCTGATACTCGATCTTCGCGAAAACCCAGGTGGTTTGCTTGAACAAGCCGTAAAGGTAGCCGAAAAATTCCTGCCTCGGGGAAACGTTATTGTGACACAGCGCGGCCGATCACGCGCGGACAATATTGTATGGCGATCAAATAATCGCTCCCCTGAGACGATCCCCCTGGTGATATTGGTCGGGAAGAACAGTGCGTCAGCGTCGGAGGTAGTTGCCGGCGCTTTGCAAGATCATGACAGAGCACTGATCGTAGGTGAGAAGACATTCGGAAAAGGACTTGTTCAAAGCGTTTTCAGACTGCCAGAGGGCGCGGGGCTTGCTATTACGACATCCAGATACTTTACCCCTTCGGGTCGCTCGATACAACGGGATTACGAGAACGGCGGACTGTATGATTATTTCGCACACCGCGATCTATTCCAACAGAAGTCCCTGACAGAGGCCAGAACCTCGACAAACCGGCCCGTATTCGGCGGTGACGGAATAAAACCGGACGAGGAAATCGCAGCAGCTGAGTTGAGCGAAGTTCAGTCTTCGATGATCGACGACCTGTTCTTCTTCACAAAGGATTTCATTAATCGCCCCGCCACGATGAACGCCGTCATTGATTTAACTTCGGTAATGGATGCGTTCAAAAAGTACATCCAGAAAACACACGGCGAGATTGGCGGCAAGCTTCTTGAGACCGAACAGCCATTCATAGAAACCCGGCTTCGCTACAATCTCGCCATTGCCGCACGTGACCCTATTGGCGGAAACCGACTATTGAATACTGTCGACCCCCAAATATCGGCAGCCCGGTCTGCCCTGCCCCGTGCCCGCCAACTGGCTTCTACATCTAATAAAAAATAAGGACCGAACGACCACAATAAGGCAAAACAAAACTCGCTGAGTCACGTACTCAGCGAGAAAACAGGAGGAATAAGAAAAAAGCCGCTAGCTTTGGCAAGTCGCCCAAACCGCTCAACTCTTCGCCTATATGACTGATGCCCGGTCGAATAACCAAGTTGCTTCTGCGATAAAAAAGAACTCTGCGACCGTTTAAGCGCGTCGCAGAGTTCAGAAAATAGTAGTTAACGACCTGTTAACTAAAAATTAAATTTGCCCGAGACCTGAATGCGTCTAGAGAAGCTCGTTACCGAGGTGCGAATTCGGCCAAAAACCGAAGAATTTAGGGTCGCTGTCGGTAGACCGAACGATGCGTTGTTCGTAAGGTTTTGGGCATCGACTCTCAGGTCAAAGCTATACCGTTCCGAAAAGCGAAATTTCTTGGACAGTGACGCATCCGTCTGAAAACGGCGCGGGCCAATGAAATAATTTCGGCCAGTGTTACCAAGTTCACCCGGGAGCGGCTGCGAGAATTGCGCCTCGGCCTCTTCACTGATCCAGTACCACGTGCCATTGCGTTCAACCAGTGCCCCTAGGTCCCTCGGGCAACCGTCACAATTAGCAAAAGATTGGTTTACATTGCCAAACGTATTCAAGCCCGAATATATCGTATACGGCCTACCTGATGCCCAATTGAATAATCCCGATAACTGCCATCCGCCGATTATCCAGTCAAGCGGCCTCGGGATATCGCCAAGAAACGACTTGCCGCGTCCAATAGGCACCTCAAATATATAACTTGCCTGCAATACATGGCGTCTGTCAAAATCGGACCATGCATAGTTCAAGCTGCGATCGTTTATATTAAACGGTGTGCTCGATGCCGATTGATTATTATTCCTCGACACCGTCGTAAACGTCGGATCGAAGGAACGGGTATCTTTCGAAACGGACCCAGTGTAGCTGACTTGATATCCAATACCATTCGAGACACGGCGCTTTAAGATAAATTCCAGGCCGTTGTAACGGGAATAGTCGTTCGTATCCAAAACGTTAACGTTACCGGTAAACTGCGGAAAGCGCTGGAAGAAGAACGGATCCCCAACGGTTGACGCGATCAATTGCTGTCCGCCCGAAGTTCGTTGTGAAACGACAACAGCGGCCGTGCCAACACTACCGCCAGTGTCGCCGCTCGATAACGTCGTAGCTATTGACCCGATGCCCCGAAACGTTGCAGTACCAGCGTTGTCATTCGGGTTGCCGGTGAACAGCAGGTTGATCAAGCATGAATTTGCACTCGAGCTTGCCCGAAGTGCGTTGAAAGCTTGAAGGAAATTCTCAGGACACCGTGAGTCGCCGGCAAAAATATTCACTTGGTTTGAATCATATCCGCCAAAAAGATGAACCCCGCGCCGCCCGATATAATTGATCTCGAGAACATTGCTCTTCCACAGTTCACGTTGAACGCCCGCGAACCATTGATGATTCTCCGGGTACTGAATGTCCGGGTCGAGAAGCGTTATACCGCTAGTCGAAAACGCCCCGGGCTGTCGCAGCTCATCCGGCGAACGGGTAGGAAACAGGTTGGGAAGTCCGTTTCTGATAAGTAGATTCTGCTGCGCTATGCCTGATGCAGAAGACGCAAAGGTATTTCCTGGAGCACTTTGATAGATGCTGTTCGCGAAGACCTGTGAAGGAAAGCGGTCATACGAGAGTCTATAATTCGCTCGGATCGACGTCTTACCGCTGCTAAACGGATCCCACGCAAATCCAATAGACGGTGAATAGTTATTGTAATCGTTCGGAAAGAGCTTACCCTCGCTCCACTGAAGCGTATTCGTCGGAGCCGCCCCTATCGTGAAAGGTTGATCTGGCCGAAGAATCGGCAGATCCTTTGAACTCGGACTTAACTTCAGTTCCCAGCGCAGTCCCAGATCAAGTGTCAAATTCGGACGGAAGCGCCAAGTGTCCTGTAAGTAGAAGTCATACTCGGGATAATAAGCGGTCCAATTCCATCTGGTCCCCGCCGGCGCCCAGTCATTCGGGTTGCTTGCGTCGACAACAAATCCCTGACTGTAGCTCCCGATGCGGCCTATCAAATTATTCGTAAGGCTTCGCAGGTTATTCAGATCGGTCGAATTAATCCCGCTTCCGGTCGTCGGAAGCCCAAAACCGGTGAAATTGCTCGAACCGGCACCGAAACCGACGAGTGGTTCGATCTGCCCGCCGGCGCTGGAGCGATCATCGAACTGCCGGCCAAATCGGAAGTTGACGCCGGCTTTAATAACATGCGGTGAAAAATCGAACGTCATGTTATCCACGAACTGGAAAGTTCGCGCTTTACGTGCATTGTAGTTAAAGTTGGTAAACGCGTCTGTCACAGTGTTCAGGACGAATGGAACCTGCGGATTCGGCGTCTCTGTGGCAAAGCTGAATCCGAATGTACTATAGCCATAAATGAACTCGTTGGTGAACCTGGATGTCGGCGACCATCTGTAGTTAATGGCTAGGTTCTTCGGCGTTCGATACGTGTTGACCAGATTGCCATAACCCGGAAACGGTGGAAGGCCGCCATTGACGCTATCACCGATCGTGTTTTGCTCGCCCTGCGCGTATCGAACATAGAGGTGACTATTGTCGTTAACCTTCACGTCAAACCGAGCTACGAAATCCCACTGTTTCTCGGTTTGTCCGGCATTGAAGTTGTAGCCGGCGAAATTGAGCCCGTCACCGCGTGAGAAATCGTTCGGAAGTGGAAAGTCACCAAGCATTCCGGTAATGAAAGGGTCCGTGGTGATCGGCGATTGCGTATTAACATTGTACGAGCGAACGCATAGGGTCGTAACAGTTGCGCTGCATGCAGGGTAAACAGGGCTTCCGTCCGTATTTACAGATGCGGTCGAAGTACCGGCGGGGGCATTTCTCTGACCAACAACATAACGGAATATGCCGCTTCTGGCTGCTTCGCTGTAAACGGTCTGCTCCTGGAGGCGCGTTTCAATGGCGCTTAGCCTCTGAAGATTCACGAAAAAGAAGGCCCTATCCCGTAAAAAGCCCGGTGACGTCCCCTCCCCGAAACCCGGATTGAAAATCGGGCCGCCGATACTTCCGCCATAAATATGCTGAACATACTGACGTCTGGGAACACCTAACAGATTGTTTTCAAATTCATTGGCGATCAAATCGGGCGTCTGGTAATACTCAAAAATATTCCCAGTAATTCGATTCGTTCCGGAACGCGTCACCATTGTGACCTGGGCGCCCGACGATCGGCCGAGTTCGGCAGTGAAATTCCCGGTTACCACCTGAAATTCCTGTATCGAATCCGGGTTGGGCCGAAGCGGAGTAAAGTTGGAACCGCCGGCTGTTGATTCGTTAATATCAATTCCATCAAGCGTAAAATTAAATGCCCGATCGCGTGAGCCATGAACGTGAACACCGCCGCCCGTGTTAGATCCGACGACTACGCCGGGCTGATAATTCAAAAGATCAAGCGGGTTGCGACCGCGAAGACCAACGATCGGCAAGCTTTCGAGCGATTTTTGATCGATCGTCGTACCGACGTTTCCGGAGGTTCCCGTTTGAACCAGTTCGGCCGCACCTTCTACAGTGACCGTCTCTTCGATGCCTCCAACAGTAAGCGCGATATTAACTACAGTCGGCACATTCACCTGAACTGCATTACCGGTCGCTACAAACTTCTTAAACCCTTGCGTTTCAACGGTTAAGGTATAGGTTCCGGGCAGCAGAAGATCAAACGAATATGCCCCGTCGCTGCTAGTTTGGGTCGACAAAGAAGTGTTCGTACCTTCATTCGTTAATGTCACCGCCGCGCCGGAGACGACAGCCCCATTATTATCCGTCACCGCACCGGTGATGCGTGAAGTAGTTCCCTGTCCGAATACAAGTACGCTGAAGGCTGACAAAAACACCAAAAGCGTAAATGCGGTCAAAAATGGCCTTTTGCTCATGCTTTCCTCCAAAAACTTTGAATTATAATCTTGCTTGATGTAAAAGTGACAATCCAACAATTATCCTGATGAAAGATAGCACACTATTAAGAAAGTGTTAAGTACTCTTAAAAAAAACCGAATAACTCACTTTCGATACTCGATCATCGTGCCTTTCGCACCGACTGCCCAACCAAATTTCCTGTCCATAAACAGTCCATAGAGATTCTCAACGGTTTTCCCGTTCTGCTTTGACCATGTTCTACCCCGATCGGACGATCGCAGGATCATACCGTGATACCCGACGATCCAGCCGTTCTTGTCGTCCGCGAAATCAACACGCATTAAAGAATCGGCATAACCGGTTGTCACGGATTCCCAGCCCCGGCCGCCGTTCTCGGTTCGAAGTATCACTCCCTTCGAACCTACGGCGTATCCTTTGTCCTGATCTCGAAAGTCGACGTTGTAGAGGCTTCGGCCCGTTCCGGACCGTTGAACCTGGAACGTCGAGCCACCGTCGACCGATGCCAGGATCAGGCCACCATCGCCCACTATCCAGCACCTCGACTCGCCGACAAAATCAAGGTGGTACAGTTCCTTCTTCGACGGAACAAATATTCGCTGCCAGGTCACACCACCGTCTTCGGTTTTCATCACCAGCGAATCGATCACGTTCTCGTCTCTATTCTGAACCGATCCGATGACGACTCCGCGTTTTTTATCGGCGAACCTTATACTCAGAAACTCCGGAGAAGAATCTTTAAAATCGGCTGGGTCAAAGATTATCGTTTCATTCCAGCTGAGCCCGCCATCCTTGGTAACAAACATTTTTCGCCCCGCGACAAGGTACCCATTATCGTTATTACGAAAATATATCTCGTTGATCCCTTTCGTCGCGTTGAGAGGATATTTCTTCCAGGTTCGTCCGCTATCATCGGTCGATGCGATAAGACCGTTATCGCCGGCGATCCAGCCTCGCTCCGATGAGGTGAAATAGACGGCAACCAGATCCTTCGACGAAATCGGTTCCTTCGGATACCAATTGTTCTGGCCGCTCGCAAAAGCGGCCGTAGCGAAAATGAAAAAAGCGGCTTTGAAGTACCTTTGTATTCTGAACACGATTGACCCACTGACCCACTGCGAGCTCGAAAAAAGAGACGTGATCCGTTATCTAACAGGGTATCCCCAATCAGACGAAAAATCACCTCGATGAGAGCTAAACTTTAATGTATTTGCTCTAGCTCTTCGGTAACTCGATAGACCTTATTGTTCCATACCACTACAACCTTCTCCCCTAAGGAAAGGTACTGCGCGAGTTCCGGCTGCCGATCGATGAGGTCAAAGAACTCCTTGCTAAAGGCCGCGACGACGATCTCCGCTTGTTTGCTGTCTTGCGAAAACTCGTAATCAACCCACACACCATCGCGTTTAAAGAAATTCTTAGTGCCGACAAATTGATTATTCGCTGAATCCGGCACCAAAATCCGTTCAGTTTGAATCCTATCCTCTTCGGCGAACGAAGAGTTCGATTGTTGACTATTCTGTTGAACGCTCATTTGGACGGCGTCCACGCCACTTGGCCTACTCATACGCTTGGCCGCGTCGCGCGACATCGTTTGCAGCTGAGCAGAGTTCGGCGGGGCGGTCATGACGGTGCCGTCGGTGGCAAGATATGAAGTGTAAGGTGTTACGATCCCGTAACGAGTTCCAAGTTCGATTACCTCGTCCTTAAGCTCTTTGTTTTCGCCGTTGGTGCGGATCTGTTCCATCAGCCAGCCGACTCGTCGCGTCGCCCAAAGCCTGGGCAAAAAGTCGTTGTCACTGTTTCTCACCGGAAAATCAAGATTCTGGTATGTATTGGTGCGTCGTTCGGCCCCGCTTCGCCCTCGAAGGGTTGCGGTAATATTCAGTAGATCATTAGCATTCCTGTATCGCCCGATAAGCACCAACTGCATTCCGCGGAAAAGATCCGTAGCCTTCCGCGGGTAGATCATATCCGTCTGAACGCTTCCAAGATCGATATCGATATCTGAAAGCACCGGAGAACTCACTTTCGCAAAGAAGTTCGAAACTTTTACTTCAAGATCCTCTTTCGGCTGAACATAATCGGATACGCCCGAATTTTCAGCTCCGATCTTGTCAAGTAAAGTTGTATTAACATCATATCCAAAGCCGAACGGGAAGATCCGTACACCGACATTATTTACTTTTCCGAGATTTTCGATGATTTTTTCGACGTTGGTTTCACCGACGGTTGGAAGTCCGTCAGTCATAAATACAAGCATCTTCGGCCTATCGCTTTTCGAAAATTGCGCTACTGACGCTATCAAAGAACCATTAATATTGGTTCCGCCGGTTGGTTGAAGAGCTTTTACGAATTCTTCACCTTGCTTTTTACCGGACACATCTGCCGCGATCAGTTCCGATTCCATGAAATGCTCTTCGCCGGCAAAGTTGATCACGTTGAAACGGTCGCCGTCTCGCAGTGTTCTGATGCCAAAAAGCAATGCGGCTCGGGCCTTTTCGATCTTACCTTCCTCGGCCATCGACCCGCTTGTGTCGAGGACGAACACAATATCTTTATTAACAAGTTCCCTTTCGGAAAGCTCGTCTTTCGGCGAGAGCATCAAAATGAAATAGCCGTCTTTGCCCGGCTCCCGATGAGTTAACAACGTCAATCCAAAATCGTTCTCGGACAGGCCGTAGAAAAGCTGAAAATCTTCATCGTTATTATTCGTTTCAAATGAAATGGCGGCCTTCGACCCGCCGCGATCGCTTACGTCTATTTTATGCGACGGTGAATAGATATTTCTCGGACGTTCTTTACCGTTTATCTCTATCGTGCCCGAGATCGTGCCGAACTGCTGCGGCACGCCGCGCCTAACCGTCTCGCCTTGGTGACGTTGGCCGCGCCATAGATTGCGGCCCGTCCCAAGTGGATAGCGGTAAGCTACCGTGCCCGATTCCGCCTTCAGGACCTGCGAATATGTTAGCTCAAGCTTTTTATCAGAATTCGGAGGGATCGGGAATATCGATGCTTGAAAGAGGTTTTTTCCGGCATATTCCAATAGCCCCGGGTCCCTCTGCCGACGGACGATCTCGTCGTAGATCCGCCGTGCCTCTTCGCGCGACCGGACCTCGCCCACGAGCTTCTTCCCGTTCTCCCATATCGAAAACTCAGTGATCGATGCCGAATCCGGTATGGGGAAAAAGTATGTCCCCTCGAGCGTGTGGGGCGTATCGTTCTGAAATACCTGCTCAACGTGGGTTACTGCCACCTGTCCTTCGATCTTCGTATCAAGTTTTATCGATTTAACAGGCAGGACGTTCGGCAAAGGAATTGGCCGAGGCAGCGGCCTTGGCCGGCACGGACGGATATCGCAGATGATGGGTATGACGACGCCCTGTGCCCGCGCGAAACCGGGCAGAACAAACGATGCCGCAATGGCAATCAGTACGCTCGCGAATCCTCTGATCTTCATAAATTCTCCAATTACAATGCTATGGCGTAAACGGGTTACGCTTGTTTGACGCTATAAAGAACGGCGGAAGTTGCCGTTTCTTGCAAAATTTCTTAGTGACTCGGTATTTGAGACTTGTCGCGACATTGGCAAGACGAACTCGAGTTGGGACTAGCCCATGCGGAAAGGTTTATCGACTGACAACTAATAACGTTTGCGGCAGCTTGCGTCGGCCAATAATTGTGCAATCAACCCAAAAGGAAGGGCGTAAAATAGATATAGGCGGGCAGATTATCGTTCTACTCCAACGGCTTTTCGTCCGCGAGAGAGTCTTCTATCTCTTTTTCGAGTTTGTCACGAAGCCTTTCTACTAGTACGTCGGACCGTTCAAGTCCGACATCAAGATTCGCTTTCGTGGATTGAATCTCCGTAAGAAGCATCTCGAGTTTCTTCTTTTCAGATTCGAGGCTTTTTTGACGAGCGTCACGAAGTTCTTCGGGCCGAAGCGAACCAGTCAAAGATGTTGTGCGCTCTATCATTTCCGGCCGGAGCCCGCTATGGATCTCGTCGAGTTTTGCCGTGATCTCGCCCTCTTTGGTGATGAGTTCGAAGCGTTGTCTCCTCAACGATTCCGATCGCTGCTCGGCGCGCGTGAGGATGTCCAGGTTCAGTAGTAATCGACTTTGTTTATGGTCACTCTCAAGCTCTTTAATTCGAGCCGACAATTCCGCGATCCGCTCATCGGCCTCACGGCTGATCGCTTCCGTCTTAGCTGGCTGTTCTATCTCCGGCTGAATCGTTACGATCGGCGCAGGGATCTCACGATAATCTTCCGCTCTGCTAATTACGGCGGGCTCATTATTCGGAGGGGGCGTCGCAGATGTCACCGCTCGCGGCCTCGACGACTTACGACGTGTAGACTGGGCGTCCAGTTCGAGAGCCGTGATCCATACGATCGAAACAGCAATCAGTAAAATCAGCGATTTGCGAATATTCATCATTCTATTCCTTATTCGATCGTTCGTTCGGCTTTTTGTCCGGAAGAAAATCGCCTAATACCAACTCAACGGCATTTTTTGCCAATCCGACAATCGGGATCGAGTCCAACCCGGAATTGACCACACCCCTAACGAATCCCTTATTCTTGACGTCATTACCCACAAGCGCTATCACAACCAAAGTTCCGCCAAATGGCAGCATTTTCGCCCCGCGCTTTGCAAGCTGCCAACCGCCGGCCTGTAACAGTTTGCGTTTTAAGCTCCTCGTGGGACCTGCCATAATATCTTAAATTATTGACTCTTAATTGAGATGACAGGATCACGTCGTTATATGCACGCTTTTTATACGACGAAAGTTCCCGTATTTCCTATTCCAACTCTAACCTAAATACGCATTGGCTGACGATCAGCGTACGGGTTTGAGGGACAAATACCGCCGGGACATTCTAGGTCGGAACTACATTAGTATGGACCTGATAGCTATGCGGCTATTGAATATTCGGAACCAGTATCAACTGTACCCTACGATTTTTCGCCCGATTCGCATTCGTCGTGTTCGCAGCTACTGGAAGAGTCGCCCCCAAACCTCGCGCATCGAGCCTTCCAGAGGCTACCCCAAGCGTCGTCAAGCGTTCGGCGATCGCTTTTGACCGTTCATCTGTCAAGGCCTGAAGTTCCTCGGGTGTACCGCGGCTGTCAGTGTGCGATTCGATCGAAACAGAATAAACGGGGTTGCTCGAAAGGATATCCGTCAACGAAGTTAGTTTTGAGTCGGCACCCGCAGCGAACGAACTCAGACGCGGTCCGGCCCATATGCTTTCCGGAAGTGTAACGACTATTCCACGCTCGTTCTTGCGGACTGTTCCGAAACTTTTCATCGATGCCATCAGAGCCGCTTCATTTGCTTCCAGAGCCGCGATTCGCTGCTCACGTTCGCCCCGTTCACGAGCTGCGGTTTCCCTACTTTCGAACTCAGCGAGTTTTACCTTCGAATTATCAGCCTCCAATTTAGCTACTGTCAGTTCTTCGCGAAGATTGGCATTTTCAGACCTCAAGTCCTGGATCTGCTTTGAATAATTCATCACGTCTCGTTCAGACAACTCTCGGCCGCGGGTCTCTCCGGCGAGTTCAGCCTTAAGCGCCGCGATCTCAGCCTGTGCATCAACGTACTTGTCCTCAGCCTGTCTGATCTCGGCATCAGCTCGTGTTTGTTCGTTACGCTTTTCCCGTGCTGCTTTCCTGACGACGGCGGTCTGTTCGGCTTTAACGCCGGCGCTTATCGCTCGACGTGCTGCAATATCGACTGTGTCCGAATCCCGCCCGGCCTTCCAGGAATCTTCAGCATTCTTGAGCAGGGATCCCGCTTCCGTCATCTCTTCGGCCGCATCACGCTCGGCCCCAGCGAATCTTGCCAGCGCGATAGCTTGCTTTGCTTGAAGTATTGTTGAAGGCGTCTTAGAATAGTCGATTTCAGCGATTTCTGGAGTTCTTGCATCGCGAAAATAGTCGCTGGAGTTGCCGAAATATTGAACCGACGGCGTGGTGACGATCTTTTTCCCGCTTGCAGCGTAGGGCGAAAGATTTTCGAGCATGATCTCCTGACTCGGTCGTCTCACGAGGAAATGCGGTTCGGCGGTTACTATTAATGCAAATGTCTGCAATGGAGTGGTCACGTTGATCTTGGAATCAAACTCAAAGAACCCGCGTCTCCTGATCTCTCCCAGATTATCGATCTGCCCTTCCGGCGAAACTGCCCACAGGACGTAGGTCGCGTAGCCGGCCCCGAGTTCGAACGGTCGAGGCATCTTAGAAACTGATAATTCGATCTCGCTTCCCGTCCGCCCGGTTCGTTTGATTCGGGCCTCACCCTTCATTCTCGGATAGCGCGTCGTTCCGCGAAATTGGACCTGTACCACTTCGTCTAGCGGATACGTTATTGCTGTCGTCCGCCGAGCGACATCAGCCTGTGCATTGGCCGTCACAAAGGCCGCAAGAAAAAATAATGGCGTATAGACCAAAGCTTTTAAGTTGTTCATTGTATATTTATCTCCGAAGTGAGCCGAGGGCTGCATACAAAAGGATGCCACAAGTCAATTTCGAGTTGCAATATGAAGGCGGGTTCGGGACGCTGAGGAACCTTTTCTCCGATCTCGATTTTCCGTTTTATGTTTCGCACGTTGTATAGTCAGAATCGTTACAAATGAACGAATTCAAGCGTCTTCTGAAATATGTTCGCCCGTTTTGGGTGATTTTTACGTTCGCGGTCATTGCGATGGTGTTTGTCGCTCTTTTCGAGACCGCGATCGGTGCACTCCTTGTCCCGATCTTTGGCCAGCTTTTCCCGAACCCGGCCGGACAATCCGAGACACTATTCGACCTCCAGAATTATATTCCTGCCGAACCCTGGTACCGCTATTGGATGACAATTTCCGTAATGCTCGTGTCATTTACTATGTGCAAGGGCGTCGCCGAGTATTTTTCATCGTATCTAATGGCGAAGATCGGTCAATCGTCCGTGCTCCGACTCCGGCGTGAGCTCTATGATCATTTGCTCCAGCAGCCGACGTCCTTTTTTGAAAAGCACCGGACCAATTACCTTGTTTCAAGGCTCGTGGTCAGCTGCTCGGCTATCGAACTCGCCGTTTCCGCAAATCTTCGGGACGTCTTGCGCGAGAGCTTTATGCTCGTGGCATTCTTAGGCGCAGCGTTCTATTTCAACTGGCGACTGATGCTTGGCGCTTTGGTGATCGCTCCAATAATCGCCGTTCTTACGTCGAAATTCAGCCGATCTCTGAGACGACTAGCGGAAGAATCGTTCGAGGGGAACAAAC
>JBAUGL010000030.1:0-24870 GCA_049679665.1 Pyrinomonadaceae bacterium | reverse complement strand
CGCGGTTTCCGACGCAAAAAGTTTTGCCATTGCTGACTGTCTCGTGGTCTTATTGCCGGCGTCTTTTTGCGCTGCAGCATGCAGGGTTAACAATCGAGAGCATTCGATCTGAGTCGCCATATCGGCGAGCTTGAACTGGATTGCCTGAAACTCGGCGATAGGGTTACCGAACTGCTGCCGCTCCTTCGCGTATTTCAAGGCTGCTTCATACGCACCCTGAGCAATCCCGACCGACAATGCCGCGATCGAGATGCGGCCGCCGTCGAGCACTGTCATCGCCTGAAGAAACCCTTCACCCTCGTTCCCTAATCGATTTTCGTCCGGAACGAAACAGTCCTCAAAAACGACCGACGCAGTTTCCGATGCGCGCATCCCGACTTTGTTCTCTTTTTTGTCCGACCGAAAACCTTCCATCGATTTATCAAAAATGAAGGCCGAGATGCCTTTGTTACCTTTGTCCTTATCTGTCACCGCTACGGCCACCAGTGTATTGCAGGCGATGGCGTGTGTAATAAAGTTTTTTGAACCGTTCAATTTCCAGCCGCCGTTGCTCTTAACCGCACTGGTCCGTGTACCGGAGGCATCGGAGCCCGCCTGAGATTCTGTAAGCCCCCACGCACCAAAGCTTTCACCCTGAGTAAGCGGAACGAGATATTTTTTCTTCTGCTCTTCGGTTCCGAACAAGTAGATGTGGTTTGAACAAAGGGAATTATGAGCTGCAACTGACAAGCCAACCGACCCGCATACTCGCCCCAGTTCTTCGATGATCGTGGCATACTCGACGTATCCCATACCTGCACCGCCGTAATTTTCAGGGAATAGGATGCCCATTAAGCCCAGTTCCGCGAGCTTCGGGCGAAGTTCTTCCGGAAAATGCTGCGATTCATCCCATTCCATAACATGCGGGCGGATCTCGCTTTCCGCAAATTCGCGAACGCTGTACTTTATCTGAGTTTGTTCTTCGCTTAATTCAAAATCCATATATAATTTATTGTTATAATATCATAATCAAAACCGTTCAGACAAGTT
Organism: Pyrinomonadaceae bacterium; assembly: GCA_049679665.1. Taxonomy (GTDB): domain Bacteria; phylum Acidobacteriota; class Blastocatellia; order Pyrinomonadales; family Pyrinomonadaceae; genus OLB17. Next base: position 23,841 of record JBAUGL010000030.1, on the reverse strand, counting down.
TCCGACTTTTAGCGCATTTGGGAAAATTCCCCTCAAACGTTTAAACTTGGAAAATGCAGGAAACGGAGTGGAAACAAAATCTTTTGTCCGACGATGACGCCATTCGAGATCTATTGATAAGCACAAAATCGATCGCCGTACTTGGCATAAAGCCTGAGACCCATTCTAACCAGCCCGCCTTCTATGTGCCGAAATACTTGTGCGACGCGGGATTTGAAATTATTCCAGTGCCGGTTTATTACCCTGAAGTAACTGAGATATTTGGGAAAAAAGTTATAAGGCATCTGCACGATCTCCCTGCTGGCATTGATTTGGTGAATATTTTCAGGCGTTCGCGGGATATAAACATACACACCGAAGACCTACTTCACCTAAAGCCGAAGGCGGTTTGGTTTCAACTTGGAATAAGAAACGACCGCGTAGCTGAGTCGCTTGCGATGGCGGGGATCAAGGTAGTTCAAGATCTGTGCATAATGGTTGAGCACAGCACACTATTGCGGGGATCTTCCGGAGCCTTTCGGTCCTCTTGAAGACTCTTTTGCTCCGCCGGCTGTAGCTGAGGACTTCCGTCGGACATTCGCGGCCCTACTGGGACTTTTAACAGGCGCGGCCTTTTTAACAATGGGAGACTTCAATGCGTCCAGTTCTTGCCGGTTAAGTTTTCGCTGATCGCCGACCTTAAGATTTGCGTCGGAAATGCTGCCGATCGCGATCCGCTTTAGCTTTACCACTGAGTGGCCGATCGAGTCGAACATTTTTCTTATCTGCTGGTTGTGGCCTTCATAAAGCGTCACTTCGTACCACCCATTCTTGTCCGTCGGACGCAGTACCTTTATTTCAGCTGGAGCGGTCTTGAAGCCGTCTTCGAGTCGGGCGCCACGGCGGAGTTTATTAATGGCTACCACACTAGGCAGCCCCTTCACTTTTACATCGTAAACCTTCGGAATCCTTTTCGACGATGCGACCAGGTTCGTGAAAAGTCCGTCGTTTGTGAGGATTATGAGGCCCTCGGTATTGTAGTCGAGACGCCCGACAGGATGAAGTTTCCCGTATCCCTTGACCAGATCAGTGACGAGTTTGCGACCCTCGGGGTCAGCAGCGCTCGAAAGATAGCCTTTCGGTTTGTTTACAAGAATGTATACATTCTCCCTGCGCTCGAGTTTAGTGTTGATCAGTTTTCCGCGGACCTTTATGTGATCCGAGGCAGGATCTGCCTTCGTTCCAAGTTCAGTAACGACCTCGCCGTTAACCGTTACATCGCCCGACTTAATGAGTTCTTCTGCGGCACGCCGCGAAGCGATTCCTGCCTGGGCGATCAATTTTTGTAAGCGTTCCATATTGCGATTCACTGAACCAGGTCCTCGAAGTCTTCTATACTCGGCAATTCGCTTAGATCTTTTAGCCCGAATTGAATTAGGAATTCCTTTGACGTTCCGTACTGCATAGGGCGTCCGACGGTTTCCTTGTGACCCTTAGTGACTATCAGGCGCTTTTCGAGCAGCGTTTTGATGGCCGAGGCTGATTGGACGCCGCGAATTTCCAGTATTTCCGGTACGGTAACTGGCTGCTTATAAGCGATCACCGCAAGCGTTTCGAGCGATGCGAGCGAAAGTTTGGCGCTCGGCCGCGTTTTCAAAAATTTCCGCACCTCTTCGTGGAGTTCGGTACGTGTTGAGATCTGCCAACCGCCGGCGATCTCACGTATTTGCAGCCCACTTTCACGTGTTTCATATTCGCGCTCCAATTCCTCAACGGCGGCTTTGACGGATTCGCGGTCTTCGTCTAAAACGTCAGCCAACACTTTTAGACCGATCGGCTCATCGGCTACAAATATCAGCGCTTCGACCAAAGCTACCAACTCTGCGCCGCTTCGGTTTTTGTGCTGTACAGAACCCACATCCATATTTTCGTGCCAAGCAAAATGATTCTAACTCGCTCAGATCTTTTTCAGAATTATATCTCCGAACGTCTTGTCCTGCAGCAGTTTAAAACTTTCTGTTCGAACGATCTCAAGCACTGCGACGAAGGCGGTGACCAGTTCACGACGGGTGTGCATTTCTTCAAAGAATTTCAAGACACTAAGCTCCGACGCTTCGAGGATTCGTTTCTTAAGGCTCTTGATCATATCCGCCAGTGAGATCTCTTCACGATCGATCTCCAATTTAATTTCCTCGCGGTGACGGGACATTATTTTCTGAAAAACGCTCAGAATATCGAATAATGTTGCGTTGACCTCCGCGTTGTGATCGTCCGATTCGATCGTCCCGCGAGTGAATACTGCCTGTTCAACGGTGGTTCGTTCGTACAGCATCTGGGCAGCCGATTTGAACTTTTCGTGTTCAAGCAGCCGGTCGACAAGTTCTTTCCGCGGATCTTCGATCTCATCGTCGCTATCTATCGAAGCGATCTGAGGCAGGAGCATTTTCGATTTTATTTCGATCAGCGTTGCTGCCATCACTAGAAAATCGGCGGCGACCGATATATCCAGGCTCTTCATCAGTCGGACATATTGTAGGTATTCATCGGTGATCCTTGCTATCGGAATGTCAAATATATTGGCCTGCTCCTGCTTTATCAGAAACAAAAGCAGATCAAGAGGGCCATCGAACCGGCCCAATTTCAGCTTCAGCTTGTCCGCCGATTCCGCAACAATTTCAGCTTCCTCTCGGTAAAAATCAAAGGTGAATTGATCGTGCTGTTCAGGCATTAAACGTATGTCGTCTCGCGCAGATAAATAATGTAATCCGTAACAGGCGGTTCGAAGCCCTCTTCTCGCATCCGCAATATAATATTTCCCCTATGGACCGCCGAGTGAAAGAGTACGTGCGTCAGAATCTCCCGAAAAGTGTTTTCGTGCGGGATCCCCTCGCTTGTCCGGTATCTTGCCCGAATCTCGAGTCCCTCATCGTCGAACGTGCGAAGCAATTTATCAAAACGGTCCGCGATCTCCTTTGCAAGTGTGCCGCATTGATCACGAGAGAGGTCCGGCCAAAAATCAAATCCGGTTGAATTCTTGCCATACAGCCGTTCGTAATACTCCTGTTCGGTTGTCAGCAAATGTGCAAGGATCGCTACGCATTTCGGACTCGCCGAGTCTTTTAAGGCGACGACGACGCGGCGATTCGCCCAATCGTTATAGGCGAACAAGTGGCGTAGATGCTCGGCAGTCTCCATCGAAGCAGATCCTTCTCAACATTCCGTTCTAGGCGGAGTGTTGTTTCAAGTCTTCTAATCTCACGGCCTTTAGGGCAGATTCATCGGTCGCTTCAAGTACTACGAGCGGTGCCATTCCCGCTTCCAGAGCTTCACGCCAGCGCAAAACACACAGGCACCACTTGTCACCTTCCGAGACGCCGGGGAACTCAAACTCGGGCCGAGGCGTCGACAGGTCATTGCCAACCGAACTTGAGTATTCAAGAAACTCGCCGGTTGCCACGATGCAGACGGTATGCCGGCCCGTGTCTTCTGCACCCGTCCTGCAAAACCCATCACGGTAAAAGCCTGTCATCGGATCGTTACAGCAAGTCTTTAATTCGCCGCCAAGCACGTTCTTAGGCTTAGGTCGGTGACCGTTTCCGTTGCTAATGCTCATATTATCGCTCGAAGGTGTTGTCGCGCTCGACCTTGCAAATCCTCACAGTAAAGGATTTGTACCATTTCTCGTAACCCCCGGCCTGAGCGGCCCGATGTTCGACATTTTGTTTCCACTTTGCAATTGCGTCAGTTGTGTCCCAATAGCAAATCGTGATGCTCACATCATCATTATCAGCGTGTTCCATTCCGAGAAAGCCTTCTTGCTGGGAAGAGAGTTTGGCCATGCGCTGCGCCATCACTGCATAGCCGTCGACACTGGGCATCCTTACTGACGTGAAGATCACGGCGTAATATGGAGGTGCCGGCGTCTTTGAAACTTGATTCATTTAATAAGCGGAAGCGCTTTTTCGATCGGCCGTGCTATCACCGCTCTATTACCGACCTCAACTATTGGGCGCTGCAAAAGGCTTGGATCGGCAAGGATCGCGGCAATTACCTCTTCGCCCGGTGTTTCAGCAGTCAGGCCACGTTCTTTAGCCGACGCTTCGCCCTTTCGCAGAACTTCAAAAGGTCCCATCTGAAGCTTCTTTAGCAGGTTCCGCAGCTTGGAATCTGATAGCGGTTCAGCAAAATAGTTGACCTTTTCAAAATCGATGTTGTTTTCACGAAACAACTTCGCAAGATTGCGGCACGTCGATCAAGTAGGCTTTTCATATACTGTGATCTTGTTCGTCATAGATTTCAACCGACCCCCATTTTCTCATATACGACCTTCAATGTCTCTCTGGCGATGCCACGGGCTTTTTCTGCTCCGGGTTTCAATATTGTATCCAGGACGCCTTCGTCATATTCCCTAACCCGCTCTTGAAATGGACGCAGGAATTCGATCGTTGCGTCAACTAACTCGCTTTTGAATGCCCCGTAACCCTTGCCCTCGAAATGTGCTTCACATTCGGCAGGAGTTCTGCCGGTAAGCAAGCTGTAAATGGTGAGCAGATTCTTGATCGCGGGGCGGGCGTCATCATCGCGGATGTCCGTGCCTGAATCGGTTACTGCGCGTTTTATCTTTTTTGTGAGTGTATCGGCATCATCAAGCAAAAAAATAGCCCCGTTAGCATCAGCATCCGATTTCGACATCTTTTTTGTTGGATCCTGCAGCGATAGTATATTTGCGCCGGCGGGCGGGATGTACGGTTCCGGAATCTTGAATATCTCACCGAAATCGCGGTTGAAACGCTCAGCAAGGTCACGCGTAAGTTCCAGGTGTTGCTTTTGGTCCTGCCCTATAGGCACAAGATCCGTCTGATAAAGCAATATGTCTGATGCCATCAGTATCGGGTAAGTGAACAACCCCACTCCGGCGCGTGCTGCGTTGCCTTTGCCCTTGTCCTTGAACTGCGTCATTCGTTCGAGCTCGCCCATTCGTGCCGTGCAGGATAGTACCCACGCCAGTTCAGCGTGTTCCGGCACGTCCGATTGAACGAAGATCGTGGACCTGGTCGGATCAATTCCCGCTGCTAGATAGATACGAGCGAGATCAAGAGTCTTTTGCCTCAGTACTGACGGGTCTTGCGGTATCGTTATCGCGTGAAGATTGACGATACAGAAGAAACTCTCGTATTCGTTTTGCAGCGCGGTCCAGTTTTTCAGGGCGCCCAGATAGTTGCCGATATGCAGGTCGCCGGTCGGCTGGGCTCCGCTAAATATGCGTTTTCTCATAGGCTAGAACCAGGGAGTTTGCAGAAGATAATCAACAAAAACAAAAACAGGGCGCATGATCGCACCGATCAATCCCCAATAGATCAATAGGAGTAATATGAGAAATCCGTAACGTTCGAGGAGGTCAAAGATCGGCTGAAAACTCTCCGGAAGAAAGGTCTCGAGCACTTTGCTTCCGTCCAAGGGTGGGAACGGCAATAGATTGAACACGGCGAGCGAGACATTAAGCATTATCATGTACTGGAAAAGTATCATCAATGGTTTTACGATCCCCGAATCAACATTCTCAGCTGTGATCACGTTAAACTCGATTAGAGACTTGAATATTAGAAAGCTCACCACAGCTAAAATAATGTTTGCACCGATACCGGCGATCGAAACCATTACGTTGGCCTTCTTGTAGTTCGTCCATTTACGCGGGTTCACCGGCGTTGGGATACCCCAGCCAAGCAGAGGGACGGCTGCGAGCGCTCCGCCAATAGCGCCGAAAACAAATCCGAGTATCGGGATGAGCAGCGTTCCGACCGGATCAGCGTGCTTCAGCGGATTTAGCGTGACCCGTCCAAGCATATAAGCCGTATCGTCACCAAACTTGTACGACATCCATGCATGTCCGGCCTCATGTGCCGAGATGGCCAGGAGCAGAACTACAAGAAATATCACCAAATGGCTCAGTAAATTAGCAATGTCCAATTCGCCCATATTCAAACCTCAGACCGCCTGCATCGGCCGCGTTTCGATGTATTGTTTTTGCGGTTAAATTGTGCCATTCTTTTATCGCAAAATAAAATCATTAACGGAGAAATTGAGTTGGTAAAAGAATTGCTCTTCGGCGGAGAGTCCGGGCTATCACTTCTGGCAAATGTGGGCCTTGCACTTTTGCGTATTTTTACTGGGATATCGCTTGCTATGGCCCACGGGATAGGGAAATTGCCGCCTTCGGAAAAGTTTGTAGAAGGCGTTTCCAACATGGGTTTGCCGGCTCCGATTGTCTTTGCATGGGCCGCCTCACTAAGTGAATCGGTCGGAGCTGTGTTTCTGGCACTTGGACTTTTCACTCGATTTTCCGCCTTCTTTATCGCTTGTGTAATGCTCGGGGCATTGATCGGGGTCCACGCTGCCGATCCTTATCAGAAGCAGGAGCTTGCGTTTCTTTACCTTTTCATCGCGATCGCCTTTATGCTTAAGGGCTCTGGTGACTGGAGCATAGACAGCTTTCTGCGGACTTGAATATGAAGTACCATATTGTTTGCATTGCCAGTGAATTCAAGGGCAACGAGTTTCTCGAGGAATGTCACGCAGCAGGGTGGAAAGTGACTCTGATGACTCGAGAAAAACTTCGTGGCGAACAATGGTCGTGGACTTCGATCAATGACTTTAAGACAGTCCCGGACGGCGGCGCTTTTGATGATTATATCCGCGCGGTAACGAACCTGGCCGGTGCCGGGCCCATACATCGTGTGGTCGGACTCGACGAATTTGACGTATTAACGGCCGCCAAGGTCCGTGAGCATCTCCAGCTCGGCGGAATGACTAGTTCTCACGCACTACGATTCCGTGACAAGTTCGCGATGCGGACCATCGCAGACGGAGCAGGCATCGCCTGCCCGGATTATATGGTTCCTCTGAGCACCGATCAGATCAACGAGTTCCTCGACCGCGTTCCGGCACCATGGATCGTTAAGCCCCGGCACGAAGTTTCGGCGTTTGGAATCCGTAAATGCAGCACGAAAGATGAAGTATGGGCGGTTCTCAGTGATCTGGACGCAAGGAACACGTGGCGGGACCATCCATCCCAGTTCCTGATCGAAAGATTCATCGAAGGCAATGTCTTTCACGTCGATTCGGTGGTCCATAACGGAAAGGTCGTCGCTGCGGGTGTAAGCCAATATGGCACGCCGCCGTTTGCCGTAACCCATTTCGGAGGCGTATTCACGTCGTATATAGTGCCTTATCGCTCAAAGACACGGCGGGAATTGGAGAAAATGAATGTCCAGCTGCTTGAAACGTTCAAATACGAGCAGGGTGTTTCTCACGCGGAATTCCTGCAAAGCGCCGCGGACGGAAAGTTATATTTGCTGGAGGTCGCCTGTCGGGTTGGCGGTGCATATATTGCGAATGTGCTCGAGCATGCGTGTAATTTCAACCTTTGGCGTGAGTGGGCAAAGCTTGAGACGGCAACGAGCGAAAGGCCGTACGATCCTCCGAAGACGCGAAAGGAATTCGCCGGGGTCGCACTTGCTCTCGCCAAAGACGACGCACCGGACACGTCTCATTATATTGATGATGAGATCGTCTATCGGGTCTCAAAACCGAAGCACGTCGGATTGATATTCTGCTCGCCAACACAGAAGCGCATCGACCAGCTGCTTGGGATCTATTCAGAACGTATTACCAATGATTTCCTGGCCGTTGCGCCTGCTAAGATGCGTTACGATGATGAATAGCCCGTGATCAGATGATACCCGCCGCATCACGAACTATCTCGACGCCTTCCATTTTGGACCACGATCTCGCCAAGCGGTTCGCTGAACTGTTGAGGTTTGATTCGACCCGCGAATTGGAGGCCTCAGCGATCTATCCTGAGATCAAACCTGAGGTTGACCGTATCATGAACGCGGTTATCGTCGAAGAGTTAGTCGAACCGCCGACGGTTGACTTGGGTGATCGCGTTGCTGCCCTTGCCTGGAACATCGAACGCGGGTGCGTATTCGAAGGGATCGTCGACGCACTGAAGCATCACGACCGGTTGAAAGATAGGGATCTTCTTCTGCTTACAGAGCTTGATCATGGCATGGCACGCAGCGGCAACCGCTTTGTCGCCCGCGAACTGGCTTTGGAACTCGGGCTAAATTATGCGTTCGCTCCAGTTTATATAGCACTGCAAAAGGGCAGCGGTGTCGAATCGGATATCGAGGGTGAGAATACGCTTTCTCTGCACGGACTAGCGTTATTCTCGAAGTTTCCTATCCAGAATGTACATGCGGTACCGCTTCCAAACGGAAAGGACAAGATGTGGGGTAAGGAGAAGCGCTTAGGGTACCTACGGGCGTTGATCGCGGATATCGATCATCCCGCCGGCAAGTTTAGGGCGGTAACGATCCATCTCGACGCGCACTGTTCAAGGTCGCACCGCAGGCTGCAGATGAAGATCATACTCGATCACCTTGACTCGCTGCCGCCTCTTCCGGTCCTCCTTGGCGGCGATTGGAACACGACGACATACAATTCACAGAATGCGACTCGAGCGATCCTTGGCTACTGGAGGCGTGTGATAATGGGCGTCAAGAACGTCGTCAACAACCATCTTCCGCACCCTGACAGATACTTTGAGCGGCGACTGTTCGGCGAGTTGGAGGGCCGCGGTTACGACTACCGCAGCCTTAATGAGATCGGCGTCGGAACGCTTCACTACGACGTTGAGAGCATGGAGAAGAACACGAATTTACGCGATTGGGTGCCGGCATGGTGCTTTCCGTTCATTTTCTGGGCCGCGAAGCGCGTCGGCGGACGCGTTTCAGGCAGACTTGATTGGTTTGCCGGACGAGGCATCGAGATCGCACCGGCGTCAGAGCCTGAAACGATCGGAGAACTAACGGATGATAGCGGTACGCCTTTATCGGACCACGACGCCATTGCTTTGGACTTTATCATTCCAAAACGGTAGACTCTGGGTTTGCAGTTTTCTTGAATAGCATTTTTATGGAAGTATCATTTGTACAAACACTGAGTTTTAACACAGACACGTTCGAATACGACGTAGTGGCGCAGGAAAATGGAAACGCCACCATCATCAAGTTTCCCGTTGACGAAAAATCAAACAGCCCCGGTGATGTCGTTGTCGTCGTATCGGGTGAAGAGATCAGCTTTCATGCCCTGATCGGCAAGATCGAGGATGGATACGCTTACGCATCGGACCCAAAGGGATCGCTGCTCCCGGCTGGCGTACAGTAGAATTCTCGGCCGATCCAAAATAGCGGCGACGAATATTATCCGGGAGGACTAAAGAGAACAGCGTCCCTGATCATAATACCGCGGAGACACGATATTTGTTTCATGTCGCGGGACAAAGCGCAGTATACCGGAAAGTCATATTTAAAATCCGTGAGTTGTCTTGGCTCGGATTCTCCTATCGGCTGAAGATAGAAATTAGCCGCATTGTCCTTTGAACTGCGATAAAACACCCCGCGCCCGTCCGGTGACCAGCGGATCGAATCCGACAGGGTGCTCGCCGGAACTTCAAACGATTTGAGGGGTTCATCGCTGGTGAGCGACACAATATTGATTCTCGTCCCTCCGCCTGGTTGGACATTCTTTTCCATATAAGCGGCGGATCTCATATCCGGTGAAACATTCGGAGTCCACGATGTTCCGCCGTTGAGCATTATCTTGTCGCCGCCGTTAAAGGGAACCTTCCACAGAAATGCTTGTTTGTCCTGCCAAGTGGAATAAACTATCCAGTCACCATCCGGTGAAAATTGCGGGTAGCGATAGACGTGGTCGGCAGCCAGTTGCCGCTGATTTTGGCCGTCTATGTCCATTCGCCATAATTGTTCCGGTCCCGACTGATTAGAAACGAAAACGATACTACGTCCATCCGGGGAAACAACGGGCGAACGTTTGGGATAGTTGTCCGCCGTCAGCTGAATTTGGTTTGTGCCGTCAGCATTCATTACGAAGATGTTCGGATCGCCACTGGCGTTTGAAGTAAATACGATGCGGCCGTCTGGAGTCCAGGAGATTTCAACTCTCCCTCCGCCTTTGATAGATAGTATCTGTTTGGGAGAGCCATCATTTTGGCTAGGGGCGACCCATATGTCACTGAACGGGTCTGTCTGCGTTGTCAATAGAAAACCCGAATCGGCAGAGAAGCTCAGACCTACATAAGAGATAAGCTCGTGAGTAAGTTTCTCCGCTTCGCCTGCCCCCGAAAGCGACGTCCTCCAAATTTGTAAAGGCCCGAATTTGATGTCGTCCTGCGCTGTCATGAGGATATTGTCGGAATCAGATGACCAGACTACGTCCTGCAACGCGGACCATTGTTCAGATGTTAAGGGTTGTACCGTCCCGTCGGTGACATTCACGGTCAAGACACGGAGGAATTTTTCACTCGAATTAATTCCTATAACAGCAATGGTTTTGCCGTCAGGCGACCACGCGGGACGTTTACCGGTCGAAAAGCTGTCGGGGGATTTGCGTTTCGCCAGTTCCCGTTCATCCGTGCCGTCTGCCTTAGCGATCATCAAAAGGGTTTCTCCTTTTTCAAGATCTTGCCGGATAAAAGTAAATTGACTCCCATTCGGCGAAAATCCCACAGGGCTGTTCGTGCCGACAAGTACTTTTTTAGATTCGCCGCCCAAGCGCGGCATTCGATAGACGCTGGAAATAGGAGTCAGTTGATTATCAGATGAGACGTAATAGATATTCTCATCGCCCGGCGAAAACGCTATTCCGCTAAACACGTTTGCTCCTGGTGGGGTGATCTGCACGCTACTTTTACTACCTAGATCCATTAACCAGATACTATATTTCCCGGCGGCCATGGTCTGGTACGCAGCATATTTTCCGTCAGGCGAAATTGCTGCGCCAAACGCGGCTCCCGATGTGGTCAGTTTCAACCGCGTTCTCTGTGAGAAATTGCTAAAATCCGCCCTCGGGATCCGCCACGGTAGAATACCGAAAAGAATCGCAACACTCGCCAATATTAAGAATGCTGCAAGTACGGCCAACCACTTTGCACTGGGTTTTCTTATAAAGAATGAAAATGAACTCAGATTCTTGTTGCGAGTTTCAGGCTTAGCGTCACTTGGGGTTACCCAAAGGAACTTGCGTTTTCTCAGTCGGCCGTCCGTTTCCAGTTTGCTCAACTTCGGCAATAAACCTGTAACCCGTCTTGGGAACGGTCTCGATATAGTGCCGATTGCCGCTTTCGCCCAGAACTTTTCGGATCGCCGAGATCTGAACCTGGATATTGGCTTCCTCGACGAAGCTGTCCGGCCAGACGAGGTTCATCATGACCTTGTTATCAACAAGCTCACCTGCGTTTTCGACCAACACGACAAGAATATCGAACGCTTTTGGGGGAAGCGACAAGCGGGTACCGTTCTTGAGCAGTTCTCGCTCTGATGGGATCAACCGGTATTCTCCGAACTCATATATGGCTTTTGGATGTCCGTTCATGAGGCTTTAGCGAGCATTTAGCGAAACTTTAGGGTCCTTTAAGGACGGGTGAATCGTATCCGTTGTAATCTCGGGGAATTGTAAGCCCAAACACTAAGTATTTGCAATTTTGTTTCCGTCGCGGGCTGCTGCCGGTCAGGACCATAACGCAGTTCTCACTCGGTGTCCACAAAAGCGTTCAATCTAATAGGAGATCACTAATGAAAACACAACTCAGATTTTTTATGGCGATGGTTTTTATGCTAATGCTCGGACTAGGGGCAACGGCACAGAGAAACAAAGGCGAAACCCCTGTGACGCTTGACGTTGTTATAGATGATATGGTGAGCCAGGGAGTCCAAGGGTTTGGTTCGGATGGCGACGGACCGTATGTTCATGGAAGCGATAGTGTCGCAGCCTCATTTCTTTCTACCGGCGTACTCAGCTTTAAGACCGGCAATCGGTTAGCGACTGCATATTACTCGAATCTGATCGAGCCGGTCGGAGATCCACTTACAGGTTCAACGACCGGCAGCGCATACTTTCTGACGTTTGTGAATGGACTGTATCTGCAGACGATGACGATCGGAGAAAGTCGGTGCCAGGGGCTAGTAGGCAGTATACCGATCTCGTCCGATTACACTCGGCACATTGGATATCGCGCCGGCCGCGGTTCGCTGAGCGATCTCAGCTATATGCTGATAACCCATCCTGATGCAGATACTTGGATAATGGATTCGAATTCAGCCCTCGCGTGCGCCTCGTACGACAATATCGCAAGGATAAATGACGCGAAAACGAAAGGAAAGCCAAATGACGTGTTCCACGGACGATACTTTATGCCGTTAAGACTCGTTCTTACAAGGCATTAAGAACTGAGTCGAAAGTCCCGACACTATTAAGGTCCAACTTGACAGGCCCCAGGCAGCTTTTTATCATCAAGTTTCGCGTGGGGATGTAGCTCAGTTGGCAGAGCGCTGCGTTCGCAATGCAGAGGTCAGGAGTTCGACCCTCCTCATCTCCACCATCGTTCATTCAGTTGGGCGAATCTGCACGTGCCGATGCTTTCTGAAGGCACATAGCCAGGTCTTAATTGACGTGGCTGTGCGTCTTACGGGTAACGGTAATTTCTGACTACTTTGTATCCTTCCAGTTAACCCCTGTGCCGATCTCAACGATGAGCGGAATATCCAACTCAGCCGCGGCTTCCATCTCGCGCTTGATGATCACGGTAACCTCTTGTAATTCAGCTTCCGGCGCTTCGAAGAGCAGTTCGTCGTGGACCTGCATCAGCATCCGAGTTTTTAGCTGTGCCTTCTGTAATGCATTGTGAACATTGATCATGGCGATCTTTACGATATCGCTCGCCGTTCCTTGGATCGGCATATTTATCGCTTCGCGCTCGGCTCTCGAGCGGACAGTGTAATTGCGGTCATTGATCGACGGGAAGTAACGTCGGCGGCCGAAGATCGATTCGATATGTCCCTTTTCCCGAGCTTTAACGGGTGTTTCGTCCATATAGCGGCGGATTCCCTTGTACGTCGTGAAATAGTCATCGATCACCTTACGGGATTCGGCTTTCGAAAGGCCTACACGCTGAGACAGGCCGAATGCCTCAAGCGCATAAGCGATACCGAAATTAACTATCTTCGCTAGCCGTCGCTTTTCCTTTAGATCCTTTTCGTTATCCGCTCCGAACACGAGTCTTGCCGTTTTAGCGTGAATGTCCTCGCCGTTTTTGAACGCCTCCAGCATTACCGGGTCTTTCGTGATGTGCGCCAGAATGCGGAGCTCGAGTTGCGAATAGTCGGCGGAGATCAACTTGCAGCCTTCTTCGGCGATGAATGCCTTCCGAATTTCACGTCCAAGTTCGGTACGGATCGGAATATTCTGCAGATTCGGATCAGTCGAACTAAGCCGGCCGGTGGCGGCGACTGTTTGATGTAAACAGCCGTGGATGCGGCCATCATCAGAAATCAATTTCGGAAGTGCATCGGCGTATGTGGCCTTTAGCTTGTCCAGCTCGCGGTGTTCGAGAATAAGTTGGACGATCTCGTAAGTTTCGGCAAGCTCACCGAGAATGTCCCGGCTAGTTGATATCTGTCCGGTCGCGGTCTTTCGTCCGGTCTCGATGTTTAGCTCCTGCAGCAGCTCGCCGACCTGTTTTGGCGAACCAATATTAAATTCACGGCCGGCTATTTCGAATATTTTAGACTTGAGCGATTCGAGGTCCTTTGATATCTCAGTCGAGAAATCGGTGAGTGTCTTCGCGTCCGCCTTCATTCCGGCTGATTCGATATCGACCAGTACCGGAACCAGCGGCATCTCTATCTCAGAGTAAACCCTTGTTAGTTCTTCTTCGTGGATCTTTCGACGAAGGACGGGAACGAGTCGATATACAAGATCGGCACGCTCGGCCGTTCGATATGCAGAATCCTCGAAGCCGCGTGGAGCTTCCGGCGAGGTTTCGACATCGAGATACATCTGTGAGAGGAATGCTACGGTCTGGTTTGTGCGAGCGGGATCGAGTAGGTATGCTGCGATCATTACATCGTCCGTGACCGCTTCGGGTTCGATAGCCAAAGCCCTCAGTACACCGATGCACTTCTTTAGGTCATAAACGTATTTGTCGAGAAACCCGTTTGAGAGAATATCGCCCAGCGGCCCGATCGCTGATTCCCGACCCTCAGCGAAGTTTTCGAGATCGATATAAAACGATTCGCCGGCCGCAGGCGAGATAGCGATGCCGATCGGCGGGTTCTTCCCATAGCAGCTCATTCGCGGGCCCGAATTCGAATCGTCCACCTCGAAGCTCCATTGTTCGGCTTCCCACAACCGCCTGATCAGCTGATCAAGGGCTTCGCGGTCAGTGATCACACTGTATTTTCGTTCGACGCTCGCATCAGCGGCACTTGGCTTGAACAACGGCGCCGAGTCGGAAAATTCATTGGTGAGTGCGGTAAATTCCAGTTCTTTAAATAGTGTGTAGGCAGCTTCGCGGTCTGGCTTGCGAAGTTTGAGCTCATCAAGGTCGAGTTCGACGGGAACCGCGCAATGAATGGTGGCCAACTCCAGCGATTGGCGGACGATCTCCTGATTATTTTGTAGCGTCTCTCGGTAAGTTTTGTGCGAGATCTTATCGGCGTTCGCCATCGCACCTTCGGCCGAACCATACTCCAGAACCAGCTTTAATGCGCCTTTTTCACCGATACCGGGAGCGCCCGGAATGTTGTCGATGGAGTCACCCATCAGCCCGAGCAGGTCCACGATCTTGTTTGGCGGTACGCCGAATTTGTTCTCGACCCACTTTTCGTCACACCATTCGATGGTCGGCACGGGAACCTTTCGCTTAACGCTCTGCGAGTTTTGGCGCATCGCAACAATGTGCGGATCGCTGACTAGCTGGCAAAGGTCCTTGTCATTCGAAACTATCACGGCCTGAAGATCCCGCTCTTTACACTTCATCGCGAGCGTGCCGATGATGTCATCGGCCTCGTAACCGTCGTACTTTATTATCGGGATATTAAATGCTTCACATAACCGAATGATGAACGGGATCTGTGCCGAGAGGTCTTCCGGCATATCCTGCCGGTTCGCTTTGTAAGCTGTATAGAAATCGTGCCTAAATGTAGGCGCAGCGGTGTCAAAAACTGCGGCGATGTGTTCAGGTTTTTCATCATTGATGAGCTTACGCAGCATGTTTGTGAAAACAAAAACGGCCTGGGTCACTTGGCCCTTGCTGTTGCGTAGCGGCTCTTGCCGTGCGCCCATTGGCGCGAAAAACGCACGATATATGTGCGACATTGAATCGATCAGAAAGACACGTTTCATTTTGTAATAGAGGCCTACAGCAACAGACTAGCAGTCTGCCCTTTAAAAAAACAGCATTGCTCACTGTGGCGGCCCTCGGAATTCCGTTGATTTGACAATAAAAATATCGCTGAGGTATCCTTACTGTTCGTTTGTGGCATGACCGGTTCGTCTAGGGGTCTAGGACACCGCCCTTTCACGGCGGCAACACGGGTTCAAATCCCGTACCGGTTACCATCTTTTCCGAAAAGTTTAGCATCATAGCTCCTTCTGGGAGCCGATTCGCTTCTAACATGAGCGAATCTTTTGTTTTTGGGGAGTAAATGATTAGAAAAGTCCTTTTTGCATCGATAATAACAATTCTAACGGTGTTTTCAGCGATTGCGCAGAGTGTCGACACCGCGATGGTCCTTCCGTTTGAGAATACATCGAACAAACCTGAATTCAATTGGGTCGGGGAGAGCTTCGCCGATGCGATCTCTGACCTCATACGGGTTGAAGGGCTGAATGTCATTCCAAACCAGGGCCGCAAGATAATGCAGCAGCGGCTACGCATACCGCTCGCAAGTTTACCTAGCGTTGCAACGTCGCTAAAACTGGCCCGTGAAAGCAAGGCCACGTTGCTGATCTCCGGCGAATACAGCATCGTTCCGGCTCAGGGCGACACCGCGGCGACCGTTACGGTTAAGGCTCGTATAATCAATGTCAATGAAGGCCGCTTCCTAACGGAAACGATTGACGGCCGCCAGTTTTCTCGGCAGCCGGTGCTGACCGACGCGCTCGGCAACTTGCAGACAATGCAGGGTCAGATCGCTTACCATATTCTCTATCAACGCTTCGGTTCGGCTCTCACCTATTCACAAAATGATCTTGTTGTAATGGCTACTCGCATCCCGCCGCGTGCGTTTGAGGCTTATATTAAAGGACTTCTGACACCGCCCGGCGAATCGCGCTCGAACTACTTTAAGAACGCGATGCGGCTCTACACCGAAGCTTCGCCCGAAGGGACATACGCCGACGCTGCCCTGGAACTCGGACACATGCACCTAAACCTTCGCAGCTTTCCGGAAGCGATCGAATCTTTTGAACGGGTTGTTTACGCAAATCAACAGTGTAAAGAAAAGGCAAAGGCCGAGAATAAGCCAGCGCGCTGCAGCGATGAACGATTTGCCGAAGCATCGTTTTATATTGGCCTTATCCACTGGCAGCAGGGAAATTTCGAACCTGCGCTCGCGGTGCTCCGCCCTTTAGCTGATGATCTTATGCTGACGAGCGTCTATAACACCTTAGGTGCCATAGCAATTCAGGCCTCGCGGTCCGAAAAGAAAAACGATGCTCGTTCCGCCGCATTATTGAATGAAGGATTGGAACTACTGAAGAAAGCGTCGGATTCTGCGCCGGTCGAGTTAAATATACAATTCAATTATGCACTGGCGCTTTTTCTTAACGGCGACACTCGTCAAGCTTCGGCCATGCTGAGTTCATTGACCGCTCGCCGAACCGCCGACGGAGAAGCGTTCTATGTGCTCGCTAAATCTCTTGAAGCTCTAAAGGATCCGTCGGCACCAGAGAAGGACAATCAAGCCCGCAAACTGTTGACAGCCGGCAATAAGTATGCAAATCTCGAAAAGGACTGGGTCAGATCCAAGTCGTTAGACGATATCAAAATGCGCGTCGAACAGCCCGCACGCAAGGATTTTGTCAGTGTTGTACTAAGCAAGCGTGCGAGTGTGCCAGTATCGGCGCCGATGAACCAAACGGACAACTCAATAGCCGAGGCTAGGAATCATTTCAAGAACGGCAACGACGATGAAGCTATGGCGGTGCTCCGACGCGTGCTCGCGGCAGAGCCGATGAGTGCTGAAAGCTATCTTATCCTCGGTAAGATCCATCTTCGACGCGGAGATCTCGATCAGGCAATAAGTTCATTCAAGACGGCAATATTCTGGGACAATCGACTCTTCGACGCACACGTCTCTCTTGGTTCGATCTATATCGAACGGGGTGATTGCCTTAACGCCAAGAATTGGGCCGCCTCAGCTGCTGAGATCGACCGAGAGAATCAAGACACGATCGCGCTACAGCGGCAGGTCGAACGGTGCTCCAAATAGTGTAAATGAAAGTGCGGTCCCGTTCCTGATCACTGAGGAGCCAACAATTCTTATACGGCCGGAAAGTATCAATTTGCAATAGGTTACGAGGCCCAACAGTGTTTAGGAAGCACTGGTAATTACCGGGAAGCGGACTTTGGCACGCTATGTGCAATAAGGTATGTCGGCGAGCTTGATACAAAGGACCAAGACCCCGCCGCCATCACTTCAAAGGCACCGCACGCCGCTGTGCTTTAACCGCCTACCGCGCGATCCGCAATTTTGCTTACCAGCTGAGCCCGGTCAACAGAGACCGGGCTCTTGTCGTTTTAAAAGTAAGCTATTCGACGAGCCTTCGTCATCGGTATTTCTGATAAAGTTATTATGATGAAGTTTCCCGACTTTTCGCCTCATTTGCCGAATTTGAAGAGCATACTTCTCTCCGTTATATCGGCGATCCTGCTTGTACTGGCTTTCCCCGATTTTGAGTTGTGGTGGATGGCTTGGTTTGCGCTGGTTCCTTTGCTGTTGGCGCTCGAGAGTAATAGCGTCGGAAGGTCCTTAGTGCTCGGCTGGATATTCGGGATCACATTCTTTTTAGGTACGGGCTGGTGGCTGACATTCGCACCTATCACTTACGCAGGGTTTCCAGCGCCGCTGGCCTATTTCTTATTGCTTTGCGTCGCAGTCATCGCCGGCTTTTTCCCGGCGGCATTTGCGGCGGGATTGTCGGTTTGTTTATCACGCTTCGGGATATGGGCGATGTTTTCGGCCCCGTTTCTCTGGGTAGCTGCGGAGTTCGCAAGATATTGGATCACCGGGAACAATTGGAATGCCGCCGGATATTCTCAGGCGTTCGGAGGGCCGGCATTGAAGTACGCGAGCATCGGGGGAATTTTACTTGTAAGTCTGCTCGTTGTATGTGTAAACGCGCTGCTTGCGGCCTTCGTACTAAGTCGCGTATGGCGTCCAGAGAATTTGCGGTTCGCAAGGAGCCTCCTGTTAGCGTTGATAGGCACTCTCGTGGTTTTCGGCGCCCTTGAAATTGCTGTTCGGCGGCCTTATTCTCTTGATTCGCGAGTTGCGGTCGCACGCGTCATCGCAATCCAGCCAAACGTCCCTATGAGCGGCCTGACGATCGAGAAATGGCATGCACTGCGCGAGCGCCATATCCAACTTGCGGAATCCACGTTAAAGATAGAAGGAAACGCTAAACAGCCCCCGACAATCGTAATTTTCCCCGAATCACCAATGAATTTTCGTTACGAGGAAGAGCCCGAATTTCGTGAATGGTTAAAGGGTTTCGCAAGTCGAAATAATGTGTCGGTGTTGTTCAATGCCGCCGAGCCCGATCACCGTATGAACAAGTATTTCAATTCGGCTGTGCTTGTCGACACGCAGGGTAATAAGTTAGCCCAATATGATAAGATTTATCTGATGCCGTTTGGCGAGGCAGTCCCGTTTCCACTGCAGAGTATCGTCCCTGCCTTGGTCGGCAGTTTTTCTTACGGGAACGAATATGACCTGATTCCGCTGGGTGATGCAAAAGCCGGCGTGATGATTTGCTTTGAAACGCACTTCGCCGATCTTTCCCGGGAATTTGCCGATCGTGGCGCAGACGTGATCATTGAATTGACTAACGACGGCTATCTTGGGCCTACGCCGGTGCTGAGACAGCATCTCGCCAACGCGGTGTTTCGGGCCGTCGAGATGAATCGTCCCGTCCTGCGCGTAACGAACGTGGGCATTTCTGCATATATTGATGAACGCGGCAGGATCATTGATCCAACCGATTCTTACGTAGAAGACACGCGAGTTTGGAATGTTTTCATGTCCGATGGATCACAAACGTTTTACTCTAAGTATGGCGATTGGATCGCGTGGCTGAGTGTGTTGGTATCGGCGGTGATGTTGGGGATCAGTTATCGGTGGAGATTATTACCAAAATTGAACAATTGAACAATTGAACAAACTGAACAATTGAACAAACTGAACAAACTGAACAATTGAACATTTGAACACTGAACATCTGAACAACTAAATGGAACTTACAGAATTGAATACAAAACTCGAAGAGATAAAAGTCAAAGTTACACAACTTGGGAGGTATCTTTGACGCGCCAAGTAAACGATCTGAATTAGAAGCGCTAGAGAATATGATCTCCGAGCCAGAATTCTGGAACGATCCGGAACATGCCCAAAAGACGGTTCAGCAGCGAAGCCGAATCGAAAAATCACTTAATCAGCAGGCTAAATACGAGACCGCTGTTTCCGATGCCGAGGTTCTGTTTGAATTTGCCGGATCCGACGCTGATTCCTTAGCGGAACTTGAAGAACTGATCAACCAACTGGAGCGGGACGTTTCGGAAACTGAAACACAAAGCCTGCTCTCGGGTGACACCGACCTAAATAACGCAATATGTTCCATCCAGGCCGGAGCCGGAGGGACGGACGCACAGGATTGGGCACAGATGCTGCTGCGGATGTATCTTCGATGGGCGGAGAGGCGAGGCTTCAAAGTCGAGATACTTGATGAACAGGCCGGCAGCGAAGCTGGTATCAAATCTGCCACATTCCGTGTCGAGGGTGACTATGCTTATGGGTTGTTGTCCTCGGAAGCCGGGGTTCACAGGCTCGTTAGGATCTCCCCGTTCAATTCCGGCGGAAGTCGTGAAACTTCGTTTGCCTCGCTTTTTGTTTCACCCGAAATTGATGAGAATATCGAGGTGAATATTGAGGATAAAGACCTTCGTATTGATACATATCGGTCCTCCGGTGCCGGCGGACAGCACGTCAATGTAACCGACAGTGCGGTAAGGATAACGCATTTGCCGACCGGAATTGTGGTAACGTGTCAAAATCAGCGATCGCAGCTTCAAAATCGTGCTGTCGCGATGCAGGTACTGCGGTCAAGGCTTTACGAATTGGAAATTGAAAAACGACGAGAAGGCGCCGCGGAGCTCGAGGCAACTAAACAGGACATCGCATTCGGTTCCCAAATTCGGAATTACGTGCTGCATCCTTACCGTTTGGTGAAGGATACTAGAACAAAATTCGAACGCGCCGACATCGAATCGGTCATGGACGGAAACATTGATGAATTTATCAAGGAGTTTCTGGTATATAAGCGCGGCTCGGTAGCCGCAAATAGTTGATCAAGATGAAGGTCTGCCCAAAATGTCAGGAAACCTATAAGGACGACGAACTCAATTTTTGTCTTTCAGACGGGACTACGCTTGTCAAAAAGTCTCTCGCTGCAAAACCCCATTCGCGGATCAATGAGGTCGTGGCCGTCATACTTCTTGCTATCGCGGTCCTGGCGTTCTTGTGCCTGATAACCTATAGCCCATCTGATTGGTCACTCAATACAGCAAGCGCACAGAGGACACAGAATTGGATCGGCGTCGCAGGTGCAGTGGTAGCCGACATAATGTTTCAAGCGATCGGGTTGTCGGCATACGTATTTCCCGCCGTCCTGGCCGCTATCGCCTGGCGGATATTTCACTCGGTTCGGTTACGGCCGCGCTTGAGCCGGATCATCGGATCGGTTTTGCTGCTTGTGTCTGTCTCAAGCTTGGTTCATATGTTCGGCTGGCACGGCGGAGTGGTCGGCGCATTCTTTTACAAGTATACGGCAAACCTGATCGGAAATATTGGGACGGGTATCCTGCTTTCAGCTGTGTTCCTTGTATCGGTGATCCTTGCGACCAATCTTACATTCCGAGGGTTTTTTAGCCGCTTCGATCTGGAATGGCAGAATGTTCGCCAGCGTATCAATGATTGGAGGGTTCGTCGAGGACATAGTCCAGAGACTGAGAGCATTAAGGCAAAAGAGCGTTCAGAAAAGAGACGAGAGATCAGAACAGGCAAGACCGGAGAGTTGCCGCCTACGATCTCTATAGGCGACGTACGCGCAAAGAAACGGAACCCAGACGAAGAAGCGCCGCGCGGGACAATCGCCGTCGGTGACGGCCCGAATGCCACAACAGCTACGGCGGCGGCATCACCGACGATACTTACCTCCACCCCTAACGTAGGCAAGGTCGGATCCGACACTGTCCCGCCAGAATCGGTCTTGGGTTACGGTTCGATCCCGATCGCACCCATCAAGCATACCGGCGACCTTACCGGAGAGCTGGAATCCGTTGAGACAGGCGAGATCGCCGAACCGACGGAGCCCAAAAAGCCCAAGGATTATCAGAACTACGCACTGCCGCCAACTAAGTTCCTTACGCCGTCGCCGCCGCAGATAGAGCAGAAAGACGAGGAACTTCTGGCGATTGCCGTTGAGTTAGCTGAGAAGACAAAGGAGTTCAATGTTACTGGACGCGTCGTTAATATCTCGAAGGGCCCGGTTGTTACCACCTATGAATTCAAGCCTGACCCGGGCGTCAAGTATTCACGCGTGACTTCGCTTGTGGATGATCTTTGCCTGGCGCTGCAGGCGGAATCGATTCGAATCGACCGAATCCCCGGCAAAGCCTTTGTCGGAATCGAAGTTCCAAATAACAAACGGGAGACGATTCACCTCCGAGAGGTGGTCGAATCGAAAAAATTCCGGGAGTCGCATTCGCTGTTGACGATCGCGCTTGGGAAAACGATTGACGGCCTTAATTATGTGACCGACCTTGCGAAGATGCCCCACTTGCTTATCGCTGGGGCTACCGGAGCCGGAAAATCCGTTGGCGTAAATTCACTGGTCGTTTCGATTCTTTATAAGGCTAAGCCTGATGAGGTCAAGTTCATAATGGTCGATCCGAAACGGCTCGAGCTCGGCCTTTACGCAGACATTCCGCATCTAGCGACGCCGATCATAACGGACCCTAAACGGGCCGCGACGTCGCTACGATGGGCGGTATCCGAAATGGAGCGTAGATATAAGGAACTTGCTGGATGGGGAGTTCGGAATATCGTTGGGTATAACGATGCCGTGAAACGGCGAAACTCTGACGGCCACCTGAATGACGACGGAGGGCCGTGGGCCACGTTGCCCTATATAGTAATAATAATCGATGAATTAGCCGACCTGATGATGGTTTCTGGGAAGGAAGTTGAAGAGTCGATCACCAGACTAGCGCAAATGGCGAGGGCCGTCGGCATTCACCTTGTGCTCGCCACGCAAAGGCCGTCCGTCGACGTAATAACCGGATTGATCAAGGCTAATTTCCCGTCACGCATCTCGTTCCGTGTCTCATCAAAAGTTGATTCAAGGACGATAATCGATTCGAACGGCGCCGAGAGCCTACTCGGACGGGGGGATATGCTCTTTCTCCCTCCGGGTAATTCACAGCTGATTCGGGTTCACGGGGCATACGTTGATGAGAAGGAGATCGGGCAGATCGTGGATCATATCAAAAAACAAGGTTTGCCGGACTACGATACAAACATCACAAAATCCGAAGACGAATCTGATGACGGCAGCGAGCTGCCAGGTAGGAAGGATCCATTATTTTGGGATGCCGTCCGAAGCGTTGTGTTGGCGAAACGTGCCTCGACGTCTCTCCTGCAGCGACATTTGCGGATAGGGTACGGGAGGGCCGCAGCGATCCTCGACGCAATGGTCCGCGACGGCTACATCGGCGAGATGGACGGGAGTACGCGAGCACGTCCTGTGCTTCCCAAGGCATACGAAGACATTCAAGATGTCGAAGAAATGGAAAGTGCCTGACCGTTTCTCCCCGGGGAGAGCGATCTTAACTAGAGAGTTTTACCGCTTGGAATCGACGCGAAATTTTCGGTAAAACTCGGCGCAAAAGTTTTCCGAAATTCCTGTGGATAAATAGACCTAAATTGGCTATTTTCCACAGTGTTAAGTTGTTCAAGTCTTTGTAACACAGACACTTTTAGCACTTTGCACAAGTGAGTTTTCGGATAGAATCCGATAAACTGTAATCTGTATGAATGCAAGCGTTATGCGAACGTAATGAAATATGTGATCGTAATTCTCCTGTTAACTGCTGCTGCCTGCACGACTCCTGAAATGAGCCGGAGTCTGCCGGACAAGTTAGATACGGGAAACGTTGGAAGTGAACGCGTAAACATTAACACCGCTGGCCCCGAGGAACTCGAAAAAATTCCAAAGATCGGCCCAAAGTTGGCCGCGAAGATAATCAGTCATCGTGAGCGACACGGTTCTTTTCGGCGGCCGGAGCACTTGATGTTGGTGCCCGGCTTCAGTGACAAACGCTTCAGAGAAGTCCGCCATTTCATTGTTGCAGATTGACCCCGAAAGTATGGCGATCGGAACGAGTCCTGAGACCTTCAACAGACATCCCCTTGCTTGGCTTTTTGTGGCATTCGCTGCCGGCATCCTCATATCTCCATACGTCCAGATCGCGTTAATCGAGACCATAGTCATCGCTCTCCTGTTTTCAATTGCCTCGTTCGCCTTTCGAACTCATTGGGTATCCACGGTATGCATTGTTTTTGCGTTTCTGATCGGTGGCGCGAGCAGCTCGATGGTCGAAACTGCGAGCATCGCGCAAGAGCGCGTCAGAAGCATATACGATGAAGGCCGGGTGACCTCGGG
>JBAUGL010000029.1:0-61088 GCA_049679665.1 Pyrinomonadaceae bacterium | reverse complement strand
CAAAAAAATCAACCTTAACTATTGCGACGCTTTAGCGTTGGCCTTTGATTTGCCGGATTCCGCCTCCTCTTTAGCAGCTAACCGGGCGTCAACCTCAGTTTGAATCTCTTTTACCTTGTTGCTGAGGTTCGTAAATTCGGTTCTCGCGGATTCGGATTCGTCCTTAAGGCGATTGAAATCGTCCGTTCGACCTTCCATATCCGCAGTGCGCATATCCTGAATCAACAAGCTGGCCTTGTAGGAGCGGGCCGATTCGAATACTCGCATCAATTCGGAATTGGATTTAAGCTGAGCGTCCGTCAGAGACTTAACATCAAGAGCTGTGGCGTTTTTGACCGCCTCAGGTTGTAATGCTAGGGCCTGATCGATAAGAACGAGTCCTTCCTTTACGCAACCCTTTAACTTCTCAAATTCTGCGCCATCCGCCGGCTTGACGAACTGAAACGCTTGTTTACCATCGCGCGTTACTGTTTTCTTTGTGGCTTCGGTATCGGTTATATCGTTAGCGCACGTATTTTGTTTTGCGGCAAGCGAAACCAACGCCTCCGCACGGTGCTCGGGCTTGATCGATTCGTTCTTGGAGCGCTCGGTAACCCAATTCTTCCAGTCGTCCGTGCGCTGAAGATTCTCATACAGGCTTGCAATGGCTTTGTAAGAACTCTGATCATTCGGATCCACCACTAGCGCCTTTTGATACTCCTTTATCGCCTCTTCTGCCTTCGCCGTATTTGAACGGTTACCAATATATTCTGAATGCAGCGTTCTGGCGAGAAAGAGTTGGGCGGTCTTTCCTTCTACTGATTCACCTTTCGGATCTCTGGCTACGGCCTGCCGGAAAAACTCTTCCGCTTGCTCAAACTTCCTGTCCTTGTACGCCTTTGACCCATCGACCAGATTTTTTCTGGCTATGATCCGGTTATAGTAGCCACAATTGGCCCCGATCAATACCGTGATCGTTAATAATACAAGTATCCCTAAACGAGAGAATCTCATCATTTGGCTCCATTTACCGCTTGCGGAAGCGAAGATGGGCGACCTCGCCCGTCATCAGTAATCGCCGCAGGCAAAATTAATCTGTTAGATCATCGATCTGCAATCCGATCGGCTGAGCTCCCGCGATCTTCGCGGCGTCAATAACCTTGACCACATCACCGTACCGTACAGACGTCGGTGATTTGATAAAGATCGTTTTCTCAACTTCGTTCGTCCCTTCACGAAACACGCCGTTATTTTCCCGTTGTTTGAAGATCTCAGAAAGTTGAGTCGTTAGAGCCGAAGCGTCGCTGACGTCGCCGGCCGGAGCGTTATTAAGTGTAACGCCCTTGGTGTCCTTATTAATTGCGACGACCAGGGTAAGCGGATTAGGCTTGACATCGACGTTCGTCTGGTCTTTCGGTTCAGCAGGTACTTTCGCTTCAAACCGGGCCGGTTTCATAGGCGAAATGACCATAAAGATGATCAATAACACCAACAAAACATCGATCAATGGTGTTACGTTTATCTGTGGAACGGCGCCGCCGCCGCCACCCGTTGACATTGCCATAATTGTTCTCTATTTTCCGCAGATCAAGTTTTTGAACCAGCTCTGTTATTGCTCTTCGCCTTTTTTCCGATCAGCAACAAGGCCGATCTTATCTATATCTTGTTTACGAATAGTATCGATAGCCTGAACTACTCGGCCGTAATCGACATCAACTCCGCTCTTGATATAAACGATCCTCTTATCGGGTGTTTTGTTTTCCATCAGCTTCTGGATCTTCTCACCAAGCGCGTCGATCGGAAACTGGTCCTTACCGATATAAAAGTTGCTGTTGTCCGGGATAGCGACGATCACAGATGTATCTTTAGCTATGTCCGGATCATCTGTGGGACTTATCATATCTTTCGGAAGATTAACGGATACGCCTTGTTGGAGCAGTGGTGTCACAATCATAAAAATGATCAGCAACACCAGCATTACGTCCACCATTGGGGTTACATTGATCTCCGAATTGTATTCATCGGATCCTCCGACTGCCATTCCCATAACTTTCTCCTAAGTAACTATGTCAAATGGGCTTAAGTTAGCCGCGGAGCTGCTTCGAGCGCTGCTTGATAAAATAATCCACAAGCTCTGAAGCAGAGTTTTCCATTTCAACGCCGAAACTAGTGACTTTATTAGTGAAGTAGTTGAAAAGCCACACTGCGGGGACGGCCACGAGGATACCGAAGGCTGTAGCGACAAGAGCCTCAGCAATTGCGCCGCCGACCGCGCCGATTCCAGCGGATTCGTTAACAGCGAGCGCCTGGAAAGCGCCGATGATACCAACGACCGTTCCAAAGAGCCCAACGAAGGGGGCTGTGGAACCAACTGTTGCAAGTCCTGCGAGGCCACGTTTCAATTCGGCGGTCTTTACAGCGATAGCACGTTCAAGTGAGCGCTTCGAGGCTTCCATCTCATCAGCCGAGATATCCGAATTGCCCTCGTGCGCCTTAAATTCTTTCAAGCCTGAAGACACAACCATGGCAAGGTGCGAATCCTTGTGCCGATCGCTAATATTGATAGCTTCGTCTATGTTGCTGTTCTTCAACGCCTGCGCCACTTTCGGAGCATACTGACGCGACTGCTGCTTAGCCTTGTTATAGGTCAGCCAGCGTTCGATCCCGACCGCGATCATATACACGGATTGGATTAAAAGGACTATGATCACGCCCCATCCCGGGATGGTCAAGCTCTTGGCGATATCGTAAACGCCGAACGAAACTCCTTCGCCGGTAAGCATCAAGAAAAGGCCCGGAACGTCTGCTCCTAAAAGGCTGACTAGAAATGTCATGGTTTTTCCTCCAAAGAAATCAAAAAAAATTAGAATTGTGGTTCGGATCGTTCGAGGATCTGTTTGAACAACAGATCCCCGATAACAACTTTCCTTTACGGAACAAAGTTATAAGTGATCACCCCGGTTACCTTCACAGCTTGACCCGAAAGCATCGTTGGACTGAATCGAGCCCCTCGTGCTGCATTCTCCGCTGCATTGCGTAACAGCGGATGTCCGCCAGTCGCGTTTGCCGAGACGACTCGTCCAGATTCGTCGATCAACACCTGAACCGTTACAGCTCCGCTTGCACGTACTGCTCTAGCCGCGGCTGGATATGGCGGCTTCGGCAGGTTTGTGGCCTTACCGTTAAGCACACCGCCCGAAACAGTCTTCGGTGCCGGTTTCGGTGTCGGCTTGGGCGGCGGCGGCGGCGGCGGCGGCGCACCACCGGCATCGCTAGTACCTCCTCCACCTGGCAGGCCGCTGTCGCTGCCGGTGCCGGACGTATTCACGCGACCAGTGTAATCTGAAGGCAGCGGGTTTTTTGCCGTGTAATTCGTATCCCCTTTTACGGTATATCGCGTCGGGTCCCGCGGCGGAATCGTCTGCTTCACAACACTGGTAACTTCAGGTGGCTTCGTCGGACTCTCGTCCATTGCCGCGATGATCTCTTTTCGAACATCTACGTTAGGATCGCGCTGTTTGTCGGGTTGTTTTTCAGGCTCAGGCGGAGGCTCTTCATCAGGTACCGGAACGGGGGCAACCAGCGTAGATAATTCAAGGTCGTCACCGCCCATGCCGAAGTCCTTTGCAAAAAGGCTGTAAAGCCAGGCACTCATCATCATCGTCGCCATCAGGACGAACACAGTCAGAAGGAACCCGTTTTTTCGCGTATTCTCTGCCGAGTTACTCTTCGATTCAACTAATTGATCTAACATTTTATTTCCTCCCTCGTTACCGGTGCCAAACTCAGGTCAAGGGTTACGAAACCTTATAATTGCTTAGATGTTATAAACTTAAAGTCAAGTTGTAATCGTATGTTTTGCCTTCGATCCGACCGGACGTCTATCTTAGCTTACTTCGCACTTTATCGATTTCCATCCAGAGCGGGGTGGCAGACTACTACCGGTCACATACGCAAAAGCTTCCCAAATCCGCTCCAAATGAATAAATCGAACACGGAATAAGCAGCTACGAATACTTGATTGACCAGCAACGAAAGAAGTCTAAAATGTTAAAAGACGAAAGTCAAGAATAACCGTTTAGTTTTCAACATTTTTCGCACTTATTAGCTCACCTGACAAAAAGCGAACTATCGCGTCACGGGGCGGCGCGTGACCGAGCGACGTGATGCAGAAGCCATCTTCCCGCCTTTCTGCACGATCGGTGCTTCCTTTACTTTCGCGGCTCCGATCTTGCCTTGCCACCATATTGCTATCGGGCTCGCGATCGCGATCGTTGAATACGTACCAGTTATCGAACCAACAAATAATGCAAGCGAGAATCCGCGAAGTACTTCTCCACCGAAAAGTACCAAGGCTGCGACCGAAAGGAAAACAAGACCGTTGGTTACGATCGTTCGTGACATCGTCTGGTTTATAGAGTCATTGGTCAGTTTGTAAAGCGATTCGCCACGATGGAGCGTAAGATTTTCCCTTATACGGTCAAAAATAACGATCGAGTCATTTACTGAAAATCCGACTAGGGTCAACAATGCGGCGAGCACCGTAAGACTGACCTCCCATTGGAAAACAGAAAAGAAGGCCAACGTGATCAAAACATCGTGGAAAACTGCAATTACGGCTCCTGCGGCGTAGGTCCAATCATAACGAAAGGCGATGAACAGCAAAATGCCTACCATCCCTAGCAGGGTCGCGATTACAGCCTGATTTCGAAGTTGGGCACCGGCTACCGGCCCGACCGAATCTGTTCCGATTATCTTATAACTTGCGGCTTCGTCTTCCGCCAGGCTCATTGCGGCGCCGGCCTCTGCACCAAACGTGTCAAGGGCCTTCTTAACGGTCGCACGGCCCAAATTAACCTGGGTATTCGTAATCGCTGGGGTTTCGGTCTCAACCTCTGGAGATGCTTCCTCAACCCCTTCGAACAACGGAACCTTAATCAAGATCTCATCCGGTTTATCCGTCGAATCCTGAATTATCGGTTCGGTTACACCCGCATTGTTTAGGGCCGCGCGAATCTCGTCTATTGACGGTTTCTGTTTGAACTTTGCGGTAACAACCGTTCCACCCTGGAAGTCGACGCCGAGATTAAACGCATTTGTTCCACCAGGCGTGATCTGTCGGCCGATAGCCGAAACGAGCCCGGCGATCAGGATGATAACTGAAATGGCCGTAAGCACTTTTCGCCAGCCCATCCAGTCGACATTAATATTGCTGAAAATTTGAAACATTTTTTATCTTTGCCTGGAACCGCAAATTGCGGCAGGCTTGTGTCCGCTAGATGCTTATTTCCTTCATATCGGGGTCTCGGTTGAGCAGCCACATATAGATCGTCCTAGAGACAAAAACGGCTGAAAACAGGTTGATCAGCAAGCCTAGTATCAAGGTAACGGCAAATCCGCGAATCGGGCCTGAACCGTACATATACAAAATGACAGCTGAGATTATCGTCGTCACGTGTGTATCGATAATAGTTATAAACGCCTTATCGAATCCTATCTCGACCGCCGCAGCAACATTTTTCCCTGCTCGCAGTTCTTCGCGCATACGTTCGAAAATCAGAACGTTTGAGTCGACAGCCATTCCGATTCCTAAAATAAAACCGGCGATACCAGGCAGGGTCAACGTGGAATCAATCGTTATGAGTGCCGCTAATGTAAGCAGCATATTCAAAAGCAAAGCGATCACCGCGTTGATGCCGGACCCGCGATAGTAGATCAGCATAAATACAACGATGAAAATGAGTCCGGCCAATGACGCCGTCACGCCTGCTCTGATTGAATCAGCACCTAGGCTCGGGCCCACGGTCCGTTCTTCCTGGTATTCGACCTTCGCAGGCAATGCGCCTGATTGGAGCGTCAATGCAAGATCTTCGGCCGATGCTTTAGTAAAACTGCCTTCAATCTGGCCGCTGTCAAATATCTGACCTTCGATCACTGGCGCCGATTTGACCTCGTTATTGAGAACGATCGCCAGGTATTTGCCGATATTGCGGCCGGTCCAATCGCCAAACTTCTGGGCACCGGCAGGTTTCAGGTTAAAACTGATCTGATAATCGCTTTCGCTGCCGGTTCTCGAATAGGGGGCGGCACTTCGAAGCTCGCTGCCCTCAATGATCGCCGGATATTCCACGATCATATATTGCTTGGGCGCTTCTTCATCGGATGCGGTTTTGTCGCTGGGATCGCGTTCAAGGTACGGGAAGATTCGGCGATTTGGAGGAACAGTGCCTCCGAGCGATTGCTTTGCGGCTTCTTCAGTTGGATATGTTTGAAAAGTTTCGCCCGCGACTTTCATTAAAGCGAGATTTGACTCGGCCCCGATCAGGGTCTTGACGCGCTCCGGATCGTCTACACCAGGCATCTGAAGTAGGATCTGACCGGATGATTCAGCACCGTGGCGCTGAAGCGTAGGCTCCTTTACTCCGAATGCGTTAATTCGGCTCTCAATGATCTTTAGAGCTTGGTCGACGGCTTGCTTCTTAAGTACTTCGCCTGCCTGCGCAGGCAGCGACCACGTAACCGTGTTTCCGCTAATGGATTCGTTCCAATTTACGAAGTCAACCTTCTTCTTAACTTCATCAATGGCGGTCTGGACCTGATTGGCATCAGAAACGTTTAGTATAACTGAGTATTGACCGCCTTCCGAAGTTACCGAACTACCACTGATCGGGACCTTTGCATCTTGGGCGGCCGTTAAAGCGGCCTGCGCGCTGTTTTCCGTCAAAGTCTTGAGATAGTCCTCAAGTTTGACACGCATTACCAAGTGCGAACCACCTTTAAGATCAAGCCCTAGGTTGATATTCTCGGCAAGATTATTCTTCATACCTTGCCATGAAAAGTCACTGGCTGTCGGCATGCGCCGCGGGCCAAAAACAAGATAAAATCCGATCAGCGTTACCGCAACGATGATGCCGGTCCTGATCCACAAACGGGTGTCTTTCATTTCAATTAAACTGACTGCGAATTATGCTACTCCGTCTTTTTTACCGACGACTGCGCTCTTACCGATCTCGAGGAACGATTTCTCGGCGCTCTGAATAATAAAGCTCGTATCCTTAACTTCTTTGATCTTTCCGATGATGCCTCCGTTCGTCACAACTTCATCGTTGATCTTCAGTTCAGTGATCATATCCTTAAGCTGCTGACGCTGCTTTTTCTGCGGAAGAATTACGAGGAAATAGAAGATCCCGAAAATAAAGACGAAAGGCAGTAAAGTCCATATCAAGCTGCTCCCGCCTGCGTCCTGGAGAAATAACACAAACATGCTCATTGTTTTTAATGCAGAAAATAGAAACTCAATCATATACGTCGGGAGGCAGTTTATCAAAGGCCCGCCGGTTCATTTTCCTTCAATTTGTACAGAAATTCGGACTTGAATCGGTCAAATTCACTGAATTTGATAGCTTGCCTAACTCGGCGCATCGTGTCAAGGAAGAATGCGAGATTATGGTGCGAGATCATTGTCGCCGCCAGCATTTCGCCGGATTGGTAGAGGTGACGGAGGTAAGAGCGGGTATAGCGGCGGCACACCGAACATTCGCACTCCGGGTCAAGCGGCTTCGGATCGTTAACGAATCTAGCGTTTCTAATGTTCAACTTTCCACTGGACGTAAACACACCTCCCGTACGGCCATTGCGGGTAGGTATCACACAGTCGAACATATCGACTCCGCAATGAACGGCCTCAACAAGGTCTTCGGGAGTTCCAACTCCCATAAGGTACCGCGGTGCGTCCGCCGGCATCATCGGCGCTAGATACTCGAGTACGCCATACATGACGGACTTTTCCTCGCCAACGCTCAGCCCGCCGATCGCATACCCATCGAATCCGATCTCGGCAGTTCGTTCAAGGCTTTGCTTTCTCAAATCCAAGTGACTGGCGCCCTGTATGATGCCGAAGAGCGCCTGCTCCCCGTTCAGGCCGTCGGTTTCGGTTCTCCCGATATCCATCTTATTCGCCTGCAGCGTGTCGAACCGCGTCCTCGAGCGATCCGCCCATCGTATCGTCAAATCAAGACTTCTCCGGGTCGCATCGAAACCGGCATCGCCCGGCGGACATTCGTCAAATGCCATAACTATCTCGGCCCCTAACGCTGCCTGCACATCCATTGAAACTTCAGGTGAAAGAAATTTCTTGCTTCCGTCGAGGTGCGAGCGAAACTCAACACCGTCCTCAGTTAGTTTTCGAAGGTCAGAAAGCGAAAATACCTGGAATCCGCCCGAGTCCGTAAGCAGCGAGCGTTTCCAAGTAGAAAATTTGTGAAGGCCACCAAGTTCTCGAATGATCTCGTGGCCTGGCCGAAGGAATAAGTGGTAGGTATTGCCCAAGATGATTCTGGCGTCCAGCTCATCTTCCAGCCATTCGAAGCGTACTCCTTTTACGGTTCCCTGCGTACCAACAGGCATAAAAACCGGCGTTTCGATAATCGAACGCCGAGTTTGTAAAATGCCAGTTCTTGCCTCGCCATCCTGCCCTGTGATCTGCCAATCGATAGGTTTCATCGCCGCGGTCTTACACCTTTAACCGTGAGCGTGACCGTTGCCATTAGTGTGCGCACGTTCCTGGTCGTCAGATTTTGGTGCATCGACCTTTCTCCCGATCAAGGCCCAGATATTCGACGGCCCAACTGCGGCCTCACTGACGATCGTTCCTGTCTCGTCAACGACAACACCCGACGGTACACCGTACATGCCAAGTTTTTTCGCGGTTTCGTAATCTTTTTCAATAATTATAGGGGACTTCAAACCAAGTTGTTGGTGCTCAGCAGCTTCCCCTTCGGAAAACAGGATAAACTCGGGATCATCTGCCGACTTTGACTTTTCCCATTCGCGAATCTGGTTGATCAATGTCACGCAATGCGAGCAGGTCAGGCTGATGAACGCAGCCACGGTTTTCTTGCCTTGAAAATCAGCTTCACTGATTTCCCGACCGGTGAGGTCACTCGCTGCGAACTCCGGAACAGATTTACCGATCTTGGGTTTTCCATTGCTGTTCACGCCGACGAAAAAAACATGTTCGTCCATTAGATCAGCCGTCTCGATCTTGCCGACCAGTCTTCTGATCTCCGAATCACCAGCCGCCGGATGGCTCGCAACATTACCGTCGGCGTTTACATAGAGGGCGGTCGGAGTCCATTTAGCATAGACGGCATCAGCAAATTCACGACCCTTTTCGATCAAGATCGTCCGCGACGGATCACCGCCAAATTTGACCCGGTTCTCGTCTTGAGTTCCGCTTGATACGAACACGAATTCGAGTTTATCCTTAAGGTCAGCTTCCCATTCCTCGATCTCGGGCATTAACGCCTCACATGGACTGCAGGTTGGGCTAACGAAAAAGAACAATAACGGTTTTCGTTTTGCCAAGAGGTGATCGAATGTCAATATTCTGCCGTTAATGTCGGGCGCAGAAAAATCCGGCAATGGCGACCCGATCGGAAGGCCGTCGTTCGGGTCACCTGCCTCATTTCTTTCAACTTTTGCATCGCCGCCTGCAACGAAGCCGAGTATCTCGATTTTTCGGCTGAGGTCAACCTGTTGTTTCAGGATATTCTTCAGATAATAGACAGCAGCACCAAGCAGCGCCATCATTCCAACGCCGAAAATGACTTCGAATGCACTAGTACTATCGTTGACAAGGCTCAGCCCTTGACTGCTGGGGCCAGACAGTGCCAGAACAAGAGCGAAAAGCGCAAAAACAGCGTTTCTTACAATGCTCTTCTTGCTTACGGGTTCGCTATGGATCTGGCCAAAACAGTGGCAATCGGGTGCTTTCCCCTGGGCCATCTGGTACACCATTCCGCCAATAAAAAGAAGCAAAAGGAAAAGGGCGGCGATCGATCCGAACCACGAAATCGGAAGTGGCAGAAGCATAACCGCGATCGCGATCTCGACGATCGGCAGCACAGTAGCAATCGGTTTCACAAGGTCGTCCGGAATCCCAAAATCTTTCACGGCCTTTTCCGAGCCCTTTAGATCAAACAACTTAGCCACGCCGGCAACTGCAAACACGCCAAAAAGGATCAACCTGATAAATAATAAAATAATTTCCATTTTCATTCGGCAGATTCAGCTGCCACTACTTAGTTTTCTTTGTTTTATGTCGCTCAACCAGCCGAAGCGGCGTCGCAAAAAATTCGAATTGTTCTCGCAATCTATTTTCTATATAACGCAAATAAGAAAAATGCAGGCCGGCTTTCCCGCCCGACGTAAACAGTATGAACAATGGCGGCCTGATACCCGCTTGCGTAATAAATTGTACCTTAAGACGCGAAAATCCGCCCTTCACCGGAGCGGGCGCTGATCCGCCTCTAGGCTGCGAGATCGAATCCTCAAAAAATCTGTTCAACTGAGAGGTTGGGATTCGCTTGTTTCGCGCCGAATACGCCGCGGCAACTTGTGGAAGTATCTTCAATACTCTTTGTCCGGTCAATGCCGATATCGTATGCATCGGGGCCCACTCCAGGAATTTCATTTGTCGACGGAGGTTCCGCTCGAACTCGTAGACGGTATTGGTCTCCTTTTCTTCGAGCGCATCCCATTTATTCACTGCAATAATAATAGAACATCCCGAATCAAGTGCGTAGCCGCCGATATTGGCGTCAAGGGCTGTAACGCCTTCGACCGCGTCGATCACGAGAACAGCCACGTCAGCCCTTTCCAAGGCTTTTTTTGCCATTATCACGGAGAGTTTTTCGGCCATCTCAGTTGTCTTGCCCTTTCGCCTTATGCCGGCGGTATCGATCAAGACATATTGCTGGCCATCAACGGTCACGTGTGTGTCGATCGCGTCGCGTGTCGTGCCCGGGATCGGCGAGACGATCACTCGCTCTTCGCCAAGTATCTGGTTTAAGAGCGAAGACTTGCCAACATTTGGTCGACCGATTATTGCGAGATGTATCTTGTTCGACTTGTCTTCCTCGACATGTTCATCGAAATCAAGAACCTCGAAGACTGAATCCAGTAAGTCACCGATTCCAGCGCCGTGTTCTGCAGATATTGGCGTCATCTCGAAACCAAACTGATAGAATTCGCCCGCTTCTTCTTCGACCTTCTTTGTTTCAGCCTTGTTGGCCGCGATGAAGACGGGTTTTCCGGTGTTCCTCAGCAGGACGGCTAGCTCCTCATCCAGCGGAGTAATACCGGCGCGTGAATCCACCACCCAAATAATTGCCTTCGATTCGGTGATTGCCTGCGAAGCCTGCTTGAATATATTGACCGGGATGATCGCCTCGTCATCAGGTACGATCCCGCCGGTATCTACAAGCCGAAACGTATCGGCCTTCCAATCGACTTCGCCGTACATTCTATCGCGGGTAATACCGGGCTCATCGCCGACGATCGCCTTTCGGCTGCCAATCAAGCGATTAAAAAGTGTGGATTTACCGACATTGGGACGGCCAATAATGGCGACCAGCGGAGCCTTCATCTAATAAAGGATAGTAGAGATTATGGTTTCGTGCATCTGACGCCGGTCGTTTGTCGAAAATAACTTCAATCAATAAGAAACGGCGACTTGTCGGCAAATCATCTCGATGGAGTTCGTCTATCCAATTTACTGAGGGAAAAAGATAATGGCCATTTTTCGAGATACTCCATATACCGGTATGAATTTTTCCGTCGATATCGGGACCGGTGATCCCGAATCGGCCGACGGCGCGATCTTTGAAGTGGTCTTTCCGGAATCACAGATCCAGGTTATTGAATACCGCGACGGAAACGACAAAGCGAACGACATACGAAAGATCTTAGCTGGCACACGATATGAAAATCTTTGCCTTATTCGGGGCGTTCGAGGCTCACTAACGTGGTACAACTGGTGGAACTCTGCCCGCAACGGCGACCAGAGTGCGGTGAGAACGATAGCCGTGAAATTGCTCAATGAGGACAGAACCGCGGTTGTATTGGAATGGAAATTCTTAGGTGCGCGACCGGTAAACCATCAATTCTCACGGCTTAGCGCGATTTGCGAGGAGAATTTTTCGGAATCTCTGGAAATCGCATTCGAACGTCTGGAAATGCAATAGCTGATCCCGTCCGAATGACCAGAACGGGATCAATCGCTCGAAAGCCCAATTCCCTATATATTCAACATTCCCAGTGCCCCGTTAAGAAGCAATCCGACGAGGTCGACGTCGCCGCTCGATTCCGGCTGGTAAATATCGCCGCCGCTCAAGGCGTCCTGAAATCCTTGTTCGTAGCCATCGCTTAGTAATTGCCGATTTTGATCCAGCAGGGTCGAATAGCCATCATACCCATTTTGATCATAGGCGTAAGGATCGTAATAATTTTCGTCATTGAACCCGTTGTATTGAGCTGACTGTCCGGCTAAGACACCTCGTTCGTAACCATAGTTTAGCGCTTGCGAGATAAGTGCCGAAGCCAATCCGCCTGTATATCGATCTAGCTTATCGCCAAACGGAATGATGCTAATGAGCCCGCCCAAACTCGACCCGATGCCATTGTAATAATCCGGGTCGTAACCGACAGATTGGTAGCCGTAATTGTCATCGGCCATGTAACCGCCATAGTTCACGGGCGCGTTTTGGT
Organism: Pyrinomonadaceae bacterium; assembly: GCA_049679665.1. Lineage (GTDB taxonomy): Bacteria > Acidobacteriota > Blastocatellia > Pyrinomonadales > Pyrinomonadaceae > OLB17. Next base: position 48,560 of record JBAUGL010000029.1, on the reverse strand, counting down.
AGTATGCATACTCATTCTGATCCTCGTAAAAATCATAGTAGCCGTTGTCACTGCCGTATGTGTACCTTTGTGGCTCATAATAGTCGTGGTAGGCGCTATTATTGCCGTACGCATACTGCTGCGGTGCAAAAATCTGATCATTCAACCCAAGTCGCTCGCCGAATATGCTGATTATTACGGTGCCGAGAATCTGTTCATAAAAACTCGAGCCTCTAAAACCAGCCTGATTTTCATAGTAATAAGGCTGAGGATACTCGTATGATCGTTGATAGCCATAGGGCTGCTGATAAACATACGATTGACTATAGGTATAAGGGTGCCGATAGACATAAGGCTGCCGATATACGTACGATTGTCGATAAAAGCGAGGTTCGCGGTAAGTATACGACGGTCCTATATCGTAGTAGTTCTGTACAATTTCCGGAAAAGACCAATTGAAACGCTGTCTTTCTCGTCTACGATATCTGTCATCACTTCGATCATACTTTTCGGCGCGTTTAAGCTCCTTCTTCCATGCCTTCTGGACATCTTTCCGTCGATCGCTATTACGTCTATGTACGTAATGGCTTCTCTCGTTACCCGTACCGTCCCACACGCTTGCCCAAGCTGGCGGCATACGTCGTTCGCGACCATCGTATTTCCGTTCTTTTCGATCCGACCGACCGCGGTCGCGCTCCCGAGTAATTCGGTAGAAGTCACGACTGTCATCACCGTCACGATTTGCGCGCCTTCTCTGGTCGATGTGGGTTGATCGCTGTTTACGGTATTCATTCGTTGAATAGCCCTGTATTTGAGCCGCCCTCTGTCTACGGTATTCATTTTCTGAATTGCGCCGCTGTCGGTCGATTTGGGCCAACCGCACCGGTCGGTTTTCAATTTCCGAATTGCGCTGCTGCAGGTAGATTTGGGCTGAGCGCTGCTTTCGGTTTTGATTGTCCGAATCGCGCTGCTGCGCTCGCTTCCATCGGTTTTCGTTGTTCGAATTCCGCTGTTGCTGGTAGATTTGGTCTGAGCGCTGCTGTCGGTTTTGATTGTCCGAATTGTGTTGCTGATAGATCCGTGACTCGCGGCGAGCCTGCTTCCGCTGACCTTCACCGGAATGCTGACGCGTCTGAGTTTGTTGCTGTGTGTAAACTTCGGTCGACCGCCGTTGATGCTGTGGCCGACGGTATTCCGTTTGCGCTGATTGCTGAATTTTGTCGTAAGATCGTTGGCCCCTATTTTCTTTATTATTATTCGCCCGACCTCGATCATGTGACTGGGATCTATCATGTCGTTCGTTACCGCCTCTGTCGGCTTTTCCACCCTTTTGGCCAAATCCGTAATAATTGAGTGTCAGCAGTAGAGCAAATCCAAATAATAAACCGCCTGAAATATCCCTGATTCGATTGAGTAACATAACTTCCCCCCTTATTCATTCAAAGAAAACCTCGCGGATGACAATAAGTACGCAAACGCCGTTCCCCAGAACCATATACCTGAATTCCTTAATTTTGGGTAGCTTGGAACACGATATCGTGTATCAACAACACATATCGTGGAAAAACCGATGCCCGGTTCAACTCAATGACCGGGCATCTTTATTCCATAGTTTGTTCGTCAGGTCAGAACCTTACGAAACTGAGGATAGATTGCAGGATCGACCCGATAATTCGGTACTTTCCGCCGGAATAACTGCCATACCGATATCGCCCGTTATAGCCGTCCTCGTAACCGCGTCTAAAACCTTCGCGGAAATAGTAGCTGTATTCGTCGAACCCTACGTTATAACTGTCGTAACCGTACGATGCATCTTGATAACCGTAGGAGTTCCGGTAATCACTGCCCCAGCCATCCTGACGATCGCTTAGGCCTGCGCGAAATCCTTCCTCATAACCATCATTTATGGCCCGCTGCAACATTTGTGCACCATACTGACTCGTGTAGTAATACTGGCCGCCTCTGTTGTAACGATAATCGTAGACTAGATTTTCGTAGTATCTGGCTTGCTGAAGGCGCAATTGGTCACGCCTGATGCGGTCCCAATATCGATTCTGATATCGCAAATACTGATGCCGTCGCTGCTGCTCTAGCCGCTGCTGGCGCTCGCGTCGAATCGACTGCCAATTATGCCAGCGGTTATTATAGTCATTTGCGCGATCGCGCTGAACTTCTTGTTGTTGACGCCGGTCGGACTGTCGATAAGTCCTTTGCGAATTTCGGATACGCTCTTGTTGCTTTTCCTGCTGTTTACGGAGAAATTCGGTATTCTGACGTCCATATTCGGTAGCCTGGCCCTGCTGGGGTATTCGGCGTCGCCGTTCTGCTTGCTGCTGCTGCCGCGTTATCCGTTGCTGCTGTTCCCGCTGAGATTCAAGAATTTCTCGCTGCTGAACTGCTTGCTGCTCGCGGCGGCGGCTATTTTGTTCCCAAGTCCGTCGTTGCTCGTTCTCCTGCTTCTGCCGGCTTCTCGTGTTAACCTTTTGATCCTGTTGCTGAACTGGCCTCTGCGTAACACGTCTTTTTTCCATTTGCTGCCGAATTGACTCCCGATTGGAATTTTGATTCGGCTGCCCATTCGCACTCTGTTCTTTTCGTGCGCCGCGGTCCCGGTTACGTTGAGCATATCCGTCGCTCGCGACGAGCAATATGGCCGTCCCCGCGAAAGCAGTTATACCCAATTGCTTGACTTTGTTGATATTCATATTCACCCCAATCTTTCGAATCTAGACAATGAAATACATTACAAGACCAAATGCACTGCAATAATCGTGCCTCGCTTTATCTATCGAGAATGAGGGATTACCGGCTTAGATGCCGCAACTATCTCGTCTATCCCGCCGACGGAATCGTGTAATGTTGTCGCGTCACCGGGAAAATTCGTAGGCAATATGGATATTCAGAACGCCATTCCCGATCTCGGGGCGGATAGATTGTGCCTTCATTAGGACGTTCCCGGAGCTTTGAACAGGGATGGCGAACGCGAGTTTATCCAAACGAATGATCTCGATCGGGTTGATCTTTTTGTCCAATGAACCCTGCACAAGTCTAGCGATAACCGAACTACCGAGTCCGCCAGTCCCATCGAGAGCGACATTCGAGACGGCCGCTCGGCCAATAAGACGCTGGCTTTCACGGTCGAAAACGAGTTCAATATTCGTATCCGCATATCCGGCGAATTCGACACATCCGAGGAACGGAGGGCTGTAATTCCCCGAAAAGGCCAACGGGGCGTTGATTCTTCCATCGCGAAAGCGGACGGTTGTGCGTACGCCACTGCCTTCACGAAGGATCTTGATCGTCTCCGAGCATGGTTTCGAAGGAAAAAACGAATAGGCCACCGGCAAGGCTGACGCGGCCTGTTCAGGCCGCTGTTCCAAAGACGAGATCGAAAATTCGGGCGGAGCGGAATTTTGATAAACCGAATCGAGAAGCGCCTCAAAGAACTGTTCATTGAGGCTGACCGTGACCTCGGCTTTTTGGCCAAATGATGCTGAAATTAAGCAAGATATTAGAACTAAAACGAAAGGAATTCTTTGCATGTTTTTCAGTGTTCCCACCCCATTCTTCCACTAATTATCCGATTCGATTACCCAAGTCGCTCGTAATGCTTTTTTCGATGTATACATCTTCCCTTTTGTTTCGCATTAAATTACTAGAATCCACACAAACTGTACCTCTTTCGCCTGTCAAGCTTCTTGCTAAAGCCCACTCCGAACAATATCGTGCAACCGCAATAGCCCGATACACTTTCGATCGGCGTCGATGACAGGAAGTACAGAAATCTGCGATCTCCGATCCTCCATTAGTTTAAGTGCTTCGAATGCAAGCATTTGCGGATCGGCAGTAATTGGATCGGTCGTCATCATCACGGCCGCAGTAAGGTTCGCGAGTTGATCCGCTGGTGTACTTTCAATTGTTCGTCGAAGATCGCCGTCGGTGACAATTCCGACGAGTTGACCTCCTTCATCAATGACGCATACGGCACCGAGTGAAAACTTCGATATGGCCTTTATAACGTCCAGCCAGCTGGCGGACGCCAAGATGTTTGGGCTGTCATGCATCAAGCTGGCCACCGTCAATGTAAGGCGTTTCCCGAGGCGGCCCGCCGGATGATTCGCTGCAAAGTCTTCGACGGTCAGGTTCTTTACATCCATAAGCGTCATTGCAATGGCATCGCCGATGGCCAAAGCGACCGTCGTCGACGTCGTTGGTGCGAGATTCAGCGGGCAGGCTTCACGATCGACCGAAGCATCGAGCACTACATCGGCTTGTCGCGCGAGAGAGGAGTCCAGCGTACCGACGATCGCGATCAGAGGAATCTTTCGCAGCATTAAAGCGGGCAACAACAAGAGAATTTCGTCCGTTTCGCCCGAGTTACTGAGTGCGATAACGACATCCCCGGGGGTGATCACACCCAAACTTCCGTGAATCGCGTCCGTTGGGTGGACAAAAACCGCGACTGTGCCAGTGCTCGTCATGGTTTGGGCGATCTTCTGGGCAATAACCCCCGATTTCCCGACGCCGGTGATGATTACCTTGCCATCACATCCTGCGAGCAGCTGAATCGTTTGTTCAACGCTAGCCGAGTCCAGGTTTTGTGATGCGTTCTCGATCGCTTCGGCTTCGAGTCGAAGTAACTCTATTACCCGTGTATGATTGCTGTTCACGTAAGAAAGTTTGCGGAATCGTAGTTGTTTTGGCAAGCATTGTGGCTATAATTCCCTCGACGGCTGGGTTGATCTAGGGTCAAAGGCGCGGAAATAGTAAGGTTCGGTGAAGTCGACGTGCGATAAAAGCGGGCCGATTGAAGGCAAATTTGCGACGGATCTACGTCATTTTTCCGGTATATATTCAGTTAAGTTAAAGGTTCATCAAGGATGAAAACGTTCACCTGCACGCAATGCGGAGCTCTGATCGAACAGATCTCGCTGAAGGATCGCTGGGCCCGTTGTGACTATTGCGGAGCGCGAATCTTGCTTCCGGAGGACGTAAAGTCCACGAAGGTGTTGGCCGAGCCTGCGTTTACGGAACCCGGTGAGATGTCGTCTCAAAACCAATTGTCGATCCGGTTTTTTGGGATACTGGGGCTCGTTGGAATACTCTTTGTATTTCTGATCGGCGGCGGATTGGCCGTCGGAAGCTATCGAAACAAACAACGCGAGGCGAAGTATCGTGCCGAACGCCAGCGCGCTGCAACAACTTACTCTCCGGCTCCAACGCCTACGCTAATTCCGGTGTATATTCCGACACCTCCGACTTCAACGCCGATGCCGGAGATCTTGTATCGCGTCAACGTAAAATGGGACGGGCCGGACGACATGGAACATTACGAGGAACCAGCGATCGACTATCCCGACCTTCCGACGTACGACATCGCCGAACTAAAAAGAACCGTTTTCAAAAATCGGTCGGTCGGTGTTCGAATTAAGATAGACACAAGCGGCGAGGTAACCGAAGCAGAGGCCGTTTCAGGCCATCCGGCACTTCGCCGTGCATCAGTCGAGGCCGCCAAGCGATCATTATTCTCCAATAGGAGAAAACCGACGACTCGTATCATCACGTATTTCTTTAGGCTAACGGATGAATAGGATCCTCAGTAACTTTGCCAGCGATAGAGATATGTTTATTACTCTACTCTTACGAAATCGGTCCCCGAACGGCCAAAAGTTTCGGGATGATACATTTCCTCAGCCTTTGCAGGCGGAACAACGAATTCACCCGGTGTGGTGGCACGAGCTACGTAGGAATAGTTATATACGCCTTCCCAAAGCAGCGAACTGAACGCTTCGGCCCGCTCGTCGCGGAAATTCTGATGCTCGAACCAGTTTCGCCGCCACCAATATGAATAACCTTTCTCCGAATTCGGTTTGGTTCCACCGGTGTCAGCCGGGATCGCTTCAGTCACAGCAAGTCCCGGGTTAAGAATCTCCAGTCCGGCCGGCAGCGGATCAACCAACGCGACGTGGTACCGCCGCGCCTGTGCGACCATAGTCAATCGAACTCTGACTCGCGCTCCAGAACTGATCGTCCACGAGCCGTCGCTGTTCTGTTTCACGTCCTCGGCCTTATCGATAGCTTCGTATGACCGCAGCACCGTAAATCCGTAGTCCGCTGGTTCAAGCTTGAGGTTCTTAGGCGCATATTTCATCCCGATCCGATAATATAGCCGACCCGCGCCCTGCTTATCGAGAATCAAATTTGAAGCCGCCCCTTGATCAACAAGATACGACATCGGGATATTCAGCAGGTTTGAATCCACAGATCGACCCTTGAACTTTTGTTCACCGGTGTATGTATTACCCAACCAAACACGCGTCACAAAGTCCGGAGTCACCTTTTCGAACGCGTTGAAATACTTATCCAACGCCAGCAAAATGAATACATTCTCCTGTGTGCTGCCCCAATGTCCTTTCCTGCGATGATCGAGCAGGCCGCGGACAAGTTTCGGGACGAGATCGTTCGCAGGATCTGACTTGATCAATGCTTCCAGGAGAACGCCGTCAGCGCGGCGGTTGGAATGCATGACAAGCCACTCGCCATCCGAATAATCTGTGACAAAATTCGCTGCCGCGGCGGTTTCTGTAGTGCGGTTCATCAGGAAACGTTTTATCACATCGGCTTCGGCTGTTGAACCCGGGTCATTTGCGATCACTGAAAGCACCCAACCCAACGCCTCGAACGGCATCTTTTCGACGGTCGCTTCAGCCAGGAGTTTTTTGGTTTTTGCCGTATCCTTGTCTCCCATTCGATCGCGAACATAAAGTGCATAGGCCGAGATCGTCCAGCGTGCCTGGGGCGAACTTCGGTGCCATTCATCGTTGAAATGCTTTTCGACGTCCTTAAGATAAGGAACAGTCTTGTTCAGCATATCGGGCGGAACCTTGAACCCTTTTTCCTTTGCAAGCTGAAGCGCATGGGCGGTGTGAACAGTCAGGAATGGATATTCGTACCTTTCACGTGCCAACTGCCACATCCCAAAGCTGCCGTCGTCACGCTGACGCGACTTAAGTATCTGAATATCTTTCTCAAACGTCGCGTTCAATTCGGCTTCGGTTGGCATATCGTTTGCCTTAAATGCCGATAAAACATCTTTAAGGGCCGCGATCGAGATCATCCTTGAAGCGATCTGTTCCGTACATTCGAACGGGTATCGATAAAGTTGAATAAATGAGTCGGTCAACTCCTGGAGCTGCGTGGAGCTAGTTGTGATTTCCAATCCGCCGAACTGCGGATAGACATCTCCCGGAAGCAGAACGGGTTGAATGATCGCACCGTTCTGATCGGTCGTTCCATAGGTTGCAAATGCTTCGGTCGTCGCCGGCGTCCAGACCGGCAACGATATTTCTGCCGCGTCCGAATACGACCCGGAACTAACGGCGATCTGGAACCGAGCTGTCCCGGCCTTAACCGTAGAAACAGGGAAACGCACCTCTTCCCGGGAGTTGGCTTTGACGATGACACGTTTACCAGAACTGACACCCTCACTACCAGTCGAATCTCCGCCAGTCAGCAGCGCATTTGCTGCACGTACCGCAACATCAACAGCCAAATCGGCATCGGTTTGGTTCTGGACAACGATCGGCAAGTCTACCTTATCGCCAAAGTTCAGAAACCTCGGGGCCGACGGGCGTACCATGAGCGGCTTTTTCGCCGTGATCGCGGATTCGGTCTTGCCAAAGCGCTTACCCTGATCTACCGAGACAGCCGTAACGCGATAACGAGTGAGGTTGTCGGGGAGTTTGACGTCCACAGCGGCCCGGCCGTTCGAATCTGTCCTAACAGACGGGGCAAATACCGCGAGCGCTTCGAAGTTTTCGCGCAAGTCAATCGGTTGTACCGGTGCCCGCGCAGAGGGCTCCATTTTAAGCACGGGTGACCTCGCCATAGTCGGAAGTGTTTCAAAGCCGCCGACCGCGTTTGCGCTCACATCAACCACCGCCTCATTGGACGGAGTGGGCGAGGCCTTCGCGTCGTCCGGATTGCCAAGAAGCACGTCTTTTCGTGAATGGAAATCCTGGGTTCCGCTTGGGCGGTCAGTGTAAAAAACACCAAGCGGATCGGAAATGCTGTAACCGGTTAGCGCAAGTACGCTTTCGTCCACGATCACCACTGCAATCTCACTGCCCTCGACCGGCCTTCCGGTGTTGTCCTTAACCTCGATCGCGACCGTCGTATTTCCGCCAGGCGCAAGAGTTTTATCCCGGGGCTCCGCGGTTACTGTCAGCCGACGCGACGCGGTCGAGATCGGCAGATTTATGTTTCCGCTTGCGAACGCCGGCCGTTTCGGCAGTTTCGCGTCAACCTCGCCTCGGGCATCGGTACGAGGAGCAGCGCCCACGAGATCGACCTGAGCGTAGATATTCGGGAGATATTTGTCTTCCAAAGGAATTTTCAGAGTAACGGACGAATCTTTCATCGTGAATCGCTCGACCTTGACAATCCCTTCGCGTCGAAGCGTCAGCACACCTTCCGCTGGCGTGAATGGCGCTATGACGAGCAATTCCGCCACGTCACCCGGCGAGTAATCTTTTTTACTCGGGATGATCTGCACCTCTTCTTGTTCAACGTTCCGCTTCGGAGGCGTTTTTCCGCCCGGAACCCAGACCGTGAACTCGCTCTCGTTAAACCGCTCGCGGTCGTCCATCACACGAGCAGTAATCGTATATCGGCCGCCTTCTTTCGCTGTAAACGTGCATTTCTGAGCCGTTTCTGCCGATTTCGCAGCACAAATCTGCTCATCGACCACTTTCTCTTCCCATTTCCCCTTCTCGAATTGCCAATCCTTAAGTACAGCCCTTATTTCGACGTCACGCCCGCCGATCAGCTTGCCGTCAATGTCTGTCACTATCGACTCGATCAGAATGCTTTCGCGCTTTTGGACGAACGTCCGCGGCGTCTTGATGCCAACATAAAGTGTAGACGGATGAACGAGCAAGTTGGCAGAACCCGACCACGTCTGTCGATTTACATCCTGAACGGCAGCAGATGCCCGAATACTGTAAGGACGCGGAGGATCGACCGATTCGAAATCGATCTTTAAATGATGTTTACCGCTCGAGTCTGTGACGCCCTTGAAGGTCTGCGTAATGCCGCCGCCAGGGCGTCCGCGGCCCATCATTCCTCCGTCCGCGTAGTCATAGATCCGCCACCACGGGACCCAGGTGCCAAAAGTAAAATCGTCTCTGTTTGGCGGAGTGTAGTTTGTCGGTGCAGCAGTGACGGTCCAGTTGGTTTCGGCGTTGACGAGCCCGCCGCCCGCATAATATTTTGCTTCAACGATCAAATCAGCATTCCCGCCGACGAGATGAGGGGCTTCCGATGCGACCTTTGCAATGACCTCGAACTCCGGACGCCGGAATTCCTGTACCTGGAAGGAGTGGCTGTGACTACCGCCAAATAGTTTTGTCTTAGTTGTAAGATCGATACGCCAGTAGCCAAGATTCGCGTTGTCCGGAAGCTTGAACTTGAGATCAAAAGCGCCGAATGCGTTCAAACTTCCTGAGCCTTTGGCGATCTCATTGTCCCGCGCGTCTTTGACAGAATATGTAATTCCGCTCGCTGCGTCACCGAGGCCTTCTATGTCGCCGAACTTGCCAGTGGTCAGTTTGCGCAGATAGCCCTTAACGGCTACCTCTTCATTTGGGCGGTACATTCCGCGGTCATCGAATACAAACCACTGGAGCGACTCGCCCTGGGTCTTGCGGTACCAACCTCCGGCCTCCTGCCAATAATAATCAGAATTTTCGGGAAGGAACGCGACGTCGTTACCGCGCTTCGCAACCAGAATATTCATTCCGTTCGTCGCGGTCTGATTTACCGGCAGAGCGATTCGCTGAATTCCATTGGCGGCAGTCCTGTTCGTTTGTGCTTCGCCTACGGCCTCCGAATCCAGCTCGCCGCCATTCGCGTCAAGGGATTCGATTGCCGGGCCGTGCACACCAGAGTCTCCGGTCAGCCAACTCCACGCGCGATCAAGTATTCCGGGTTCCTCAGTTACCGTAACTCCTGGATCCACAGCGCTCGAAGTCGTTCCGTTCGGAAAGATCGAGAGTTCGACCCCGCTCAACGGCTTTCCCGTCTTAAGTTCGGTCGCAAAGCCTACCAATTCGGTGTTGTCAACAAATGCGTCAAGCCCTAGTTGGGTCGACTGAACCCATGTAAATATTCGCGTGCGGTCATTTTTATCACGGCGGACGATCGGTTCGATGTCCAAAATAGCGTGTCCGAACCCGCCTTTCAGCGCGTCCGAAAGGCCGATACGTGTTTCGATCATCTCATCAGACACATTTTCGATCGGCACGACCTTATCGGAAACCAAACGCCCCGGGATCGAAGGCCGCTTGCCGTCATCGTAGTTCAACCTGCGGTAGTAATTTTGATACTGCTGCCAATCGCCGGGATCAACTGAATAAAGCTTAACCTTGACTGAGCCATGATTCGTCGAATAGATCGAAAATGCCTGATTTGCGGCCGGATCGAGAACGACCATAGGGCCTCCCTGAGCAAACAGGCTCGGATTTGCCCGTCCAACATCGATCGTCGCGACAGCGGGTGTACCCATCGTCTGTCCGAACGTATCTTTTAGCGACCCGTCGACAGTGATCTTGTATTTGGTCCGGCCCTTTTTGTAGCCCTGAATATATAAATTGCTTCCGGAGGGAAAAACATTCAGACCCTCGACCGAGGGCTCGATCTTTATCATTTCTCGTGTAAATGCACCGCCATCGATCGAGTTATTAAACTCCATCACCCAGGCTTCGGACGGTGAGCAGGCCTTATTTTGACGCCAGCCGCAATAGCCAGATTTGAACTTAAAGGCGCCGTATGTTTGGAAAGTGAAAGATTGCGCCTTTTCCGACTTCATCGGTCCTTCCGCCGAAGGAGTACCTTTTTCCACCGTCACGGTTATTTGCGAAGCTGCCGGCAGGGCGTTTTCGGTTTGGCCATCAGAATCAACTGCCCTAAAGACGAGCCAGCGATTCGGCTGAGCCTCTTTGACGTAGTAACCGATCGACGTATCACTATCGATCTCGGCCTGAGTCGCGAGACGAATCGGGATCGCTTTGTCCGCGGCCTTAACAGATATCGATCGCAGAACCGCGGCGGGGTCTATTGCCTGATCGAACCTTACGAACATAAGCGCATTGCGGCGCACGGTTTGACCGGAAGGGATCATCTGCTCGACGGTCGGCGGCGGCGTCGTGAATGACCAATTGAAATCTTTCGGCAGCGATTCGCCCGTGGCGGACTTCGTACCGGCGGGAACCCGAACTGTAAACCTGGTCGCCATCGGAAACCGTGATGTCGTGTCAAACATCAGCGTCTTGGTTCCGAGCCAGCGCCAATTGCCCTCGACTTGCGGCGAAAGTTCCACGGGCTGCACTTTCCCTGCTTCATCCTGCGAAGTCACAGAAACCATCGGCAGTGAAAACGAAACGCTAAGATCCGGCGCAAGCGACACCGCGCCCTCGGGCGAATACCGGATAACTTCTAGTGATTTCCCGGCTGGTCCGAGCGTCGGCGCTGATCTAGCCTCATCGGATGGAAACTTGACCGAAATCTGTTTGCGGGCCTTCGGTGCGGGCAGCGAGCCGGCGCGCTTTACGAAATCCGTCTGGTCGTCCGTTTCCATTTTTATCGCCGGAAGGCGGCCGAGGAGCCTGGAGGCGTCATCGTTCGATAGCGGGTCGGTCGCGGCAAGAGCCTTACTCTCTCGCGTTTTCGCGCCTTCCACGCCTTCGCTAAGACGGAATTTTAATCCGGCATCTTGATCTATCATCGTATTGTTGGTTCGTATGCCCTTGCGAATCTGTCCATTAACAGCAGGAAGCAGCGGCGAAAATATGCTCGAATAGACTGCGAAAAGCAGCACCAATGACGTCAGTTTTTTCATTATTGTTGAGATTCCCATTCCCTTTGCACGCGGCGTAACGACCCGTTTGGCGTATATTTCCATAATAACCTAAAAGCACTCCTGTCAGCTCAAGGCGCTTTCGTACCGTTCACAGAACGTATAGAAAACATGAAACTTGCAGGGCCGGTTCTAGATAGTAGCGCTTTTGAAGTATCTTGATGAATTCCTATTCTTTACTCGTAGTTTCGGTGCTATACTAAATCGTGCAAATGCAACTTTAGGAATTATATCGTCGTAAAGATTTGGCGAAGAGTTTTTGTAGTACAATTTTTTCGGGAGCAGATAGGTAAAATGGGACTGTGGGCAAGACTTACGAGAGTTTTCAGGGCGAGTACCGGGGCGGCGCTCGACAAGATAGAGAATCCGGAACTGGTTCTTCAACAGACTATCAGGGACATGCGTGATCGCGTTCCTGAGCTCAATAATTCGGTGGCACAGGTTATGGCAACCGAGCGTCTATTGATGAAGAACCATGAGCATCTTCAGAAACAGGTCGTCGAACTTGATTCCAAGATCAAAGCTTCGGTCAAAATGTCGCGCGATGATATCGCGACCGCATACATCGGCCAGCTCCAACAGGCCCAATTAGATCTAGAACGTACCGGCGGTCAGCTTGAAACGGCAGGAATGGCATCGAAGAATGCCCTAAAGGCCCGTGACAATTATGTTCTGAATATGAAGAAGCGGAGCGCTGAGGCCATGCAGCTGATCAGCGCCGCAAAGCAAGCAAAGCTTCAGGAACAGCTCGCCCAAACGATGGAAGGCTTCAACATCGGGGATGATGCGTCGACCTTCAACGAAATGCGCGAGAAGATCGAGCGCCGGTCGGCAGCGGCTGAAGCTAAACTCCAGCTCGGTTCGCAATCAGTTGACTCCCAGATGGCGGATATTGAGCGAGAGGCGATGGACATTCAACTTCACGACAAACTGCTCGAATACAAGCAGCAGATGGGATTGCTGGGTGCGGGATCATCAAACTCCGGTAAACAGATCGGTGCCGGCTCTGAGGTGAAAGAGGAAGACGTGTTGGATCAGGTGATCGTTAACGAAACTAACGAGAACGAGGCGAACCGCTCAAACTAGAATTTCTGCATCGAACGCCCGCACGGATATCAGCATCTTGTATTTTATGGCAGATATAGCGAAATACCAGCAGAATATAAGCAGATTTAATACGAGTTATGCAAAGGAGGCGATAAAAGAGCCCTTTAACTTTTGGGGTTTGGCTGGATTCGCCGTCGCTGCAGCGTATACGGGAAGCTTCGTCCCGCTGTTGGTCGCCCTTATCTGCGAGATGATCTATTTGCTGGTGGTTCCCAATCTGCCATCGTACCGGCTGATGGTCAACCGCAGGGAGAAGGATCGTTTGCGGGCACTAGACAAAGCCGGGCGCGAGAAACTGATCAAATCATTCACGCCGCGTGAACGTGAAGCCGTTGAATATCTAAGATGGCTCAAAGAGAAGATCCAGGATAACTATAAGAAATTTGCAGGCGCCCGCGAATTGCCCTCAAACCTTCTTACGCTAGATCAGCGGTGGGAAGATTTTGTCGATCTTCTGGATGTTTACCGGAGGCGGAAGCAGCACCTGAAATCGATCAATCGTCAGGCAGTACATAATCAGCTATCACAAGCATACCGTGCCGCGGAGGGCGCCGGGGATGAAAGAACCCGACGTATCCAGCAAACGAATGTCGAAATACTGAAGCGCCGGGTCGCTTCGTTCGATGAGATCGAGCGCAGTGTAAAGCTTGTCGAAGGCCAACTGCAATCGATCGAGAACTTCTTCAGTTACCTCAATGACGAGATCGTCACGATGTCGACCCCCGAAAAATTCTCGCTGCTCGATTTCGAACAGCTCTCCGATTCGATCGCTATGACCAAGCAAATGCTCGACGCAACCGCCGATTCAGTAGGGCAGCTCGATTCCTACAACCGCGAAATGGGTAACTACGAACTCCTGCCTAGTTCTAATCAATGATCTGGTCTGATCGAGGAAAATAGCCGCGAGTTATGAATTCGCGGCTTTTTTTGATCGGGTACCTGAATACTTAAAACGATACCTTTCGACTCTGATCCTGATTCCGTTTCAATCGAAATGCCGTATCCATAGAATTCCTCGTTGAATGATCTCTCCGCGAAGGGGAGCTTCGATGAGGGGAGTGGTGGGGTCGTCACCGCAGGACAAATCGCAGCCGGTGGCATCCTCGCCGTGCATGATGACCTTGAACGTAAAATCGCCGGTTGCCACGGCTGAAGGCCCTGTACCCGGCTTCAGGATACCGCCGATATCCCTCCAAGCGCCCGAAGCAGTCCGATGGGATATTCGACCGTCGGCATTCGCGATCAGAACACGATAGCGACTGATCTGACCGTCCCTCGTGGTTAGGGCCGGTGGAGCTTGAAAGGCAGTGCTGCCTTTTATGATACCGAGATCAAAAGACTGTACCGCTGGGCTAAACATCGCAGTGGGTTCGTATAGGTTGTAGTCACTATCGTTAATAGCGAGTTGCACTTCTGTTGATGAGAGTGCGGCGGCAGCAGGGCGCGCGGTCACGTTATAACCAGCACCGAGAGTGCGCCACGCCCCCCAGTTGCCGTTACTCAATGTGGTGACGGCGAGCCGCCCATCATCGCGGACAACGAACACGTCCAGGGAATTCGCTCCTCGCGAGGCAATCGCTGGGCCTATATATCCACCATCCGTACTCGGCTTGATACCGCCGGTTGGAAATCCACCACGTGGGGTTGATGGGGCATACCAGGTACCTTCGATATACTTAATGCGCTGGACCTCTCCATCATTATTGACAGCGACGACATCGATCCTACCGGGAGCTCGCGATACCGCAGACGGATCGGAGTTGAAGCCGGACGCGATTGACCGCCAGCCAACGAACGTAAACGGGACGTTGTCCACCATATAGAACTTTTTCCAATAGATATTGTCGTCCGAACCCCGAGTAAAGATGTCGTAGTTCCCTGGACTTTGATAGGCGATAGCCGGTGTCCCAACCGCCTCGACGCCTTCCGCTAAATCGGGATTGGGCAACTCATCAGGGTCCTGGTGTGACGAGTGGCTCAGGGACGTGAAGAAACCCCAACCGTTATAGCGTTCGTAAGCGTAATACTGTAGAACCCGCGATACGTCCCGCTCCGAGACGACGGCACCTTGTACACCTTTGTCTATGGTGTTTCCAAAGTAGTCGTTAAATAAGACTCCAGGTAGCCCGTCCGACCCATAACTTACGATCGAGTCGTAATCATAATTACCCAGAGCGGGCAACAGATCGGCCTTCGTCCCGAACGCCGTCTCGAATTCGTCACCATCGAGATCCGGAGATTCCCTCAACCACCGGTCAGCATCGATTCGGTTAAACTCATGCCAGATGCCCAATGTGTGACCCAATTCATGGAGAATGATCCTGGATGTCTCTGTGGTTCTGGCGCGGACGTCGGGTCCAGGACACGTTCCCTTTGTGCGGGTGAAGTGCAGTTCGGTTATCCCGTCGCGGCCAGGGGGTGGACTGCCGTTGTCGCCCTCCCTGATCTCCCTCAGCTCCATACCAAGCGGGTCCGGCAAGTTGTTGCACTCGGCCTCTGTGCCATCTGCGTTTACCTTGTTATAACGAATAACGAGATGGTTTTCGGGACACTCTTCATATGGTTCGCCGCAGGGCCAGAAGTCGATGTACTGCTTCCATGCTCCCGTCGGGTCACGGAAAGTCATTGCCAGTTCCCACGAAAGCATTTGCACCTCGATCTTGGATTGATCGCCTGTATTCACCTCCAACGGCCCGAGCGTGCCATCGTCGAATTTGTAGGGGATGCTACCATCGGACCAGAAACTGATACCGAAAGGCTGTCCCAGAGCCGGGGGTATTCCCAAAGTGAGCAGAGCGAGAACGACAAAAAGTATGGTCTGGGTTAATTTATTGGTTATGATTTGCGTCATTATCTTCCTCCTTTTTATTCTGCAGGAGCCTAACTTGTGATTGAGCGGAACCATTCCGCCAAGTCCGCCAAGAATTCAAATTTCGTGTATTTTCCATAATCATTCTCAGGAACACCTCACCGACTCCAAACATGCTAGACTTTTGCCGGAAAGTTCGATGAAACGTTCCGAAAAATTCCGAAGAACCGCGTTGATCGAGGTGATGACAGTGGTTGCCGAAGAAAACGAAATCGATAGAAGGCGAATTCATTTTGAATTCTTTACGCTTGATATGCGTAAGCGCGGGCTATTTCGTGGACAAGAGCGAATTCATCTAACCGTAAAGCCATTCGAGACTTTGATCTTTTTGGTCGAGAATCGCGGGCGGATCGTTCAGAAGCAGGAAATTCTGGATGCCGTCTGGAAAGATACTTTCGTAACTGATGACGTCTTGGTCCAAGCAGTCAAAGAGATTCGCCGCGTTTTGGAGGATAACAAGGACGACCCTCGCTTCATCCAAACAGTGCCGCGGCAAGGTTACAGATTTGTCGGCGACGTTTCCGTCGAATTGCCGTTCGCAGCGACCGAGATCGGCGAAGGATATCCTTTGAACGTTGTGCCCAAACGGGGGCATGGAAATTGTTTGCCGCGTCTCCCAATTTTCATTGCCTTGATGTGCGCCGCAATAATTGCTGTCTTGGTCTGGTTTGTTTGGAAACCGGATATTCAGATAGGACCCGCGGGAGCCCCACGTACGCGATCTTCAACCGCTAATGATCCGAAATCGCTCCAACATCTACCGACAGGAGAGTTTTCAGCCGGTAAGCCCGCGTTTTCTCCCGATGGCAAGCTTATCCTTTATGTAGGTTCGTCACGCGAAACCTTGGGATACGGGGATATCTTCATCATGTCGGCATCTGGCGGCGGTTCCGTTCGAATTACTGAAAAAGCATCTCCTAGCGGTGACGTGCCCGTTTTTACAGCGGACGGGAGCCATGTTGTTTTTTCGCGTCCGCGAGGTGGCGAAGAAGGGAGTCGTTTGCTCGACCTTTACCTAGTGCCAAGTTCGGGCGGCGAGATGAAACTCTATTTGCCCGAAGCAAGCGGCGCAGGCTTCTCAACGGACGGCAATTGGGTGGCCTACACGAAACATTTGCAATCGCAAAAAGTTCTATGGCTTAGCTCGACAAACAACCTTGATGAACATCGAGAAATTGCCGTTGACAGTTACACCCCGCGTTGGTCGCCCAACGACAAATGGCTCTCCTATACGACCAGCAACCCGAACGGCGGTCTTGGCGACGTCTGGATAGTGGATGCCGAAACCTTATCCGAACCCAAGAATCTTACTCAAGAGCCGCAGCAGATCTACGGTCTCTCATGGTCGGCAGACAGCCGTTCGATACTATTTTCGTCAAAGCGCACCGGGCCCCATCTCATCTGGCAAATCTCGGTCGATGACGGAACAATTGAACAGGTTCTTACTGGGATCGGCGAAAGCTCCGCGCCTTCGACTTCATCCGATGGAAATACATTGATCTTTCACCATGTTCGCGCGACGAAAGATTTGATCATAGCCGACGGATTGCGTGAAGAAGACACGCAAAAGATAACGCATGATGAATATCACCAATGGCTCCGATTCTCGCCTTCGGGCGAGAAAATAGTTTCAGTCATGCAACGGCCGGATTTCGGTGAACATCTTTATGTAATGGACATTAAAACAAGGCAGTCGATCCGTTTGAGCGAGGTCCCCGCACGACATCCTTCTTGGTTGGACCAACAGAATGTGGGCTATTTATGGAGCGATAACGCCGCGGCAGAAACAAAGGTCCAAGTCGTAAACGTCTACTCAAACGTTACTACTCCGCTGACCAAGTTTTCCGGTTTGGCGGAGTGGTTGGCAATCCATCCAAACAAGTCACAAATTGCGGCCGTTCTAACCGCCGCCGACGGTAAACAAAAGATCATCTTGCGGGATCTAGGTAGTAATGCCGATCAGACGATCGCTGACGGTGCTCAATATAGCGCTCTGCGATGGCTACCGGATGGCTCCGCGCTTTCCTGGAGTGGTCCGCCACAGGCTTCAACTCCGGCTAGCGATGGAATTTGGATATATGAACTGGACAAGCGGCGTGTTAGTCAAATACTTAACGAAGGCTATGGACCGGTTTGGAGCGCTGACGGCAGGAGCTTCTATTATTCGAGAAACCGAGAGTTTTCCGGCCTATGGCAGTTCGATCTAAACCGCCGGCAAAAAAAGAAAATTCGTTTTTGGAAAGACGCGTCTTCGTTCGACCTTGCCGGCGAAAGATTATTGTATGCAGAAGGGGATGGCCGGGGGCAAATTTATGCACTGAAGCTCAATCCGTGACCCAAACGTTTTTTTTGTTAGATAAAGTAAGGCCCGTTATGTCTTAAAGGCGACGAACAGCTGCGGATCGCTCGTAACACCTTCTATCTCCAAAGCAGTTGCCGTCAAAGATAACACGTTAAAAATTGGTATAAAACACGATCACGAATCTTTTCGACCGCCTTGCCACCGCTTTGGACCGTTTGCCACGGAGCGATTTTTCTTAGGCCGATCATATACTCGGCGCCTTCCCAAGTAAGGTAAGAAACATATTCCTGTTCTTCGGCCGTAGTGTTTTTAATGTAGGTATACGTGCTTGACGTTGCGTCGATACGCCGTGGATAACCGCCCGTCGAGCTGACCTGAGCGAATGGGTCGGACGTCGGCACACGAAACACCTGATCGAGATCGTCACGATGTCCACACCCGAGAAATTCTCGCTGCGCGATTTCGAACAGCTTTCTGATTCGATCGCTATGACCAAGCAAATGCTTGATGCAACCGCCGATTCAGTAGGCCAACTCGATTCCTACAACCGCGAAATGGGCAACTATGAACTACTCCCGAGCTCAAACCGGTAAGGACTAGGGGTGTTTATTCTTCTGTGCTGTTTGCCATTCCCTGCTTTCTCTCAGGACTCTCTCAATATCCTTCGATGGACAATCGTCAAAGCAAGGAATCATTGACGAGTCCTTTAGAAAAAGAAAGTCCAATCCTGTAAGTTGCTTTAATGCAGAAATAATCTCTTTATTCAACTCTTGCTTTTCAGCTTGGGTTTCCGATCCGCCACTCATGAGACTTTGATTTTCTTCCAAAGCCTTTATCAGATCCGGCACAAAAGATTTATCATTGAACTTCGCAATAGCTTCTACGACATTGCGTTTTAGTAGAAGCGAAAGACCATCTAGTCCCTTCCGAATAGTGGATTTGTCGCCCTCCGAAACAGCCTTATCATAAGCCCATTTTGCAACATTATAATTCCTGCTCAATATTGGAGTTTCTTGTTGCCTTTCCAACATCTCTGCTGTCAACGCCTGTTGTATTTCCGGTCCGTTCGCACGATACCATTCACGACTCTCTTGAATAATATTTTCTACATCATTATTTGAAATTGATCCCCCGTTTTGAAACCTAAGGCCAGTGAAATGTACCAAAGCCGCAATGACCGCTTCCTTTAGTTCTTGCTGATGGGCCTGTTTCACTTCAATATGCTTGTCGCCGGCTTGGATTACTTCTAATAAATCTATAAAATCCGGCACAAACGATTGAAAATAAGCATTTCGAACTGCTAGAGTAATTTCTTTCTTAAATGACAGTTGAGCTTTTTTTAAACCGAGCCGAATGGTTTCTTCATCACGCTCAGAGATAGCTTTATCGAGTGCTTCTTTAGCAACTTTGGGGTCCTTACTTAAAATAGGACACTGTTGTGGTTCGCACTGCGTATCTATAATTATCATTGCCTGATCTTGTCTGTACTCATTTTCTAAAACAGGTGACCCGCTCGGATTACCCACAATCATTATCCACAAAACCGTACTTATAATCTCGAACATAGTTATTTTCCTTGTAATTCTATTTCTTCAGAAGCCATTATTGTCTAATGCCTTGCTAGTACTGTCATCTGTCCACAGCCCATTTGCCTTGAGAAACTTGAGGTGAATTCTCCAAAAAAAGTAATCAGATATCCTAAACCATGTACCTTCGATTTCAAGTCTAGTAAATTCCTTAAATTGCAGGCGGGCTTCGTATGTGTCTCCATCAATCGCTGCCCGATCCACGATTCCATATTCTGGTCGGTCCGAGTCCGTCAGAATTCCATTATTAGAATACGGGTCATTATTTTCATTAAGAACACGAGCGTTGTCGTTACCTTCAATGTCGTTCAGAGGATAAGTCACGGAGCTAGGATATGCGGGTTGAGTAAAATCATTGTTGCTGATATTCGCCGAACTAAGCACTTTGAGCCTGATTTGCCTGGAAACATCCCATTTTTTATCCGCTCCTCCAGAAAGTGGAAGGCCAGAAATAGGATGGTTTCCTCCTGGCGGCGATGTTGAGTTCGAGCCAGTGAAATTAGGTCCATCTGTGTCCGTTATGATGGCTGCCGGCGCAATTGTATGATTAAATCGATAGCCTCCTCTAATCGCGAGTCCGATGCCGGGCGGTCTACCAAATAGTCCATTCGAAGAAGACTCAATCGGAAAGTCGCTCGGAGAAGTTATAGTGGACCAAACGACCCAAACTCGCATTTCTTTCAGCACTTTTGTGCCGTATTTGATCTTGACAATATTTTTACCGGCACTGCTTTTCGGAATGGTAGCCTCAAGTGGGTTTGACGCAGACTCCGTCGCCCCTTCCCAACTGATTTGGTTTCGTATTTGTTCAGTATTCGGGTTAAGTTCCGCTGTGAGCGTTACTTGATCGTTTGCGGCACCTTTTGGTGTTACAAAATGAATTATCTTTGGATCTCCAACAATTTGGCTTATCTTTGTTGCTCCAGTTGCAGTGACATTTGTAATCTTGGGCTTCGCTACGAGTTCGACATCGGAGTCGATCAGTATCAACTCCGTGAGGCACGAGTTGCAGTCGGGTACGAGATTCGAGGACGCGATACGACCGGTTTTCTTTTCTTGTGTCTTTTCATTCGGTCCCGACTTGCCGGTCAAAAACGGCCCCGGGCAATATCCGCCCTGATCGCTGGTCATGTCGCGCCACCAGTCGCCGTCGATCTCGACCTCGCCGACCCCGACGATAGTGACAAGGCCATTGTCATCTACCGTCGCTATATTGTCGTTGTTGCTGTCCCAGTCAACTGTCGAGTTGCTTATCAGGTAAAACCCTGACGACGAAGTATTGCAATTGGTTACGCGTTCATAGACCACAAACTGAATTTGGTCACCGATCTCGGCTTCCGTAACGCCTCCGGATGAGATAAACCCTTCATACCACACCTGACAACAATTTTGACAGGCGTAACTGCTGCTGGTTTTGTTGATAAGATCGATCTGCTCGCTGCGTCCGACAAGCTTAAATTTCTTTAATGGTTCGCTTTCGTCAAATCGGTCCGCCCTGATCGTCCATTGCAGTTGGCCTTCCGTAAGATTTTGCGGGATCAGGTTACCGCGCTCGTCCGGTATCTGCTGGTCACGCAGTTTTTTGACATCGATCTGAATCGTTTGCCCTGGAGCGATCTTATTTAGCCCAATCACCCACGTCAGGTACGAAACGTTGCGTCGATGCGCATTGGATAACCGCCCGTCGAGCTGCTGAGCGACATCTGATCTAAATCTATCTCAACGACCAGATCGTTACGATGGCAACGCCCGAGAAATTCTCTCTGCTCGATTTCTAACAGCTTTCCGATTCCATCGCGATGACCAAGCAAATGCTCGACGCAATCGCCGATTCGGTCGGGCAGCTTGATTCCTACAATCGACAGATGGCCAACTACGAACTGCTCCCGAACTCTGTTGCTAAGAGTTGAATTTTTGTTTCAATTTCTCTCTTTAAATCATCGGACACTCTTGAGTCATTCAAAAGTTCTTGAAGTTCACCCAGATTCTTGGGTGAGATAGAATATACTTTTGAAATGTATTTTACTGCGTTCTTTACGATAAAATTTTCATTTTGTCGTAATCGAAATTGGCCGGCGCGATACTCTGCCTTTTTTGCATTAGCCTCAATAGCGGCTTCATACTCGGCTCGAAGTTTCGGGTCTTTTATAGCTTCCGGAGACATGCCTGCAAAACCCACTCTCACTCCCGTCGGCGGGGCAACATTTAATGAAGGTACGTCATCGGGGTCAAAATTTTCATCTTTTTCAACTTCCAAACGATGAAGTGCGTGTAGCCAAAGTCTGACTCGTTCGCGTCTTTCTTGAATTTGCGTATCGTTTAATTCAATTTCAGAAAGAGAATATCTTAAATACATTAGCAATCGCCATTCTGTTTCTAAGTCAAAAGTGTTTGATTTTTTAAAGGCTTGGACAGCGTAGCCTTGACTCAAATGCAGGGCTATATCATCAGTGCTACGGTATCTGCTGGAAGTTAAGATGCTAAGAAACTCAAGAAACAATTTCCCATAAGACTCACCACCGGATGTTCCGAATTTTTGTTCAATTCTGTTACCCTCATTTATTAGCTCATTTAAACTTCCTTTTTCTCTAAAATACTTAAGACGACACAGTTCTTGCTGAAACTCATTTTGCAGAGTATCACATCTTTGAATCGCACTTTCCTTACCGTCCAAGTTTTGCTTTAGGGTTTCTGAAAAAGTTCTTGCAACAAGAAAATTCTTTTGCTCAAAAACCTTGCCGGAATAATACTGAGGAAACGAAAATCCTGTAACCAATAAAAACAATAAAATTACCTTCACCATAGTAAATCTTGATTTCATAACATTCCCCACTAATATCCCGAAGCTGGGTCTGTGATTGCAATAACGTATGGACCGGCACCTTTTTTCTCTAAGGTGGCAGTTGCCGTTGCGTTTGAAGCACAATGATGGTTTGCGATTGTAAAAGACGTAACCCTCTGCCCAATATGGTATCTCCAAGGAATTGCCCAATTAGCCTCGCCCACATAGCCTGTGGCAGGATTTGGTGGTTCGGGCGGATCAGAATGAGTTAGAATGTTGTCCTCCGCATCAACTTTGCATCCTGTACCTGCAGCGCATGAAATTACAGCAAAACTACCAACCGTTGCCGGATGATTAAAACCCGCCTAATAATCTAGATAGCCGCTTGTTGTGGGAGAGATCGTAACGATGTCAACGCCCGAGAAATTCTCGCTGCTCGATTTCGAACAGCTTTCCGATTCGATCGCTATGACCAAGCAAATGCTAGACGCCACCGCCGATTCAGTAGGCCAGCTCGATTCCTACAACCGCGAAATGGGCAACTATGAACTACTCCCGAGCTCTGCCGTTAAGAGTTGAATTTTTGTTTCAATTTCTTTCTTTAAATCATTGGACACTTTTGAGTTATTCAAAATTTCTTGAAACTCTTCAAAATTCTTTGGTGGAACAGAGTATGCATTTGCAATATAATCTATTGCATTTCTCAGAATAGATTCTTCGTCACGCCGTAAGTCGGACTGTTGGTTATGGTACTCCAGCTTTTTTGCATTAGCCACAATAGCGGCTTCATACTCGGCTCGAAGTTTCGGGTCTTTTATAGCTTCCGGCGACATGCCTGCAAAACGAACTCTCACTCCCGCCGGCGGGACGACATTTAATGAAGGCAGGTCATCGGGGTCGAAATTTTCATCTTTTTCAACTTCCAAGCGGCGCAACAAATGAAGCCACAATTTTGTTCCTTCACGTCTTTGCTGGAGTTCGATTTTGTCTTTTTCAGAAAAAGGGTATCTTAAGAACCACAATAATTTCCATTCAGTTGTTAAACCGAATGTATCGGCTTTCTTCAGTGTTTGAACAACATAATTCTGACTCATATCTATCACCTCATCAGAGATATATCTACTGTGAGTCAAAATACCGAGAAATTCCAAAATCAATTTTCCATAAGATTCTCCACCAGACTCTCCCCATTGCCTCTCAATTAATTTACCTTCATTTAATAACTCTTTTAAAGTTCCCTTTTCTCGAAAAGATCGAAGACGTTGTAACTGTCGCTCAAAATCATCCTTAAGATTATTTTGCTGATCTGTAGTTGGGTTTGACGTTTCGTTACCGCTCAGTTTGGGGCTTTGGTAAGAAACCGTTTTTGCGGAAAAGAAATTTAATGAAATGGTTTCTCTGCTATAAGACTGAGCTAACAATACTCCTGCCGTCAATACACATACGGTAGCTGCTAATTTCATCAAGTTAGACTTTTTAAACTTTGATTTCATAATTCATCTTCAAAATCCGGTGGTTGGGTCTGTAATAGCAATGAAATAAGGGCCTGCTCCTTGTTTTTCTAAAGCGGCGGTTCCTCTGTTGTCAGATGGACATCTGTGATTCCCGATCGTAAAAGAAATTGTAGATGTTGTGGTGTGGTATCTCCAAGGAATTGCCCAATGAAAATTTCCAACATAGCCCGCCGTCGGATGAGGGGCAGGAGCTGGGTCGATATGACTAATAATTTCGTCAAGCACGGTTAGCCTGCACCCTGCTACTGCGTTACAAAAACCTATGTTAGCCATCCCAACAGTTGCTGTATGAGGACGCCCGTTAAGATGCCCTAAATAACCACTGGCGGTTGCATTTGCAGCACCTTCGCTAAAACGAATCCTGCTAAACGAAACATCTCTGGGTTCTAAATGGATATATCCTCTAAATCCTCCTCCGAACGCACCGTTATTGTGAGCTATATTTGAGAAAATCGATACATAACCACTAGACGGGGCGGCAATATTTATGCTGGTTGTAACAAACTGAGCCTTTGACGGACCAGCCAAGATTTCTAATTTTAGCGTTGATGATTCTGCTATTTCTGGAGCTGTAAAACGTCCTGTACCATCATCAAGGGGCGGTATTTGTATAGTGCCTGTCTGAACTGTCCACCTCAACCCACCGGCTTGGCTGGATGTTACTGCGGGAGTCGAGGTAAAACTTAAATCAACAATTTCTTCCAATCCAAAGCTTGTTAAACTTCTGTTGGTGAAATTGTCTTGGGGAGTAAGTACGCCTGTTAATTCATAGACAATTACATTAACAATTTTAGGCAAGCCGTTTGCAGAACCTTTGGCTATGACCGTTTTGTAATCGGTTGTGCTTGACGAAACTGAATTAAATGTTACTGATTTCGCCTGTCCGGTTCCTGTTGCTCCCGAAGTCCCGCTCCACGTCGGCTGTCCGCTTGGAAAGGTTGAGTTGGCAGGATTCGGAATCGCTTTGAAATTAACGAGTGTTCCTTTTAAAACGTACAAAGTTGCCGCAATATCAATATAATTTGAAGTTCCCGGCTCCTGATATTGAATTTTTTGCACACTCGGCTTGGCGAAAAGCCCGACGTCGGAGTCGATAAGTACCGACTCGGTTAGACACGAGTTGCAGTCGGGCACGAGATTTAAGGACGCGATACGACCGGTTTTCTTTTCGTGTGTCTTTTCATTCGGTCCCGACTTTCCGGTCAGAAACGGTCCCGGGCAATATCCGCCCTGATCGCTGGTCATGTTGCGCCACCAGTCGCCGTCGATCTCGACCTCGCCGACACCGACGATAGTTACAAGGCCATTGTCATCTACCGTGGCTATATTGTCGTTGTTGCTGTCCCAGTCAACTGTCGAGTTGCTTATCAGGTAATACCCTGACTGCGAAGTATTGCAATTGGTTACGCGTTCATAGGCCACAAACTGAATTTGGTCACCGACCTCGGCTTCTGTAATGCTTCCGGACGAAATATACCCTTCAAACCAAATCTGACAGCAGTTTTGGCAGGCGTAGCTGCTGCTGGTTTTGTTGACAAGATCGATCTGTTCGCTGCGGCCGACAAGCTTAAATTTCTTTAATGGTTCGCTTTCGTCAAATCGGTCTGATCGAATCGTCCACTGCAGTTGGCCTTCCGTAAGGTTCTGTGGAATTACGGCGCCTCGCTCATCCGGTATTTGCTGGTCGCGAAGTTTTTTGACATCGATTTGAACCGTTTGCCCTGGAGCAATTTTCTTTAGCCCGATCATATACTCGGTGCCTTCCCACGTAAGATAGGAAACATATTCCTGTTCCTCCGACGTTGTGTTTTTGATGTAGGCGAAGGTGCTTGAAGTTGCGTCGATCCGCCACGGATAACCGCCCGTCGAACTGACCTGAGCATATGGGTCGGACATCGGCACGCGATAGACCTGATCTAAGTCTTCTCCAATACTTTGGGTCGAGACGATAATGCTGCCGGGAGCCGCATCGCACGAGACTTCAATCCCAGCGATCTCGATTTGTTCTTTTTGCGCCCGGTGCATGACGGCGTCCATATTCAGTGGACGCATTTCGCCCGGCCTGAATCCGACGGGGCTGAGCGCAATACTGCCCGTCGTACCGTCAACGCGAGTGTAATTGACCTTTGCGGTTATGTTTGTAAACACGGCACCGACATTCTTTGCGATGACAACTGGCGTTAATTCCTCGCCGCCAAATTGTCCGAGATGCAGGCCCGTTCCGTGAAACTCACTCGATTTTGCGGTGTCAGGATTGCTGAATTGGATGATGTTCGAATAGCCTTTTGCAGGGTCACTGACCAGACCGTGTACTTTCAGATCACTGTTGCCGCCGTTATGCGTGAGCGACAGGCCGACAACTCGTCCGAGAGCAAAGTCCGCTCCGTCCTGAAAATCGGTTTTCAGATCGAGAACGCGGGTTTGATGAGGCAGGAGCGAAAACTGTTCCGTAACGCCGGATTGTCGTGGATTTTTGCTGAGTCTCGCGTTTACCGTGAGTAGTTGATCCGACGTGTTAGACAAGATAATGGTCGCGTCCGTCTGGTTTCGCGGCATGTACCAAATGCCTTCGAGCCGACGCGAATTAAATTTCCCAAGTTCCGCGAGCCGTTCCTCGAAACTTAGGCCGTTCGCGGTATTTTCAAGATAAACCTGCGAACCGATCACCCGGTCTTTCCCGGTGTGAAAGATCTCTATGCTGCCTCGACTGAAACCTTCACCGCCAAGCTTTGCCCACTCAGCAAGATCGATCATCCCCGCCGATGTCGCTCCGACCCAAACCGGCGGCACTTCCATCGCCAACCCGTCAAGACTGTAAAGCGTCGGTCGAACCTCGCGGGCAACTATGTCCTTGTTGTTCAAAAGAAACTTTGCGGAGGGAAAACTCTCAAGGTCGTAGTACGCGGCAACATGCCAATGCTCCAGTTCCGGCGTCGGGCTCGGAGTCGGGTTTCCAACAATAATATTATCTGCGGCACTGCGATTTCCGGGGAAATAGCCCGCGACAAGAATTCCCGGAAAGACAATTGCGATAGCAAAACTAAATAGTCGGACAGAACGGGAAGCGAACATTCGAACCTCCGTGCATTTTCGGGAGAAAAGGCTTTTCTCACGTTTGGGACAAACGGGAATCGGTTGATATGTTAAACCGCAAATTCAATGAAGTGTGATGATGTTACGCGGCTTGCGACAATGCTGTCAAGAAAATTAATTGTTACGAGACGGTTTACCATTGTTGCGTGTATCGAGAGAATTTATTAAAATTAGGGATTTTAGTCAGGACAATATCATAGCCATTTTCAATAGAGGATATAAATATTATGAAACGAGTAGGAATATTGGTGGGACGCGAGCAGACGTTTCCCGATTCGATGATCAAGAGCATCAATGAAAAGAGCGGCGGCAAGATCGTTGCCGAGCTAATTACCGTTGGCGGAATCCGTCTCGACGAAGAAAAGAAATACGACGTCATTATTGACCGTATTTCGCATGAGGTCCCGTATTATCGGGCGATGCTTAAGCGAATGGCGCTTGAGGGAACATACGTTATCAACAACCCGTTTTGGTGGTCGGCGGATGATAAATTCTTTAATTTTTCGCTGGCGGCCAAACTTGGTGTTGCGATCCCGAAGACCGTACTGCTCCCGCAGGAAAAGTATATTGATTCGATCGCGCCCGAAAGTCTCAGAAACCTGGAGTTTCC
The DNA here is from genome assembly GCA_049679665.1 of Pyrinomonadaceae bacterium. Lineage (GTDB taxonomy): Bacteria > Acidobacteriota > Blastocatellia > Pyrinomonadales > Pyrinomonadaceae > OLB17. The sequence continues at coordinate 20,804 of JBAUGL010000029.1, read as the reverse complement.
GATCGATTGGGAAGGTGTCATCAATTACGTTGGATTTCCGGCTTTTCTTAAGCCGCACGACGGCGGCGGCTGGAAAAACGTTTCTAAGATCCACTCACTCGACGAGCTTTGGAGCGAATATAACCAGTCAGGCACGCTTTGTATGACGCTGCAGGAAGGTATCGAATATGACCAGTTCGTCCGCTGCTATTGTGTCGGCCAGGAGAAGGTCCTGATAATGCCTTACGATCCGTCGAAACCTTATTTGAGTGGAATGCAGTACGTCAATGTAGATAACTATCTCACGCCGGAGCTCCACGCACGCGTCGAAAAAGACGTCATTACGATCTGCAAGGCTCTGGGCTACGACCTGAACACAGTGGAGTTCGCAATTAAAGACGGTATTCCATATGCGATCGACTTTATGAACCCGGCCCCCGATGCGGAGATCGCTTCGGTTGGCGAGTACAATCACAACTGGATCGTCGAATCGATGACCGATCTCATTTTGAAAAAGATCAAAGAAGGCTTTGATACACCGGATTATCGTTGGTCTGCAATGTTGAACCCGGCGAGATCGGAAAAGCTGAAGGCGGCCGCGGATGTCACCGCTAAGGCGCCGACCGCTGCAAAGACATCAAAAGCAGTCAAATCGCCTGCTGCTAAGCCCGCGGCGAAATCGGCTTCTAAGTCAAAACTCGCGGCGCTCGAAGTAAAGGCGGCGAAAAAGAAAGCAGACCCTTTCACACGGAAGGCCGAAGGCAAGAAGCCCTCCGGTCGCAAGTGATTTAGTTCAAAGTTGAGTAAAAAAGCAGGCACCGATTTCGGTACCTGCTTTTCATTTGGGAAAACGTAAAGTTCTATCGATAGATCGTTGTCGGGGCGTCGCTGTCGCCAGAGATGGTGGTCGTAACCGTACTATCGACGATCTCCTTTGCCCTGTCAGGTGCAAGTCCCTGGAGCTTATCCTTGGCATTTCGCGCCGTTTGATCCATCGGGATCGATGTCCCATCAGGCTCCTTCGCTTCGCTGGCGGTTTTCGCTATGGTGAAATAAAGATCTGCTGCTTCCTGTTTTTTCCCCGCCTTCTCTAGAAGTCCGGCGAGCTCAAAGTTAATCGTGTCCTTCGAAATGATCGGGTTATCCATTGCCGCCAGTTCCTGGTAAAGAGCCAAAGCCTCATCGTTCTTGCCCTCACCGGCTTTGGCCTGGGCGAGTGCGAATTTAGCCATTGTCCCAACTTCGTCGCTTGATTTTGCAACTGCCTCAAGCTCAGCTATCCCGGCGGGACGATCGATCACCAAGCGATTTACCGCGAGGAAGTATTTTGCTTTTTCGCCAACGTCGCCGCCGAATTTGTCCGCGACCGCCTGAAATTCAGCGATGGCAGCCTCAGCGCGGTCTTTTTCCGTCGCAAATGTCTTAGCGGTCGTGCCGGCAGGAGGCGGGATGGAGGTGACCTGTGCGTTGGCGGTTTCAATCGCTTTCCCCAACTCAGTCTGTGCGGTCGCGTCAGCGCGACTGTTCCACACATAAAAGATCCCGAACGCAATACCCAGGATAGCAAGGGCTGAAATGCCGTAAAGGATCGTCCTTCCTTTCCCTTCGAGGGAGTGACCGACGCTCTCCAGCCGGTCGCCTAGGTTCTTCTGAAAGGCGTCCTGATAAGCTATCTTTTCCTTGGTACCAGTTTCGGCGGCCATCGGTTGATCGAATCGTCTCTTTTTTCGTGACATCTTATTAAATACTGCAATTCGCGAGCGCTGGCTCGTTGTATAATTGTTAATACGGGATTTTTTCCAAAAGAGTTAATTTATCGTAAAACGGCGGCAAGGGCAAATATGATACTCAAATTGCAGGCAAGATGTGATAATCGAACCAATACGGAACTTTTTCTGAAATTGAGTGTCTAAGTAATCAGTTCGACGGAAAATCGAACGAGCAATTGAATTTCTCTCTTGTGGAGAGGCCGGAATGCAGGGGATGCTGTTGGGTAGATCGATCACTTTCGACGATGAAGGCCTTGGTAGTGTTGCAGGAGCGGCACCCGACGCCTCCGTTTACCCTGCGGTGGACTCCGATTTTGTTGAAAAACTAAAGCTTGGCGAGGCCGAAGCTTTTGATAGATTGATAACTCAGTATTCACGGGATGTGTACTCATTTCTATTCCGATCAACCGGAAACGCTGAAGACGCAAGTGATCTCACACAGGAGACATTTTTGAAGGCGTTTCGGTCGATCGCAAAGTTTCGCGGGGACTCCGAACTGAAAACTTGGCTTTTTCGGATCGCCATCAATGAATCGAGGAATAGGTTTCGGTGGTGGAAGCGAAGAAAGCGAGAATTCACAGTCTCACTTGATGACGCCGGACGATCGTCAGAACGACCGATACACGAATCGATCGCGGTCGATGTCCAGGATCCTGAACAGTCCGTTCTAAGCAACGAACGATTGGCCGCGATCAAGGCCGCATTGGTGAAATTGCCCGAAAAATACCGAACGGCCGTGATCTTATGCGATATAGAGGGCCTAACTTACGAGGAAATAGCCTCAACTTTGGATATCAACGCGGGAACCGTAAAGTCGCGGATAGCCCGCGGACGAGACGAACTCCGTCGAACGCTTAAGGATTTTTGACAATTGATCGGATGATCGACTCGCCCCGGTTTAATCTTTGAAGACGAAGCGAAACGGTGCCAAGCCAAAGGTCGAAGATAACGAGAGTTGAGTCATATTTGTTGATCCGGCCGCGATTTTTGAGAGGACCAGCAGCCTTGAAAGAGGGGTTTGGTGGATCGGGGAATATTCATCAACGACGCGTTGCTTTTCCGGATGAGAAGCAGCCGGGGTCAGTCGGTTATTCGATCAGAATTTGAAGCGTCATGGTTCTAGAAAATAAATGAACTGTCAAGACTTTAGGACTGAACTTGCGATTTACAGCGATGCAAAAGCTGCGTCGGTGGACGATATCGACGTTGACCGGCATTTAAGCAAGTGTCCGCTCTGTCGTGAGCGGCTCGATGAATTTAGGATGCTTAGAACCGACCTTCGCTCGATGGCTCGCAAAGAGGTTCCTACGTGGGTGCTGGACTCGGTGCGTACAAGAGTCGCGGAAAGTTCATACATTAGCGAAGCGATCGACCTTGTTCCGTTGTCAAAAAAACGCCCGAATTGGCTCCGCTTATGGCTATTGCCGTCCGGAGCCGGGGCATTGTGTTCACTCATTGCCGCATTTTCATTGATAAGATTGTTGTCTGCGGGCGCAGATGTAATGGAAAGACCAATGGCATTTCCCCCGTCTCGCTCAACGCCCATGGCCACGACCCGATCATCCGGCGTCAGAGCCACCCAAGTTCCAACAGCGGCAGAGTTCGCGTTGTCGCGTAAATCAGTCGGCGGCGAGTCGCCCAGCGTCAATCCCAGCGGGGCGCTGATCTCTCTTACGGAATCATTCATTGGACGCAACCCGAGCAGCGACGAAGTCGTCGTGATCGCTGATGTGTATAGGAACGGAAGTGCGGAGATCGCCGAGGTGGTTGAGCCGTCCGACGATCGAAAAACGGTCGACGAACTGGCCAAGGCCCTCAATTTTAACGCTGCACATGCCCCGTTCGTTACAGCAGACCTGGATCAGCGCTCAGAAACGATCCGGGTCGTGCTCCGAATACAAAGTGTTGATGTGAATATACGGGAAAGCACCCGGAGGCGTCGCACACTGTGAAAAACGGACCCGGTGTTAAGAACGAGTTCGACGGGAATAGGCACCTAAGCGCTCACACCGGCCATTTTCTATCAAAACTCTCGCTACTAAAGCTTATCGATCTCGGCCTTTAGCTTTTGGGCAAGCGCACGATCAAGAGGCAAGAGATTATTATACTGTTCCATCGCGGCCGCCTTGTTCCTTTGCGCCACTCGCGTGACTCCAAGGTTAAATATGGCTTTTACGAAACGCGGGCTAAGTTCCAAACACCTAGTATAAGCCTGCGCAGCCTTTTCCATTTGGTTGTCGGAATAATATCCATTACCAAGCAAATAATATGCGTCAGAAGATTCCGAATTCTTAGCCGCGTGGGACATCAATAGCGGAACCGCCTTGTTGTAATATTTCGAAGCCTCTTCGGGTTTTCCTAAAAGCTCAAAAGCCCGTCCGAGATAATATTGTGCCTCACCGTCGCTCGAATTTAAACGGAGCGATGTATTGCAGGCGCTTACAGCCGATTGATACTTGGCTGTATCGTTATACGCTCGGCACAAGTTTGTATATGCAAGGTACTGTAATTCAGGAGGAAGATACCGGACGCCAGCCAAAGCGGCCTGCACCGCATCTTCATGACGATTGGCAAGACTGTAATACCAGCTGATGTCCGTATAGATATAGCCGTCGCCTGGAAACTGTTTGCGGGCCTGGTTTGAGATGTCGATCGCCTCGTCGAATCGACTTTGCCCGGCGTACAACGTTGCAAGCTTGCGGTAGGCAAGATAGATATCCGGTTTCGATTGAAGCGCTTTGGTGTAGGCGTCGATCGCATCATCCATTTCCCGTCGTTTTTGGTGGGCGTCACCCAGCAAAAACAAGGCTTCACCGAGAAATCGAGTGTTCTTTGAAATTGCCATCTTCGCGGACGCTAGTTGAGCGTCGGCGTCCCCGGTCCTGGAATGCACCTCGGCGACCTGGTAATGGAGATCAGCATTATTCGGGTCGGCGACGAGGGCCCGTTGATATGAAGCCAAGGCTTCAGGAAGGGCCCCTTTTGCGAGATAAATATCGCCAGCCCCAATTAAAAACAAGTTGTTGGTAGGTTCGAGTTTTAGTCCGTCAATAACATCGGAAAGTGCCGCATCGTAGTTTTTTCGAGCGAAACCTACACTCCAACGAACCTTATAAATATCCAAGGGCGAGTGACCTTGCTTAAACGCCTCATCGAGCTCGCTTAAAGCGAGGTCATTTTGCTGAAGAAAATGATGCGCATTTCCCTTCCAAAAATGAGCATCAGGATTTGTTGGCAATAACACGATCGCCTCAGCATAACGTTCGATCGCAAGACGGAAGTCCTTTTGAAGGTACGCTCTGCCTGCTTGCTGTTCAAGCTGTTGAACACGGCGTGACTTTCGACCACCCTGGGAAAAAGCGTTCGATGCGGTCACGGAAATGACAATAACTATCGATACAAAAATGACGATCGTTTTAATGGTACTTCTATTCATCGTTTAATTACCCGCTATTGCAGAATCGACGGCTTCGCGATCGGCTTAACAGGCGTCGAGGTTCGTCGGGGGGGGGTTCTAGTAACAGTTTTAGCTGGCGTTCTTCTGGATACTGCCGGTGTCGATCTAGGCGTGACCGTTACCCCTTGGTTCGTGTCTTCGGCAGGAGAAATAGCAGGAGTAGGCTCCACCGTCTCCGCGTTGCCAGAGTTCGTGTTTGTCGGAGGCAATTCTGCATTTACATTCCCCTCGAGATTAACATTTGTATCAATATCACCAGCGAGAGTTGGCTCCGGTGATGCTGATGCTTCCACGCTCGGCGACGGAGTCGATTGTTCGGACAAACCGCCCGCGAAATAATTATTATATATGAAAAATCCAGCACCTGCGGCCACCAATGCGAGCAGAACAACGGCCCCGATACCGCCCATTACCGCCAGCGTCTTTGAGGATTTTTTCTCCCTAGACACCGCGGTGTAGGCTGGCGGCGGAGTATTAGCGTCGTTCGATGAATAAATGTCCGCCTTTGCCGCGTAATCAGTTGGGGTAAACGTCGCAATCGTATCATAATTCGATTCCGCATTCGGCGAAGTCGAATACTCTGGTGCATCCGGCGACTCGACAACTTCCGCCGGCTCACTTTCTAAGACCGGCGAGAAATACGGCAACGTTTCGTCTGGAAAAGTACCAGATTCTTCGTTGCCAGACGCAATGGGCGAAACAGACCCATCCACGGTTGGCGTTTGATCGCCATAATTTGACTCAGTGCTTGACAATTCCGATGCCCAAGGTCGATCGTCCGCAAGAATCACTTCGGTTTTAACGTAGGATTGCGGCGGTGAGCTACCACTTAATTGATCGCTCGTTGCCGGGCCATCAACGAGGCTTGTCACGGCCGCGGCCGACGTAGAATCTGGGATAATTTCGAGGTTTGGAAACGCCGGTGCAGGCAGAGACTGAGATGTCGAAGGTCCAAGAACCTCTGACGGTTTACTTTCAAAATCAAAAGAAATAGCCCGGGCAGACATTCCGTCCTGCATTGTCGAAAATGCCTGCCGAAGTGCTTTCTGCATATCAACCGCAGTCGAGTAGCGCTTTTCTTGACTAACCTGAAGACCCTTCGCCAAAACAGCCGAAACTATCGTCGAAATCTCAGGATTCAGACTCGCCGCGGGAAGCAGTGGATCCGCGTCGTGATTTAACAAAGCGTCAGCGCGTGTCAAAGCGTCCGCCGGAACCACGTTTGTCATCAATTGATAGAGCGTTGCCGAAAGAGAGTAAATATCACTACGCGGTTTGGTGCCGGTACCACGAATTTGCTCCATCGGGGCATAATGCGGAGTATATCCGACGACACTTCCCGAGCCTACGCTGGATATGTTGGTCTGACCAGTTGTGTTCTTCGACAGCCCGAAATCGAGAAGCACAACATGGTTTTCGTCGGTCAATTTCAAGTTTTGGGGCTTTATGTCCCGATGAAGGATCGGCGGTTCGTGCGAATGCAAGTACGACAAGGCATCTAGAAGCTGATCCGCCCAATACATTACCCAAGTGACCGGAAATGGCTTTTGTGATATCTCGAGCCGCTTCGAAAGGTCGTCACCGGCAATATGCTCCATCACAAGGTATTGCTCATCGTTTTCGGTGAAATGGTCACTTACTTTAGGAAGGACCGGGTGCCGAAGACGGGCAAGGATCTTTGCTTCTCGTTCAAATGCACTGCCTAGCATCGCATCGTCAGCAAAGAAAGTACGTTTAAGCGCAATCGCGCTTCCGAGACGCTGATCAACTGCGAGATAAACCTCGCCCATCCCGCCCTTACCAATGAGCTGAACGATAAGGTATCGATTCTGAATTAAAGTATTGGGCCCTAAAGGTTTCATCGTTTGGTTCGCCCCGTTCAAGCCATAAAGTTTCGAGAGTCTAATTTTGTATCAAATAACATGAAACTTCAATCATGGACTGACCTTCGATCAACATTCTCAATCAGTCTCAAAACGATGCAAAGTACAGCGCGTTATCGGACGTCCTTATCTCCCGTTTCAGTGTCACCGTCAGACTCGCTCTTAAGATGCTGCCAACATCGGCCCTTTTTCCTTACCTTTCTCGAACAGGGTGTTCCCTTTTTTGTCATAGCGCCACAAAAGTACGCCGTCGGAGTCACGGTTTTTTTAATTGGTTCGCTCGATTGTTTTGGCAAATTACCCGACTTTAATATTGCCGCGTCCGCAAGTTTATTCGGTGAACTAGGTTGAGATTGAACCCCTACCGGTTCCGTTGCCTGCTGTTTTTCGCTTGTTCGATTCGGTGCAATATCGGCCTGGGTCGACGATCTGCGAATCAGGCTCCGCGATTGAGCAGGTGGTCCGCTAAAATAGCTTCCTGCACCAAATACGGCAACGAACATAATGACTGCTGCGATGGTTAGAGGCAGCGGGCCATGCATCGGATGTTCGGTAACGCAAAGATCACAAAAACGACGGCTCGTCCACAATTTCCATTCGATCCGCTCAATCTTCTCACCGCATTCGCAACAAAATTTTGGACAATAGATCATTGCCGAACATCCTTACGACCGACCGGGAAACACAATCTACCCTGTTTGAATTAAGTATTTCAGGTAAAAAGTTATTATAATCCAATAAGGCTGGTTAGTGTTAAAGATTTTTCCATTCAACCGGAATATGCAACTGGGTTCCAACAAATCGCGTCTGATTGATAATATTTATTATGGGACTTTTTAAGCAAATCATACCGACTTTTTTGATCCTATTCTTCGGGATCTTTACGGTCTCAGCCCAAACCGAAGACCCAGTTGTTGTCGATTCAAGTATTGTCCGGCTTAACGTCGGGGTGGTGGATAACATCGGCCGCCCGATAACACGACTTGCGCAAAGTGATTTTACCATTTTTGAAGACGGGGTAAAGCAGGAAATATCGAGGTTTGAGCCCTCCGACCGCCCGTTCAGCGTAGTAATGCTTCTGGATATGAGCGGATCAACGCTTGGCTTTCGGCAGGTGATCCGGCAATCGGCCTTTCGGTTTATCGATGCGTTGTCGCTCGATGATCGTGTCGCGATCGTCGAGTTTTACGATAAGATCAATCTTTTGAATGACTTCACGACAAATCGCCGTTCGATCGCTAATTCGATCGAGGTAGCGAACGGCCGCGGAAAGACGCGGCTTTATCGTGCTCTCGATTTCTCATTAGACAAGCTTGCAAGAGAAGGAAACCGACGGAAAGCGATCATCGTATTGACCGATGGGGTCGACACCGAGATGCAAAACATAGACCGCGATATGTTGGATAAATTAACAGACGAGGAGGTCGCGCTCGCGCTCAAACCCGAACGCAGTAAGATACTTACAAGTGTATTGGAAAAGTCAGATCAACAAGGAGTAACGATCTACCCACTCGCGCTTCCTACCGGCGACCCGAAGAAGCTTGCGGATCCCACACCGCGACAATTGGCGATGTTCGGGGCGGCCAGAGCGAGGCTCCAGATCGTAGCAGATCGCACTGGCGGAATGCTAAATACAATACACCGCCTAGAGGAAATGGGACGGTTGTACGCGCTTGTAGCGGCCGATCTGCGGACACTTTACACGATCGAGTACCAGCCGGAGAACGCCAAACGAGACGGCAAATGGCGCTCGATAAAACTCGAAGTGAACAATACGGATCTTATTTCAAGAACCCGGCCCGGTTATTTCGCAAAATAGAGAAGATCAAGTCAAAAATATACCCAACTATCTTATGTTCTGCGATTCAATGCTGGCGATGATGAATTTTTTCTTGTAGAGAAGGTAAATGGTACACCCGGCATGATTCGAACATGCGACCCCTTGATTCGTAGTCAAGTACTCTATCCAGCTGAGCTACGGGTGCAAAAAGCGAATACCTAGACTACAAAGCTCGCGTCGTCGTGTCAAGTTCCGGCCGGAGCCAGATATAGACGCTTTTCTAAGAATCGCATACGAGCCTGAATCCCAAAAACGCAAATTTTTCGTCACTGGGGACTGGGTTTCGAAATGTTGTAAGCCAATTCGGCTTCCTAAGCAATCTAGCGGGAGTATTCCAGTTAAATCCGCGGACAGAGATATACTTCCTATCGCGAGTTATGTTACCGGGATGGCCTTTGTAAAGACTGTATTCCGACATCGTCCATTCGGACACATTGCCTAACATATCTTTCACGCCCCCGACCAGAGTTTCATCCGCTGACGTACCTACTGAAACTGCCCTGCCGTTCAACTTAGCAACATCTTCGCGCCAGTCGTCACCCCACGGAAAACTTGTTTGCCTTTGTCCGTTCCTCGCCGCGTACTCCCATTCCTCTTCGGTAGGCAAGCGACAAATGCGGTTCTCTTTTTTCGAGATCCAACCGGCATAAGCTTTCGCGTCGGACAATGAGACATCGGTCACGGGCAACGATCCTTCCCCGTCCGGCGGTTTCCCGTCCTTCCAGTACGCGGGCGGTGTGAAGTTGGCGACTTTTACAAATTCGGCGTACTGCTCGTTCGTAGTTTCAGTCTTATCAATATGAAAAGTGGCTACAGGCACTGAATGTGCCGGAAATTGATTGCCCCATTCCGCATCCATCTTGTCGTCAATATCACTTCTGCCCATCTGAAAATTACCACCTTGGACCAAAACCATTTCCCGAGCGACCGCGGGCGGCGGCACCGTCGGTGGGGGACTGCCTTCCGGTCTTACGATCTTCCTATTTTCGGGATCGTTTTCGGTCGAGTCACCCGACATCAGAAAATAAAGGGTCAATCCACCGCCGAAGATCAGCAATACGGACAAGGCTCCGATCAGCAGTGGCCACAAGGTCAATCGTTTTGTCGGCACTTGATCTGTCGTTACAAGGTTCCTAGCACTGTCATCAATGGTTATCGGATGTAACGAACCAGATCTTGTTATTCGCATGGAAGATGCCGAATCATTGAGCCGAGAAGGCTCCATCGTACGAATTTCAGACGAATCAACGCCGCGCAAGCTGGCACTCCGGCTTTGGCTGTCCGCCGTAATATGCTGCTGCATTTCTTCCATCTGTCTCTGAACTTCAACTATCTCCTCGCCCAAACGCTTTGCTTCACTTTCGGCGTGCAGCATCGCGGCTTCAGCCTGTTCCCGTTTCTGTGACTCAAAGTCCGCAAGCAACCGGGCCTCTTCCAATCGTTTATGCGCAGCAAGAGCCTCTTTTTCAAACTTGTCCGCTTGTTCCTTTATCTGTTTTTTTGCTTCGGCCTCGATGTATAGTCTCTGCTCGGCCTCGTACTTAGCAACTTCCTGCAGTTCACTTTCGACCTTTTGCCGTTTTGCTTCGGCTTCGGTGCGAAAACGTGCTTCACGTGCGGCTACGTTTCTTGCTTCCTCATACTTTCTCTTCGCATCAGCCACCTGTTCGGCCAACTGATGTGCAGCGATCTCTGCCTGACGCCGAACGCCCTCGTGAAGCTCTCGCTGCTGCGCCTCCACCTCACGCTTCTGTCGTTCGGTTTCGGCCACCTGCTGGGCCTCGAGCGCGGTTTGTGCAAGATTATTCGCTCGTTCTTCGGCATTTTTACGAGCTTCGACTTCGGCAGCTAATCGACGAGCTTCAGCTTCATGCTTGGCCCGCTCGTCGGCCACCATTCGTTCCATTTCTGATTCGACCTGCCGACGTATGTCAGCCTCTATCTGCTGCTTTGCCTGAACAGCTTTTTCCTGAGCGGCCTCTGCTTGCTTTTGGGCTTCGACAAGCTCCTGTACAAGTTGATCCGCCCTGACCGCCTGGGTTTTCGCTTTCTCGGCGCGGTCCTGAGCCTCGAGGAATTCATGAGCCAACGGACCATCAGCAATGAGTTCAGGCCGATCGAGTGAATCAAAGTAAGTATAAAAGCGTTCTTTTTGTGAATCTGACAGCGGAGGCGGTGCTGTTTCAGCCGTATCCGCAATTCTTGAATGACTCGGTTTGGGCGGTATGAGGTATTCAGTATTCGCATTCGCGAGACGGAACCCTTCTGAACGCTCCATCGCCTGCCCCAATTCAAATAGCATCGCCTCTATTGAATCGTAACGATCACCCGGATCTTTTTTTAGAGCCTTTTGAATGATGTCATCGATACCGCCAGACACCGATATTCCCAAAGATGCGGCGGTAGGCGGAGTAACCGTTAGATGCTGATACATCATTGCGGGCATCGAGTCCGCCTGAAACGGAAGCCTACCCGCCAGCATCTGAAAAAATATCACTGCCAAACCGTAAATATCCGTACGGTGGTCAACCTCTTCACCTGACCATTGCTCAGGGGACATATACGGTGGTGACCCGAGGATCTTTAGCGTCTTGGCCTGAATAAGGGACGGAAAGGACTCGGCCGATTTGATCTTTGCAAGCCCGAAATCTAATACTTTGACCGCTTTCCTAAGAGGAAGGTTGCGCTGGACCATAATATTCTGGGGCTTAAGATCGCGATGAACAATTCCTTTTCGATGAGCTTCGTAAACACCAAGCGCCGCCGGCAGGAAAAGACCATATGCCTGATTGAGCGGTAGCGGCCTATCTTCGACTAGATACCTTGATAAAGATGTGCCGTCAACATACTCCATAACGAGGTACGGCATTATGTCGTTCTCGACACCGAAGTCAGTTACACGAATTACATTTGGATGGTCGATTGAGGCAGCTAAAATAGCTTCCTGACGGAATCGTACGAGTAACGACCGATCATCATCAACCAAGCTCGGCAGGATGATCTTTACAGCGTGTAGCGATTTGAGGAATTTATGTTTCGCCTTAAAAACGACACCCATCCCACCCTGGCCCAATCGACTTTCCAGCAGGTATCGATCACTGATCGTTGTACCTCCGGCGATCGTAAACGACAGAGTTTGACTATCGAGCGAACAAATACTGATGTCGTCCGTGTAGCATCGTCGGCATTTTGTACATTCTTTCATTGCCGTAACCCCGGTTCGGGTACCAAGGCGCAAAATATATAATACTACTATATGCTAAGTTGGCTCGTACTTGATTATTGGGTGAAGAATCTCGCGGGTCACCGACAGGATGACGGACAAACCTGAAAGTATTTCACTTCAAAATTTGACCGGCCGCGAGATGCGATCCCGACGGCTCCCTTCCGAAATGTGTTGTCACGGTCAATGATTATTCCAACGGCCTCACGGATTCCGGTATCGCTGTCGTCGATCGAAACCCGAAATCCTTTGTCATCACCCTTGATCATCACCCGGAATCCGTTTTTAGAAGCAATTGCCGATGCAAACGGGGTCGTGGAAACTGAAAAGATCTGCTGCGATTCACCGTTTCGAACTACGTATGCTTTCGCGACATTAGGTTCGGCGGCCCTGGCGCCAGAAATTTGAACCAGATAGTAGTTTTGTATATCGACTGCCCTTAACGCAAAGCCGACGGTGCCGCCATCGTTCAATTTGACGTCACTTATCATTTCGAAATTTGTATAGTATCGATACTGCTCATTTCGCGGGAGAGCGACACCGATCGAATCTCTAACCTTCATCCCTCGGTCCAGGGACCAGTTGGCCGGCATCGTCCATTCATCCTTCGTCCAAGCTGAGCCGAAAGTCTCTCGACTGATCTTTTTTTCTAGCACGATCTCGAATGTTTTCGTTTCTCCCGAAGCTTTATCGTCTTCCTGTTCGGTGTCTTCCGGAACATCGACTCCGACCAGAACCGGGTCGTATTCAAGCGCCGACGGACGAATGTCTAAATTGTAATAGCCATCCTTAAGGTCGGGGATCACCGCTTGGCCGTTTCTTTCGATCTTTACGATACAATAGTTGCCGATCTCATCCGAAATGATCGATCCCTTGGCGTCAACACCCTTCTTTACAGCTTGGGCGTATCGCACTTCACCATCGCTAAGGTTCGTTTCGATCTTTAGCTTGTAGGTGATCGGCACTAGAGCCAAGTCCAATACGTGTGGCTTTTGAGGGGCGATCTTAACGAGGTCCTGCTCCTGAGTATCAAAACCGGCTTTTGAAGCGGAGATCGAATAATTACCCGGAGCTAATTCCTCGAATATAGCATTGCCTTTACTATCGGCGACGATCGGGCGTACTAGCTTTCCCGCCCTTGCCAATGAGGCGAGCATTACCTTTGCACCTGGTTCGGTAATGACGCTTAAATTACTGACGCGAACACGCTCGACCTTAGTTCGCACCACATTGTTGACTTTCTGAATAATTACCGGCCTTCGCCTAACAACCGTCCTTCTAACGGTCGGCGTTGGATTCCTCGCGGCTGACTTTATCGGAACGCGAACGCCGAATTGTGCGATTGACAAGGCTGGCGATAGGCAGATAAGTGCGGAAGCGAACACAACAGCGCTGACAAGTTGCACGTTACGTTTAAAAGTCATAGATGATGAGATGCGGCCTAACGGAGAAACGCCTGCTGCGGGAGCGGTTCCCGGCGAGAATTTGAACATCGCCAATTGTCATAGTGTCTGTCGAAGGTCAGAAATTATACCTCAACATAAACTGGATACGTCTTCCTGGCGTAATCGTCTCGGTTGCTCGGCCAAACGACGGGAATTCGAGAAACCGCACCGGCACACCGAAATTAGCTCGGTTAATAAAGTTGAACACATCTATTCGAAACTGAAAGTCCTGATCCTCCTGGAATTTAAAGCGTTTCGCGAATGTGAGGTCGAGATCCAACACGCTACCAGCACGAAAGCTATTGCGCGGAACGGCGCCGTCCGTTCCAAACGGGGCCAACATTGAAATCAAATCTCCGGAAACTTGCAGCGGTCGGCTGCGGTCATCTGTTTCAGTTATCTGCTGAGTATTGTCTAAGCGATCCGTTAGATTTCCATCCTGATTTACGTCAAAGACGGTGTTTACCGTGAACGGCTGTCCGGTGTTGAATTTACCTGTTCCCGCGATCTGCCAACCGCCAAGTATGAACCGAACCAAACCGTTGCTATCCGTCAGTTCAGGCGTATCGTAAAGAAAATTGTATGTAAACCGATGCCGTACATCGAAATTTGCAAACGCATATTCTCCGGCAAAATTCACGCTATTCTGGGGCAGAGAAAAGGCGCCCGCGAGATCAAAAACATCAGAAACATCATCCTTCACGCGACCGTATGCGTAATTAGCACGATATTGGAAGGTCTGCGCCAACCGCCCCCGAAGTTCGAGCTGCAATGAGTGGTAGCGTGAACGTCCGGTCGTTTCGAATTGATTAATAGCGCCTACGTTCCCAACTGACCTCGACGGTGAATTTGTTGTACCAAGTGTTATTGGCTCACAAAATCCTATGTTTTCGTCAGTACCGTCGCAGTTAACATCGTCAAAAAAGATCCCATCGACAAGCGCGACGTAGTTGCTGCCGAGGTTTGGAGTCGTAAAACGAAGGAGATCGCGTCCGCTCGTGCCAACGTAAGCCGCGGACACAAACGTATTGCGGAACAATTGGTGTTCAATACCAATTGAATACTGATATGAGTAAGGCGTATCGAGTTGCCGAGTCGGTATCGTGATCCCGAATGAACTACCGGGAAGGTCCTCGTTCGAAGGGAATAGATTGAAAAGATCCTGCAGCGCCACCTGAACCTGTGCGGGCGTAAGCGCAGGGTTAATCGTATTCAGAGTGCCGGGTTGTATCAGAAATATGCTGCCTTCATCCGGCGAGGCGCATGGCACGCGAACTCCAAAGAGGATGTCTGCAAAATTGCAAACGAACCCGTTTGATGGATCGAAAATTGCGTCTCTAGGGTTAAAAAAGGTGAATATTCCACCATTATCGGTCAAAACCCCGCCGCCAAAATTTGCAGTGGTAAACGTTGGGTAAACGTTTCGCGACTGACTTACCACTGCACCCAGTATCTGATCGAAATACATTCCGAATCCGCCCCGAATTACGGTGTTCGAACTCGGCGCATATGCAACCCCAACGCGTGGAGCAAAATTATTCTTATCGGTGTCGTAAATGCTGGTCCTTCCGTCGATGAATTGGTTTAACCCCGAAAGAAACGAAGGAAGTGAGAGGCCAAAGGTATTTTCGATTTTTTGGTCGGCTTCCTTGGGTGTTGTATTAAGTTCATAACGAAGTCCGAGATTGAAACTCAAATTCGAGGCTGCTCTCCAGTCGTCCTGAACAAAAAAGTTTAGTTGGTTGTAACTCAGATTGATCTTAGCGTCGCTGCCAGGCAAAACGAGCGTTTGGAAAAAACCGGTCGCCGCCCCAACGGCCGCAAGGTCTGCTGGACTGTATAAAAGCCCATCTGTCCCCAACGCACCATAAAATGTAACAAGTGGACGAGAATTTCTTGGCAGATCGCTCTTCAAGAAGACACGTCGTATGTCGGTTCCTACCGCCAAGCCATGCCGGCCATTGGCGTTGAACTGCCAACGCAAGGTATCCGCAAATTGGAAGGTGTCGTTTGTGCGCTCTTGGGGAAAATTGAAAACGTCAACGCCAACCGGACTAAATCCACCAATTATTATTTGCCCTATATATCCAAGATCAGAATCCTCGGTGTTTGCGGGGCGGCCGTCGCCTCGAAAGGCGCGAAGAAAATCGACCCCGGAAGGGAGATCCAAGGTCGAGCGCGAGCACGGTGGCCGGCCCGCACATCTAGCAATTGTATTATTCGAAAAATATTGTGAGCTCAGAAGGAACCTTGTATCCTCGGTTTCATTAAGCAATCTGGACGGCCGCAAAAAATCGTTACCAAGATCGTCGAACCTTAGCCGCGTGCGTCCATACGAAAACCGAAGCTCGTTGGAGACATTCGCTGTCAATCCGCCGGTCAAATATGACGAAAAATTGTCAGTCCGAACGAGTGGGCGAATAGCCGAAAAAAGTGCGCCGCCAACGTCCGTCAGATCTCGCTCGTCGTCGGTATAGTTATAACGGACCGTTAACATCTGCTGATTATTATTGATCCTAAAAGCGTTCCAGTCTGCTTTGCTAGACAACATCAGACCGTGGGCGTCGGTTGAAAGGGCCTCGGTATAGGTGTTGCGTCCATAGACACCAGTCGGATCGTTAGGAAACGGAAAAAGGCTATAAACCGCTTCACTTCTGAAGGCTGTTGCGAATAATGGAAACACTTGACCGTTGCCTGCGTCTCCAATAAAGCCTTGCGCTCCGGTCCCGAAGATCCCGCGCTCCTCAACGGTCGGAACAGCAAAATGACGCTCATTTGAGCCGTTCATAAACTGTCCTTCTCCGGAAACAAAGAAAAATAGTCGATTCTTAACGATCGGGCCGCCGATCGCGATCCCACCCTGCAATAGCGAAAATTCATCTTTCTCGCCGGCGTCGTTGAAAACCTGTACTTCCTGTCCGTCCTGAAATACCGGAACCGAAGTGCCGTCAACCTGTATCCCCTGCAGAGACGTTGTGATATCGCCATCCGCGTTGTCGAAAAAATTTCGGGCGTTTAAGAAGTCGGCGTTCCCAAGCCCAAAGATCGATCCCCTCAAACGGTTTCCGCCGGATCGCGATATTGCATTAACCTGCCCTCCCAGATTTCTCCCAAATTCCGCGGGTGCAAGAAGCGTGATAATCTGAAATTCCTGTATCGATTCGATCGGCTGAGGGACAAGTGTGAAAAATCCTTGCCGGCGAACTCCGATGTCCTCGTCATTATTGTCGGAACCATCGACGGTGAAATTATTAGCCCTAGATCGAAGTCCGTTTACCGAAAATTGACCCGATGTTCCTATCCCGCCTCCAATTCCGGGCCCGACCGTATTGCCAATCGCTTGCGGCGGCGGATTTACGCCAAGTACAAAGAATGCGAGCTCGTCGAACGTTCGTGTAAGCGTAGTTCCGCCCAATGGAAGGCCGCGAACGTTGCGCATATCGAAAGCGCCGCCTCGTCGTGGATTGAGGCCGATCGTTTGATCTTCGTCGGTGACCGCTCGATCCTGCTGAGAATTATCCGCAGCTGTGGTGGACGGTGCTGGTGTTGGAGTCGTAATCACCGGAATGGATGGATCTATTGGACCGCCAGCCGTCCGCGATAATTCGAACGGAACCGGAACTACGTCATTCGGCCTGGTCGCATATAGGGTTTGGACTTTTTTCTCAGGCAAATAACCATCGGCCCGTACCTCGATCTCATAAACTCCCGGCGGAAGCGACGTTTTCGAGAACTGACCGTCATTACCGGATCTCGTCGCAGTCTGAGATCCAGTGTCCAGGTTCCGGAATATTACCGTCGCGTCTTGAATTTTCGCGTTAGTTCCTTTCTCCGTTACACTTCCGACAAAGCTGCCACTGATATTGCCCTGCGCCAAAAGCGGGATACCGTAAACAAAAAATATCAGGGTCAATGCAAAAACTCGGAGGTACAAATCAGGTTGGTAGAAAACTCTGCAAACATTCCTTGGGAACTTAGGGGCATTCATTTTTCACAATCTCCTCATTTTACGGGCATTATCGAAGGACTTGTAACCGCTCCGCTCCGAAGATACTCGAACAAGAAGCCAAGTACATTTCAACCTTCGGAGAACTTCTCTGTGCCGCGAAAATACCATATTCCTTTATGGCACGTCAACGAAATTGTTGGCCGTCAGAAAAGAAAAGCTGAGGAAGGAAAAGGGTAACCTTGAGCCCGTAGCCCGTTCTATTGTTTGCCTTGAATCCCGAGGTTCTTCATTCGTCGATATAGATGGCTCCGATCGACACCCATATCTTCTGCTGCTCGAGTGACATTGCCATCGAACTCTGTCAGTTTGTGAAGAATATACTCGCGTTGATACGCATCCGTCGCGTCTTTAAACGTTGGAAAGCGGAAGGTTGATGACGGCCTCTCCTCGCTGCCAAAGTCCGGAAGGCCCCTGGCCTCGATCTTGATCTTGCCGGTCATTATGACTACGCGTTCGATCGTATTCTTTAGTTCGCGAATATTGCCAAGCCAAATATGGTTTTGGAGAGCTACTAGCGCATTGTCAGTGAACGTCTTCGGTTTCTTTCCGTACTCCAGCGAAAATTTCCGATTAAAATATTCGACAAGCATCGGGATATCCTCGATGCGTTCGCGAAGCGGCGGAATCTGAAACGGAATGACGTTCAGACGATAAAACAGGTCGTGTCGGAAATTACCATTTTCGATCAGTTCTTCGAGACGTTTGTTTGTCGCTGAGATGACACGAACATCTACCCTCACCGGCGTATTGCTGCCGACAGCTTCAAAACGCTGTTCCTCTAATACCCTTAATATCTTCGCCTGCACCCTAGGTGACATATCGCCGATCTCGTCAAGAAAAAGCGTTGCTCCATCGGCGACCTCAAATTTACCCTTCTTGGCTCTAGCAGCTCCAGAAAAGGCGCCCTTCGTGTGCCCGAATAATTCCGACTCTACCAGTTCCTCGGGGAGCGCAGCGGAGTTTATTTCGACGAAAGGAGCGGACTTTCGTCTGGATTGGGCATGGATAGCGCGAGCAACGAGTTCCTTTCCAGTACCGCTTTCGCCTGAGATCAGTACTCTGCCATCTGATGGTGCGACGATACTGATCTGTTTTCGAAGAGCACGCATCGCAATCGAGTCGCCAATCATAACATACTCGTCAGCTAAGTCCTGCTTGAGCTGTGCGTTAACCCGCTCGAGCTCATGTTGTTTGACAGCATTCTTGACGGTGACGATAGTTCGTTCGAGACTGAGTGGTTTCTCGATGAAATCAAAAGCGCCGAGTTTGGTCGACCGGACGGCGGTTTCGATATTGCCATGACCGGAGATCATTACCACAGCGGAATCGTTCCCTTTGTCACGAAGAGTTGCGAGCGTATCCAATCCATCGACACCGTCACCGAGCCAAATATCCAGCAGAATGCAGGCAAATCCCTGTTTTTCCACTATAGCTAACGCGTCCTCACCCGAAGCAGCGGTTTCAACGTCGAACCCCTCATCCTCCAACACGCCGCGAAGCGTGTCGCGAATACCGGGTTCATCGTCAACTATCAGGATCGAATTGGGCATTAGAGATTATTTTAAGCTTGCCTGCCGACTATTGAAAATCAATTTCGCTTTTTAAATAAAACTTACCCCAGGGCAGGTAGTTCGATAATAAATTTCGTGCCTTTAGGTTGGCTGGCAGCGACCTTTATCTTTCCTCGGTGATCACTAACGATCCGGTGAACGATGGCAAGTCCAAGTCCGGTACCACGTCCTTTGGTTGAGAAATATGGCTGAAACAATTTTTGCAGATCGCCCGGATCGATCCCCTTTGCGTTATCGGCAACCTCCGCGACGACGATGTCTCGTGCAGTATCGCGTCGTGTCGTGATCGAGATCGACTTCTCCCCCTGAATGCCGCTGAATGCTTCGACAGCATTATCAATAAGGTTAACAAAGACACGCTTTATCTGTTCTGCGTCTATCGAAGTCTCCGGCAGATCGTCCGATAAATTCTCTAATATCTTAATGTCTGGAAGGCGGTCCCTATACAACGTTAGAACTTTGCGAATTATCTCGTTCAGATCCCCGGGTAGCGGTTTTATATCGGGCAGACGTGCAAAGCGTGAAAACTCATCAACCATCGATTTCAACGATTGAACTTCACGAAGTATCGTCGAGGTGCTTTCATCGATCACTTTAGTCATTTGTCCGTTATCCCTTGAACGGTTCGACGACGCGGTGTCCGATGAGCTAACGACAGATGGCGATTGTCCAACAAACCTTTTCGCGATCCGTTCGGCAGAAAGTTGGATAGGTGTAAGCGGATTCTTGATCTCGTGAGCCATGCGGCGTGCAACCTCGCGCCAGGCCGAAGCGCGTTGGGCCGCAATAAGCTCCGAAAGATCTTCAATTACAAGAACGGCACCGTTCTGGTCGGGCAAGCCAGTCGCAGATATAGCTACTGGCAACCCAGGATCGATCTCGGTGTTCCCATCCGCAAGTTTTCGCGTCAGCACCGTGTGCTCCGAGGCATGACCGACACGTTTAGATCGCGCGATCAACCTGTTCAAAACGTCAAGGTTTTCGTCACCGACCAGATGATCCATTTTGATTCCAAGAAAATCACCTTCTTCGAGCCCCAAGATGCCGGCAGCAGCCTTATTGATGGTACTGATCCGATTACTGGTATCGAGCGAGACCACTCCGGTCGGCAGCGCTTGAAGCACGGTCTCAATGTATTTTCGCCGTTCACGAAGTTCGGCAGAGTTCTCTTCCAGCCTTTCCGACATCGCGTTAAACGTCGAAACCAATAGTGCTATCTCATCTTCGGCGAACGCGTCGACACGATGGCTGAAATTACCCCGGGCGATCTCGTCTGCGCCTTCGGCAAGTGCCTTGATCGGAACGGTTAGCCCTCGGGCAATATAAAATGCCGTCCACGATGATGCAAATATGAGCAAAAACGTCAGCACTCCCAACGTTAGTAGACCGATCTGTCTTACCGTGACCTGCTTGTCCTTCAAATGATCAAATTCTACCAGTGAACTGTCGACCATTTCGCTTGCACCTTGGTTCGACTTGGTATTGGGTATAATCAGCAGTTTTCGACCGTCCGAAAATGCAATAAGCGCCGCATCGAACCCTATGCCGTCGCTCAATTCGGGTTCAGTCAGCCGACCTTGCCGAATGTGATCAAGCGTTTTTTTGAATTCGTACCGTTGTCCCAAATC